>JBOHFT010000015.1:0-47213 GCA_050699815.1 Pseudonocardiaceae bacterium | reverse complement strand
CGCGGAACTAACCGCTGAGCTGGACCGTGTCGAGTCCCAGCGGTTCGCCACGCCGGCGGCGGCGATGCCGGCGATCCACGTGCACGTCGAGACCCCGGTCGCGCTGGATTACCGGGATGTGGCGGCTACAGCAGCGGCGCTGGCGATGGCGCAGCGGCCGGCGCCACCGGTGCTGGAGGCCGGGCCGTGAGCGCGAAGCCGAAGGACGCGGCCTGGGTGCTGCGGATGGGCCGCCACGGGGTGCAGATCCTGGCCGTGGTCCTGGTGTTAGCGCTGGTGTTCACCATGGTCAACGTGCAGCAGTTCGCCGCACAGGGGCACCCGCAGTTCGGGGTGCAGTGGTGGATCGCGTGGCTACTGGACCCGATGGCGTCGCTGACCATGGCGGCCGCGATCGTGTTCGAGGGGCTGCTGGCCGACTACGGCAAGCCCAAAGTGCAGTGGCTGACGATCACGAAGTGGTACGCCGGGCTGGCCACCTGGGGCATGAACATCTGGGCGTCAGCGGCGACGCAGTCCTTCGCCGGGATCTGGCTGCACTCGGTGGCCCCGGGTTTGGTGCTGGGGCTGGCCGAGGCTGCGCCCCGGGTGCGCCGGCACATGGCGGCGATCATCGAGGACCTGGAGCGGGCCGCTGCGCCGGCGCCGGTTCACCCCGCTGCGCCGGTCGCGATAGATCTTCCGGCTCCGACGTACCAGCGGGTGGTTGCGCCCTCGTCGTGGGTGTCGCCACCGACTCCGGTGGTCGCGCCGCAGCCGATCGTGATCCCGGGGCCGGTCCCGGAGCCGGACGCCGAGCAGGTTGCGCCCGTGATCGTCGCTGCGGCACCGGTGGTACCGGTCAACGTGGACGAGCCGACGTCCACGGAGCCGGTCACCCCGGTTGATCGCCACGGTGGCGACCAGGTTCAAGCGTACGAGTCGGTCGTGACCCCACCAGCGCCGGAGCCGCAGCGGGCGCCCGGGGAGGTCACCCCGGCACCGTCGCCGGGGCCGCCCGGTACCGATCTGGACGCGCTGATCGCGCGGATCCTCGACGAAGCTGACGACCCCACGATCGGGCGCCGCCGGATCACCGACCTGCTACCCGACCCGAAGCCCACTGATCACGCGGTCAAGACAGCGCTGGCCCGGGTCCGGGCGGGGAGACAGCCCGTGCTCAACGGCGCCGGGATGCCAGCAGAGCGCGAGTCGACGGGTGGGTCCGGTGATGGCTAGCCGCTGTCACGTTCGGGCGGTCTCTGTCCTGGCTGGGGCGATCACGATGCCGGCCGAAGGTCCGCACAGCCCGGTGGGGGCCAGCGCCGATGAACCTGACCGATCGGCCCGGGTGAGACAAGCCCCCGTGGGGGTTCCCGGCGGGATCACACCCGGGCCGACCAGCCAGAACCCCCGCCATCCTGCGGACCCCCACCGCACTGTGCTCAAGCAAGGCTCCGTCACCGAGACACCCACCACCCAGGACAGGAAGGAACTCCCGATGAACGAGACGACCCTGACCATCACCGGAAATTTGGCCGCCGACCCCGAACTGCGCTTCACCCCCACCGGCGCCCCTGTCGCGAACTTCACCGTGATCAGCACCCCCCGCCGCTACGACCGGGCGAGCAATGAGTGGTCCGACGGGGAGCCGATCTCGATCCGGTGCAACCTGTGGCGCCAGCCCGCGGAGAACGTCGCGGAGTCCCTGACCCGCGGATCCCGGGTAATCGTGACCGGGCGGCTGCGGTCGAGGCAGTGGGAGACCCGCGAGGACGTGCGGCGCACCAGCCTGGAGCTGGAAGTCGACGACATCGGCGCCAGCCTCAAGTTCGCCACCGTGGCAATCACCAAGGCCACCCGCAGCGGTGGCAACGGCAGCGACTCCGCTCCTCCCGCCAACGCTGCGGTTGACCCCTGGGCCAACGTGCGCGGCCCGCAGAAGCCGCCCGGTGATGAGCCGCCGTTCTGACCAGTTTCCCCCCGCTGGCCCGGCTCGGCCTCCCCCGCGGCCGGGCCAGCGGGACCCCGCCCAGACCCCGAGAAAGGACACCCCGACGATGACCGACCACCACTCCAGCTTCGAGGACGAGCTGGACAGTGCTGACGCTCCCGGGTACCTGCGGCAGGAGGCACCGCAGGCGGATCAGCGTGACGAGCAGGCAGCGGCGGCCCAACGCCACGGGGCTGCGGCTGACGCCCGCCAGGCACGCGACGACTGGGGCGCGGAGCTGGCCGCGCAGGAGGCCCTTGGCTGCTACCTGGACGGGCTGACCCCGCAGCAGCGGGAAGCGGAAGACGAAATCGCGGGTGCCTGGGCCCGGGCGAACCCGGAAGCCCTCGGCACCGTCGACGACACCCAGCCAGCGACGCTTGATGACGAGGAGCCAGCTGTCCACCAGGTCACCAACGACGAGCGTCCCTCGAATGAGATGGTGGTTGAAGCCTACAAGCTTGACGCGCGGATCGACCAGCTCGACGCGCAGGTGGAGGGGCTTCGGCAGGACCTGGGGGAGGGCCACGTTCGGGCGGCCGACGAGCACGACGTCGCGCTGATGATTGAGTGGACGCAGGAGCAGCTGGCCCTGGCCAAGGGCGCCACGGTCGAGGACGTCGACGACGCCTGGGGCAGCTCCCGGGAAGACCAACTCGCCGCGACCAACGACCCGGCCGGCACCGCTGCCGCGCCCGTTGCGCATCCGAACTACTACCGCAGCGACGGCAGCTTCGACCAGGTCGCTTACTGGACTGGCCAAGCGCACTCAGATGATCCGGTCACTGTGGCCGCCGCCCAGCGGGCACTGACCTCCATCCGCATCGGTCGGGAGTCCGCAGCCGCGGATCAGCTCACCTCCACTGATGCGGCCCACGACGCCCAGGGCAGCTCCCAGGAAGACGAGCGGGCCACGGCCGGTGACCCGGCCGCCGAGCTCGACCCCTCCCCGCAGACCAGCGCAGCGTCGAAGGGGCCGCTGCGGGCGCAGGTAGCGGCGCGGGTCCGGGAGGAGGCGTGGGCACCGGCGTACGTGGCCGATGCTGGTGACCCAGTGGAAGCCAAGACCCGACAGTGGCTCGCGGACGAGGCCGCCAAGACGCAATGGTGGCTGGCCGGGAATCTTCCGCAGCATCCTGAGCAGCGAACTCCCGACGGGCGCGGCTGCCTGATCCCGGACACGCCTACGCACGTCTCCGCTGGGACGTTGATGGCGGAGGCGGCGGCGATCGCTGCCTCGGAGGCGGTGTGGGACGACGGGGACTGGGACGACCACGACCGTCGCCCCTTGGAGGAGGTCGTGGCCGAAGCCAGGGCGGCAGTGCAGGAACTGGCCAACCGGGAGCCAGCGCACGAGCCGGCGCCAGCGCAGGCCTACGAGCAGCCTGCGGCAGTGACCGCTGACGCGGTTGTTTCGGGTGATGACTGATGGAAGTAATCCTGGTCTGGATTCTCCTTGGCGCGGTCGGTGGTTTCTATGTGGGCCGCATGTGGGCTGAGGATGCTCGCGCTACGCACGACATAAAGCGAACATGGGAGAGCCGCCAGGCTTACCGGAAGAAGCGTTAAGCGCGCTAGTACCGGTTAGTTACTTTCCTCGCGGCGCAAGTCCGCTATCCCGACTGGTGAATGGAGTACCCCCATGCCAGAAAGCCTCGCATTTATCACCGAACTCGACACAAGGGGAATGACCAGCGATGAGTCTCACAACTAAGGTTGAACTGATCGGGGTGGTGTTCTCGCTGGGGTTGGCGGAGCTGGCGCGGCATCGGCGAACACCGGCGCTGATGGTGTTGTGGGGGGCGATCGCGGCCCTGGCGACCTACCTGGTCGGCGGCTGGTGGCTGGTGATACCGGCGGCGATCGCGGTGGGCTGGGTGGGGTGGGTGCGCTGGCAGCACCGCAGTGCCCAGTCGACGGTGGCGCGGTGGAACCGGCGCAACACCCGCCATGAGGGGATGGCCAGCCGGTGGGCGCTGGTGTGGCACTCCAGCGCGTGGGCGATGAAGCGCAGAGCGACGGTGCTCCGGCCCACGTTCGCCTCGCTGACCCGGTGGGAACGGTGGATGACCACGGTGAAGGCGTACGCGATCCCGGTGTGCCGGGTGGGGTGGTCGATCCGGGTGTGGGTCCCGATCGAGGAGGTGCTGTGCGTGTTCGGGCGCCCGCGGCGGGGCAAGACGGGGCAGCTGATCCACTGGGTGATCGACTGGGCGGGGCCGCTGCTGGTGACCTCCACGAAGGTCGACATCTATCACCTGACCCACGGGATGCGCGCCAAGCGGGGCCCGGTGCGGTGTTTCAACCCGCTGGAGTTGGGCACGCTGCCCAACACGATCGCGTTCGACCCGCTGACCGACTGTGCCGATGCGGAGCGCGCCGACGAGCGGGCTACGGACCTGATCTCCGGTGGGGTCGGCGCGTCCGACGGGGACGGTAAGCGGTGGGACGACCAGGCGCAGCGGGTGCTGACCGGGTTCCTGCACGCCGCGGCGCTGGGCGGGCACACGATGACCGACGTGCTGCGGTGGGTCGCGCAGCCCGATGCGTCGGAGCGTCAGGTGATGGCACTGCTGCGGACCTCACCCTCGGCGTATGCGTTCGTGCCCTCCGCTGAGCAGTTCTTCGACACGAACTCCCGGACCCGCACCTCGGTCACGTTCACGATCATGCCCGCGCTGGCCTGGCTGGCCAGCACCCGGGCCCGGGAAGCGACCCAGGGCGCGGCGAAGCTCGACGTGCACGAGCTGCTCGCGGAGCACTCCACGATCTACCTGTTCGCCGAAGCCAAGAGCCGCCTGGGTCCGCTGATGTCGGCGCTAGCCGGGTACATCTCCCGGGAGGCCAAACGGATCGCGGCGCAACGCCCGGGTGGCCGGCTGGATCCGGGACTGCGGCTGGTCCTCGACGAGGTCGCCAACATCTGCCCCGTCCCGCTGCCCGAGTGGACGTCGGACTTCGGGTCCCACGGTATTTCAATCATCGCGGCGTTCCAGTCGCGCGCGCAGATGGTAAGCCGATGGGGCCAGGCCGGTGCCCGGGCGATCGCGAACAACACCGGAGCCACGATCCTGCACGCCTACGGGCAGGACACCGAAGACCTCGAACACTGGGTGACACTGTCGGGCCACCGCGACGAACTCACCCCCGCTGGGGTGCGGCGGGTCCCGGTGCTCACGCTGGCGCAACTGCGGGAGCTGCCGCGCGGCACGGTGGTGGTCTTCCCACCCGAGACGTCACCGACCGTGGGCCGGATGCGCCCCGGATGGCGACGGTGGGACCTGCGGCGGGCGCTGAGGGCCGAAGGCGTGGCCGCCCGGGCGATCGTCGAGGCGATGGAGCAGGAGCTCATCGAGGCCGCCGACGAGCCGGTCCCGGTCCCGGCCGGTGATCGGTGATGGTAGGGCGGCGTGGTCGCCCAGCGGACGAGGATCCGCTGGGCGAGCTCGACCCGGTCGCGGCGCTCGCCCGCCAGCTTGAGCGGGTGCAGCGAGCGCAGGCCACCCAGGAGGAGCTGCTGCGCGGCCTGGCGGGCGACGTGGCCGCCCTGGTCGAGCAAATACCCACCCAGCACCCGCCGCCCACCTCGTGGCTGTTGGTGGGTGACCCGGGTGAGGCCCTGGAGGCATTGCAGTGGCTCGCCGGATGGGTGGGCGACGTCTACCTGTGGTACCCGGGCGCCCGCCTACCGACGTGCTGGCTGTGGCACCCGGCGGCGGTCGAGGAACTGTACTGCCTGGCGCAGAGCCACCGGGAGGCCTACAGCCCGCCCACCAGCTCGATCAGCAAGGCGTCGGAATGGCACGAGCGGTTCCTACCCGGGGTGCTCCGCCGCCTCGGCGGCGCGCCCTACAAGGACTGCGACCTGACCCGCCACATGCCCGGCGGCGACCGGTCCCGCACCCAGCCGACGACCGCGCCACTCCACGACGCAGCCCACCGCATCACCACCGAATGGATCAACAAGCACATACCAGAACCCACACAAACCGAACTCAACGAAGCAGCAGAAGAAGATCAAACCCAGACGCGAAGCCAGAACCAGTAACCACCCCCCGAAGTCCCCCAGATCCGATCAAGCACCAGAGACGATCAAGGACAAGAACAACGATGAACACCCCAAGATCCACCACAGAGCAACAGATGAACACCACAAGATCACCTAAAGATCAACACTACAAGATCACAAGAAGGGTCAGACCAAGTTATCCTGATCCACTGGGCCATGACCTCGCGTTCCGCTCGGGCAACGGCAAGATCAAGAGCCCGGTGTGTTGAGCATGAGCCCGGGGCACGACACCCGGTATCTGACCGACGCGGTGACCGCCGGACGCGAGGGTTACTACACAGCAGCGGTGGCCGCGGGTGAGCCTCCGGGGGTCTGGTACGGGCGGGGTGCCGCGGCGCTGGGTCTGGCCGGTCGGGTCGACGCCGACCTAATGGAGGCGATCTACAGCGAGCTGCTGGATCCGCGGGACGAGGCAGCACATAGCCGGGCCACATGGGGTGAGGCGCGGATGCTGTCGGCGGGTCACAGGCATTACCAGACACCCGAGCAACTGTACGAGAAGGCGCTGGAGCAGGAGCCCCTTGCGGGGCCGGAGCGGCGAGCGGAGTTGTGGGCGCACGCGGAGCGGGCGGCGCATCAGGCGGTGTCGTTTATTGATCTGACGTTCAATGCGCCTAAATCGTGGTCGGTAGCGGGTGCGGCATTTGAGCGGGCGAGCAACCTCGCCTACCGGGCGGGTGACCTACATGAGGCCGCCCGGTGGGAGGAGCTACAACGCACCGTCGATGAAGCCGCCCGGGTGGGCGCCCGGGCGAGCATCGACTACCTGGAGGACCACGCCGGGTATGGGCGGGTGGGCAAGTGGGGCGGCCCGGGTGGTAACCGGTGGATCGATTCGCATCAGTGGGTGGTCGCCCAGTTCTTGCAGCATGATTCCCGGACGCACGATCCGCACCTGCACGTGCACCAGGCGGTGCTGAACCGGCAGCTGTGCGCCGACGGGAAGTGGCGGGCGCTGGATCGGCCAGCCCTTCGGGCATGGAAGGCCGGTGCTGGTGCGGTAGGCGAGCGGGCAATGGAGGCGTACGCGGCGCAGCGGGCCGGGCTGCGGGTGGAGCTGCGGCCCGATGGGGTGGCCCGCGAACTGATGGGAGTAGATCCGGCGCTGATGGCCCAGTTTTCGAAGCGAACCGCGGCGATCGATCCGAAGACCGAGGAGCTCGCCGAAGTGTTCCGGGAGCGGTATGGGCGGGAGCCGTCGCTGCATGAGTGGGGGAAGTTGGGGAAGCAGGCGACCATGGCGACGCGGCCGACGAAGTCGCACGATTCGCTGACGGCGGAGCAGCGGATGGATCGCTGGGTGGCCGAGACCCAGGCGACGGTGGGGCAGGACCTGGCGGCCACAGCGGAGGCGGTGGCCACGGCGGCGGCCCAGCCAGTGGAGGCGCCGGAGTGGTCTCCGGCGGATGTGCAGCTGCGGGCGTTGGCGACGATGGGACAGGAGAAAGCGGTGTGGCGCGAGGGGGAGCTGACGAAGCAGGTCGATCGGGCGCTGCCGGCGCGGCTGGGGATCGGGCCGGAGCTGGTGCGCGAGGTGCTGGAGGAGATGACAGCCACGACCCTGCGGGAGGCGATCCCGGCGAATAAGGGGGTGCGGGCTGATGATGCGCCGGTAGTGCTGCTGCTGGCCGATCGTCGGTCGGTATATGAGGGGCCGGGGGCGCGGACCTATTCGACGCCGGAGCAGGTAGTGGGTGAGCGGCTGCTGCGGGAGGCGGCGGTGCTGCGCGGGTCGGCGGCGTTGTCGATGGAGCAGGCCCTGGAGCTTGTCGACCGGTACGCGGAGTCCAGTAAGGAACTGGGAGCCGATCAGCGTGCGGCGTTTATCGGGGTGCTGACGTCGGGCGCGATGATGGAAACGATCTCCGCGCCGCCCGGTACGGGTAAGTCGTTTTTGCTGGGCGCGATCGCTGATGCGTGGCGGGAGACCGGGCGGCAGATGTTCGGGCTGGCCTCGACGCAGGTAGCGACGGATCGCCTCGCGGAGGAGGGGCTCACGGGGGCCAACGTCACGGCGTGGCTGCGGGCGCAGGAACGCATCGCGGAGGGGAAGGCGGTGCCGGGGGATGCGGCGCTGGCGTTGCGGCCGGGGGCGATCGTGACGATCGACGAGGCGTCGATGACGTCGTGGGCCGATGTGGCCGCGGTGCGCCGGGTATGTGACGCGCACGGGGCGAAGCTGCTCAACGTCGGGGACCCGAAGCAGCTCGGGCCGGTCGGGCCGGGTGGTGCGCTGACCGACATGGTCGATCACGGCCTGTCTTACGAGTTGACCACGGTGCGCCGGTTCGAGGCGCCGTGGGAGGCGCAGGCGTCGCTGGATTTGCGCGACGGCAAACCGACGGCGATCGCCGAGTACAGCAAGCACGGCCGGCTGGTGTCCGGTGGGTCGCTGGCGGCGACGGAGGCGAAGGCCCGGCAGGGCTGGCTGGCGGACACCCTGGCGGGCATGGAGTCGCTGCTGGTGTGCGGGACGAACGAGCAAACGGCGCGGTTGTCAGCGGAGTTGCGTAACAAGCTAGTGGAATTGGGGAAGGTGTCGGCGGAGGGTGTGCCGCTGGGGTTGCAAGGCACGACTGCGGGCGTGGGGGATTTAGTTCAGGCGCGGCGCAATGCGTGGGATTTGAAGGGCTGGGCGGGCAATGTGGCGGCGCCGATCAATCGCCAGACCTACCAGGTGGTCGGTTTGCGTGATGACGGCGGGCTGACGGTGGCGCCGATTATGGAACGGTCCGCGGAAGGCCCAGTGTTGGGTGATCAGATGCAATTGCCGGGCTATTACGTGGACCGGCATCTGGCGCTGGGATACGCGTCGACAGCGCATGCCGCGGAGGGCCGCAACGTCGCTACCGGGCACGCCCTGTATGGCGCGGGAATGGATGCGGCGTCGGTGTTGGTGAGCTTGACCCGGGGCACGCAACGCAATACAGGCTATGCACCCACGCAGCAGGCGCCGGCGCGGGATTCGGTGCCCGGTGAGGTCGCCGCGGTGAAGCAGCGCACGGCGGAGTCGATCCTGGCGGACCTGTTGGAGCACGCGCAGGTTGAGCGCGGGGCGCTGGCCCAGGCCGAGCAGGCCGAGCGGGATCAGGCGTCGACGGCGACGAACGCCGGGGTGTTGATCGACGGGATCAGCACGATCACGAAGCAACGCACCGGGGCGGCGTTGGATCGGCTGGTGGCCGCCGCCGAGCTGGATCCCGACGAGCGGACGCGGATGGCCAGTGATCCGGCGATGTGGTCGGTGGATTCGTTGCTGCGCCGAGCCGAGCTGGCCGGGCACGACCCGGTCGCGGTGTTGGGTGAGGCGGTGCGGGCCCGGAATTTCGCGAATGCGGATTCGCCGGCGCAGGTGCTGCATAAGCGCCTGACGAACATGGTCGGGGACCAGCTGGCGCCGGCGGTGCGCTCGTTCGGTGAGCTGATCCCAGCGTCGACGCCGACCGAGTGGCGACCGTGGCTGGAGCGCCACGCGGACGCCGCCGACGAGCGGGTCGCGGCGCTGGGTACCCAGACCGCGATCGAGCGGCCGCAGTGGGCGGTCGAGGCGTTGGGTGAGGTGCCCCACGATCCGGTGGCCCGACTGGAGTGGGAGGACAAAGCGGGGATCGGGGCGGCCTGCCGGGAGATGTTGGGCCATGAGGATCCGGCGGATGCGTTGGGGGATGCCCCACCGGCGGGCCTGCCAGAGAAGAACGCGATGTGGCGGGTGGCGCACGCGGCGCTGGATCTGCCGGACGCGGGGCCGGAGCAGCGGGCGGCGACGGAGGGTTTGCTGCGGGCGCAGGTCGCCGCGTATGAGCGTGAGGAACGGTGGGCGCCGCCCTATGTGGCTGACGAGTTGACGGCGGTGGCGCGGGCGGAGGCGCAGGCCCGCGAGCGGTCGCTGGTGTGCGCGGCGCAAGTTGACGCTGAATCGGATCCGCAGCGAGCGCAGATGGTGCGGGCGGAGGCGGAGCAGGCGGCGGCGGAGCTCGACGTGTTGGCGGATCAGCGGGTGGCGCTCGAACAGGGTGACCTCGACCGGGCGATGTGGGCCGCGCACACCGCGGTGACGAGGGCGCAGGCCGAGGCGGCCCGTGATGAGCTGGCCGCGCGGGGTGTGGATCTGGCGAATCCCCCGGATTTGACCAGCACGCAGGAGTGGCTCAAAGTGCACCGAGCCGAACAGGCGGCGGCTGAGACTGCGACCACGGAGGTCGCCGAGGTCGAGGTGGCTGACCCGGAGCTCGAGGCGGCCCGGGAGGAGCTCGACGCCGAACCGGTCATGGCGGGGCCGGTCGCGGAGACGGGACTGGCGGAAACGGCGGCGCCGGATATTCGGGAGACCGCGACGACGGATGTGCGGGAACACGAAAGTCTCGAGCAGCGGCGGCGGGTGCCTTTGATGGACGAAACGCACCGTCAGGTCGAGCGGGCGCAAGAAGCAGTCGCGGAGATCGCGGCGCGGGCCGAGCTCGACGCGCTAGCCGACACGACGGAGGACGAGGCCGCGGTGGCGCGGTACGGGAATCCCGCGGTGCTCAACGACGAGGTCGACGTGGCAGACGAGGCACCGGTGGTCCAGCCGACGCCGGTGGACTCAGGTGCCGAGTATTAGCCGACAATCAGCTGACGCTGGCCAGGGTCTGCTGAACGGCGCGGATCTGCCCGTCATAGTGCAGGTACTGGGCAGCCTGCAAACTGGCGTACTGGCGGATCTCTTGGCGGCGTTCCGGGGACAGATGCGAGTCGTCGCCGCGGGTGATCTCGGCATAGACGTCGTCGCCGGTGAACACACGGCCGTCATCGTGGCGGCGCGGGACGGGCAGGGGCGCGTCCTGGTCCTCGATGCCCAGCAGCCACCGCAGGGCCCGCCAGGCGCCGACGCTGTAGTTGACGTCCAGTCCGGGTTTCGGGTCGGCGGGAGTGACCCGCAGCTGGGTGTAGATGGTGTTCAGCGGCAGGGTGCCGAACGGGTCGCGGGCGGCGGCAGCGGCCCAGCACTCGGCGTCTGCCAGGTCACGGGTCACGGGCTGCTCGTCGCGGTAGGTGATGGGGCCGACACGTCCCCCACGGACCCAGGCGACGGCGGCGGCGACACCAGCCGCCCAAGGCAAGCGGGTGGTCATCAGCATCGAATAGGCCAGCCAGTGCTCGTCGGCGATCTGGCTAACAGATGGCGCAACCCAGTCAGGGGTGTGGGGAGTCCACGTCCCGCCCATACACACCAGTGTGGCGCAACGCACCGACAACGAACAACCGCGCTCAAGGCCGCGCAGGCCAAGCGCCTATGCGGACCCGCCTGCGGCGGGGCGGTGCTCCTGGCCCCGAGCTTCGCACGGCCGCACTCACGATCAAGGGCACGCGAAGCTTCTTGGCCGCCCTCCGGGCCGCTGCGCTCGCCCAAGATCCTTCGCTCTCCGGCCCTTGACCGTGAGCCTCCGCGGCCGTGCGCGGCGCTCGAAGCGGCAGCGGGGAGACCCCGCCGCCCCCCTAACGGGGCCAGGAGCACCGCACCACCAGCCCGGAGGACCACATGACCACCCAGAAGGCCACCACCCACCACCAACCATGCCCCGAGTGCCCCGACTGCTACCACGACGGCGCCTACTGGGTGGCCAGCACCCCCACCACCGACACCTGGGCCTGCCGCCCCTGCGGCGCCGAGTGGACCATCACCGTCCGCACCCCCAAGGTCGCGCGATGAGCCGCGGATCATCACACGCCGGCGAACCAGGGCCATCCGGCCAGCGCTTCAGCGAATGGCACTGCACGCAGCGTCTCGGTATGGACGGGCAACGCGAGGCCACCCACCCCTACCCACCGGATGACGTCGTGACCTGGATCCCGGGCCTGGACTACCGACCCGGCCAGCGGAACTAAGCGAGCACCACCATGGACCGACAACCGATACGGATCCTGATCACCGGTAGCCGCACCTGGACCGACCAACCAGCCATCGCTGCGGCGATCCGCGGCTACTTGCGCTCGGTGGGCACCAGCATCGGCGGCGCATGGCCATTCCCCATCGTTGTGCACGGCGGGGCGCGGGGTGCTGACCGGCTCGCCGACGACATCGCCCGCGGGTGGGGCTGGACCACCGAGCCGCATCCCGCCGACTGGGCCCGGCACGGCCGTAGTGCTGGGTACCGGCGCAACGCTGCCATGGTCGCCCTCGGCGCCGGGCGCCGTCGTGCACCTGCCCCGCGACTACCCGCACAAGGCACCGAACTACGTGGTTCAACGCACCGCGCCAGGGAGCTGCTCGTCGACGCCCTGCTGCGGTGGCGCGATACGCCTTGGGGCACCAGCGTGCTGCTGCCCGTGCACGACGAGATTGTCGCCATGGTCCCCGAGCGGGACGGGACCGCAGCGACCGCCGCACTCGTCGGGTGTATGCAGGCCGAGTTCCTGGGTGTGCCGATTGTCGTGGAGGCAGACGAACCTACCCACGCTTGGACGGACGCAGCATGAGCCCGGACGGGGTGAGCTACCACGCAGGTACGACACAGCCGTGCTGCATAAGCCCAAGGAGGTAAGGGTTATCCGGTTGGTGTTACTTGGTCCGCCCGCGTGTTGCTTTGGGCGGCGGCGGTGATGCGCGCCCGCAGCTGCTTGTCCGATAGCCGTGTGGGTTTACCCTCCGAGCACAGAGTGGCCTGCGGATGGAGCACGTCGTTCAGGGCACGAACGAGACCCGCCAGGGCGGCGTCGTTACCCCAGCTTCTGCCTGCGTACTGGCAGATCCAGTCGAGGACCTGGGCCGAGTCGGTACAGGTGAGCAGGTCGATCGGGTAGCTGTCAGCTGAGCCCGGCGCGCGGTCGAGCTCGAAGCGATCGAGGTCCAGTTGCCATGGTCCCCATCCGGCAGCGGTCACGAAAGGTCCTCTCTTAGCTATCGGTTGCGTGAGAAGCAGGCGCCCGCAGGTCGGGCAAGGCTCACCAGTGCCAGGGTCCGGATCGACCAGGATGGTCCCGGCCGGGAGCTGCCGGGCTGGTGCCGGGAGCGTGCCTGCGTGGAACCAGTTCAAGGCGGTGCGGTACGAGATTCCCTGCTGCCGTGCCCATTCAGTGAGCTTCACCCGCACAGTATTACACAGATTGACACGTTCTTTCACTTGTGAGGCTATGTTGGAAACGTCGGGGCATCCCGCCCCAGGCGATGCAACGAAGACAAACGCGGGAGGCCAAGGGCCGTGAGCAAGGGTCGGGTGTATCGCCGCTGCTACTGCCGTGGTGAAGACGGGCGCGAACTCGGCGCGCGCTGCCCTACGCTTGGCAGTGACCGCAAGCACGGGACTTGGGCGTTCGCCGCAGACGTGCCCAGCGTGGACAGCCGGCGTAGGACGATGCGCCGGTCCGGCTACCCAACCAAGAGCGCCGCTCAACGGGCACTGACCGAGGTGCTGGCCCGCCACGGCGCCGGCGTCAAGGTCGACGACCGGCAGAAGACGGCCGCTTACCTCACTGGTTGGTTGGAGGAGAAGCGCCACAAGCTCAAGCCCAAGACGATGTACCGGTACACCGAGATCGTCACCAACGAGCTGATCCCGGCGCTTGGTGCGCTGCCCCTGGAGCAGCTGAGCCACGAGCACGTGGCAGCTTTCATCGCCGAGCTTGAAGACGCCGACCGCGGTGCTCCGACGATCCGGTACGTGCATGCGGTGCTGTCATCGGCGCTGGCAGATGCAGTAAAGCGTCGTCGGCTGACGCACAACGTCGCCCAGCACGTCGTCCTGCCCCCGGTGCGAGCTGCCGAGCGGGAGCCGTGGACGGCGGCGCAGGCGGTCACGTTTCTGGATTGCGCGCACCGGGTGAACGACCGGCTGACCGACCTGTTCGAGGTCATCATCGGCACCGGGCTGCGCCGTGGCGAGGCGCTGGCGCTGCACTGGTCGGACGTGGACCTGACCGCCCGAGTTCTTTCCGTCCACCCGCACCGGGGCACGCTGTCCGACGTCGCCGGGAAGCTGATGTTCACCGCGCCGAAGACGACAGGCTCCGCGGCCGGTGTCGGGTTGTCGGCGCGGGTGGTGGCCGCCTTCAAGCGGCAGGCCGAGCGGCAGGCCGTCGACCGCGCTGAGTGGGCCGATTGCTACAAGGACGACGACCTGGTGTTCGCTCGGATCAACGGTGCTCCGTTACGGCCGGACTGGGTGCTGGACCGTTTCCATGAGCTGACCGAGCAAGCTGGGTTGCCCCGGGTTCGGATTCATGATCTGCGGCACCTCGCCGCGACGCTGATGATCGCCTCGGGTGTGCCGTTGGCGCTGGTATCCAAGACGCTGCGCCATGCCCAGTCAGGGATCACCGCGGACCTCTACGGGCACCTGACGAAGGAGTCGGCGTTGGCCGCTGCGGACTCGCTCGGTGGCGTCTTGGACGCGGCCGCCGCGGAGCTGGTGAACGAGCGGTCGGTGCGCGCTGCGACCGCATTGCGACCGCACGGACATGATCCCCACCTGCTCAGCGGTTCCGGTTGAGGCGAAACCGCTGGTCAGGTATGGAGCCGCCTCGGGGAATCGAACCCCGGACCTGCTCATTACGAGTGAGCCGCTCTGTCCGACTGAGCTAAGGCGGCGACGCTGCTCGATCAGCGCAGCCCAGTGTAATTGGTGGCACGACCCCTGCCCGGCCCGCCTACCCGCTCTGCAACGCGCTGGTCAGCGCCTCGACGGCGATCCGCGGCTTGACGTTGAGCTCCAGCGCCGCACGGCAGCCGAGCACCGCCTCCAGCTTGCCGAGCAACGCCTCCGGCGGAAACCGCCCGGCAACGGTGGCGATGTCGGCCGCGCGGTCGGGGTGGGTCAGGGCCACCGGCGCCGCAAGAGCGGTGACCAGGGCGTCGCGGTAGAACCCGGCCAGGTCGACCAGCGCGCGGTCCAGCGCATCGCGCTGGGTGCGGGTGGCCCGGGACTTCTGGCGGCGCTCCAGGTCGCGGATGGCGCCCTTGGTGCCACGGGTGGCCGCGGCCGCGCCCTTCCCGGTTCCGCCGGCTCCCAGGGCCGTCTCCAGCTCCTCGGTCTCGGCCGCATTGCGGGCCACCGTCAGGCCGCTGGCCTCCGACTCGGCGGCGGCGACCAGCTCGTCGGCCAGGGTGAACACGTCGGCCGGTGCGCGCAGCGCGGTCGGGACCCGCAGCACCGCCTCCCGGCGGGTCCGGGCCTCGGGATCGGTCGCCAGCCGGCGGGCCCGGCCGACGTGGCCACCGCACACCGACGCGGCCCACCGCGCGGTGCCGGCGTCGAGCCCGTCGCGCTGCACGAGAACCTCGGCGATCGCCGAGGCGGGCGGGGTCCGCAGCCCCACCGGCCGGCAGCGCGAGCGCAGCGTCACCGCGATGTCCTCGGGGTGGTCCGACGGCGCGCAGAGCAGGAACACGGTCCGCGGCGGGGGCTCCTCCACGGCCTTGAGCAGGGCGTTGGCCGCGCCCTCGGTGAGCCGGTCGGCGTCCTCGATGAGCAGCACCTGCCAGCGGCCCGCCGAGGGCCGCCGCGACGCTCCGGCCACCAGCGCGCGCATCTCGGCCACCGAGATGGACAGCCCCTCGGGTATCACCGCACAGACGTCGGCGTGGGTGCCGGCCAGCGTGGTCCGGCAGCCCTGGCAGGCGCCACACCCGGGCCCGGCCACCGGATCGGTGCACTGCAGCGCGGCGGCGAAAGCCCGCGCCGCGACCGAACGGCCACTGCCGGGGGGACCGGTGAACAGCCACGCGTGGGTCATCGCCCCCATCGGCCCGGCGCCGGCTGACCGGGCGGCATCCCGCAATGCGGCAACCGCCGGATCCTGGCCGACCACCGCCGCCCACACGCTCACCCCCGACCCCCCGGCGGACGAGGCGCGGCACGCAGGTCGCCCAGCAGCGATCTGTCGAGCCGGTCGTCCATCTGGCGGTGGGCGGCCAGGCCGATCGTGGCCGTCAGCAGCCCCGCGCACAGCAGCACCGGGCGGGTGCCGTCGATGGTCACCGGCTCGCCGAACAGCGTGAGGGTGCGTTGCTGGACCAGCCCGACGGCAAGCGGGACCAGCGCCATCGAGGCGAGCAGGACGAGCCGGACCAGCGACTGCACGAACGCGATGGTGCGGCCCCGCATCTCATCGGCCACCTGCGCGCCGATGATGGTCAGGCCAGTGAGGAAGGCGGCCCCCGCGGCGGCGCCCACCAGGATGACGGCGGCCAGCGCGGCAAACAGGTGCGGTGCCAGCGCGACCGTGACCAGGGCCAGCCCGGCCCCGACGATGGCGCGCCCGAACAGCCGGGGGTGCCGGATCCGGCGGGCAGCCACGGGGGCCAGCGCCAGGCCTAGGCCCAGGCCCACGAACAGCGACGCGAACAGCAGCCCGTAGGCGGCGTCGCCACCGCCCAGACTGGTGGCGTAGAGCTTGGCGCAGGCGATGACGGCACCGCCCGCGGCGAAGGCGCCGATGATCCCGGTGACCAGGCCACGGACCAGCGGCGTGCCGCGGACGAAGACGACGCCGTCGCGCAGCATCGACAGCAGGCCGGGCTGGGCCCGGCCCCGGGTCACCGCCCGGCCGGAGATCTCCGGGATCCGGATTGCGACCACGAGCGCGCAGCATGCGTAGGCGATGCCGTTGATGGTCAGCGCCAGATCGGCCGTTGCATCGGGGCTGAGCTTGGACAGCGCGGTGAACACCCCGGAGGCGACCAGCACGGCCACCCCGTACGTCATGATCAGCGCGAGCTGGTTGGCGGTCTCCACCTGGTCGGGGCGGCGCAGCAGGTTGGGGATCGAGGCGTCCTTGGCCGGGATCCAGAACATCGCGCAGACCTCGATGAGGAAGGTCGCCACGAACAGCCAGGCCAGCTCGCCGACCAGCGGGATGGACAGGAACAGGCCGGCCCGCAGCACGTCGCAGACCACCATGACGTGCCGGCGATCCAGCTTGTCGGCAAGCGCCCCGGCCAGCGGGCCGAGCACCAATGCGGGCAGCAGCTTGGTGGCCACCACACCCCCGAGCGCGAAGCTCTGCGCCTGGTAGCCAGTGGTGAGCTGGGTGGCTAACGCGGACAGGGCCAGCAGGGACAGCCACTCCGCGGTCGCGGTGAGCGCCGTGACCCCCCACAGCCGGCGGAACGCCGCAATGGCCAGCACACCGCGCACCCGGTGCGCGGTGGATCCCGCCAGCTGGTGCTCGGCTAGCCGGTCCACGCTGCTCCGAGTCGTCGAGGTCGGTGCACCCACGTCGCCTCCAGACAGAATCATGCTGGTGGTGACGAGGCCGTCAGCGGCGGCAGGTTGCCGATGACGGCCTCGGCGAGTTCCTTCGCCGGCCCGCAGGTCTGCGCCCGGCCCTGCCGCAGCGAGGTGAACCGGACGATCAGCGTTTGCGCCTCGGCAGCAGCCACCCGGAAATAGCAGGTGGCGTCCACATTGTCCTGGGTGCGGATCGCAGGCTGACCCGCCACCTGGGTGAGCTCGAAGACCGGGAACGCGTCCCGCTGGGCATAAACATTGCCCAGCACGTCATTGCCGATGTCCACGAACAACGCGATCTGGCGGGTGCGGGCCCGGTCGTCCCACTCGCACCCGGAGGAGCCGAGGACATCCTGGGGCCGGCCGGGCTGGTCGATGCGATGGGCGTCGAGCTGGGCCGGGGTGAGCAGCAGGCACGGCACGATGGCGGTCAGGTTCCGGGGATTTCGCACCGGCGGGATCGGATCGGCCGGTGCCCCGCCCCCCGGCAACGCCCCCACATCACCACCCCCGGACGCCCCACCCCCCGCCGCCGAGCACCCCGCGGCCGAGTACCCCGCAAGCACCCCAACCACCACCACCCACCGCATCACACCTCCCCTGAGCACGTTGGAGAGTGTCCCACGCACCCGCATCCAGCGGGCTCAGCGGGCTTACCGGCGCCCCGGTAGCCCCGCTGAGCCCGCTCAATGCGGACAGCCGATCAGGGGAAGAGCCGGGACATCGACTCCAGGATGCCGGTGATGATGTAGTACATCAGCACTGCAACGATGATCAGCGAGACGAAGAGGACGGCACCCAAGGCAAGATTGGCGGAGCTGCTCCGCGGCACGCCGGGGCGATCGCGGCCGACCCGCTGATGCAGGTCAGCCGCCGGCACTGGGGCGCCGGACCCGGCTGCCACCGGCTGGCGGCGACGCAGCCTGGCGGTCCTGCGCGACCGCGACGAAGTGGACGGGAACAGCGGGGGGGCCAGCGGCGAGGACCGCGAGGAGGAACCGGTCGCCGCGCTGGCGGGCGCCTGACCGGTCGCCGGCGGCGCAGGTTCGGCGCGCGGGGCCGGCGAGCCATCAGGCTGCGGGGCCGGCGAGCCACCAGGCTGCGGGGCCGGCGATCCGCCGGGTTCGGCGGATGGTGTCCGCGCCGCGGCAGGGTCCTGATCCACCGGCCCGGTGGGATCTTCACCGAGTGCGGCGGCAATGGCCTCCGGTGTCAGGCCGAAGTCCGGGAGGGGCGGCAGGGCAAACGGCGGCAGCTCCGGCGCGTCCCGCCCGGTGCCGCGACTCAGCCCGGGCCACAGCTCGGGCGACTGGGTGCCGTCGACCCCGAACAAGGCGTCCGACGTCGGCTCGCTGCTCATGGTGGCCATGGTCGCACGTCCCGGGGCGCACACGAGGCGTCAGGCTGAGGTCGTGGTCTTCCGGCCGCCACGGCGCTGGGGTGCGGGGCCCTTGGCGCGCTTGTCGGCGAGCAGCTCAGCGGCACGCTCGTCGGTGAGCGCCTCGACGCTGTCACCCTTGCGCAGCGACGCGTTGACGCCCTCCCCGTCGGTGACGTACGGCCCGAAGCGGCCCTCCTTGACCACCATCGGCTTGCCGGTCACCGGGTCGGCGGCCAGCTCACGCAGCGGCGGCTTGGCGGCCGCCTGGCGGCCCCGGCGCTTGGGCTCGGCGTAGATCGTGCACGCCTCGTCGAGGGTGACGGTGAAGATCTGCTCCTCGTCGGCCAAGGACCGGGAGTCGGTGCCCCGCTTGAGGTAGGGCCCGTAGCGGCCGTTCTGCGCGGTGATCTCCTGGCCGGTCGCCGGGTCGGTGCCCACCAGCCGGGGCAGCGAGAGCAGCCGCAGCGCATCGTCGAGGGTCACCGTCTCCAGCGTCATGGACTTGAGCAGCGAGCCGGTCCGCGGCTTGGGCTTCTTGGCGGCACCCTTTTCTGGGCCCTGATCGGGCAGCACCTCGGTGACGTAGGGCCCGTAGCGGCCTTCCTTGGCGACGATCTCGTGCCCGGTCCCTGGATCGGTGCCCAGCGAGCGGCCCTCCATCGGGGTGGCGAACAGCTTCTCGGCGATCTCGGCGGTCAGCTCGTCGGGTGGCAGGTCGTCGGGCAGGTTCGCCCGCCGTGACTCCCCGTCAACGACCTTTTCCAGGTAGGGGCCGTAGCGCCCGACCCGGACCACCACGTCGCGGCCCGCATCGTCGGTGAACAGCGGGATGGAGTTGATCTCGCGGGCGTCGATCTCCGCCAGGTTCATCCCGACCAGCTTCTTGAGCCCACCGACGCGGGCCACCGACATCGTGGCGCCCTGCTCGGAGCCGAAGTAGAAACCGGTCAGCCAGGCCGTGCGCCGCTGCGCACCGGCCGCGATGGAGTCCAGCTCGTCTTCCATGGCAGCGGTGAAGTCGTAGTCGACCAGGCACCCGAAGTGCCGCTCCATGAGGCCGACCACCGCGAAGGCCACCCAGGACGGCACCAGCGCCGACCCGCGTTTCCACACATACCCGCGGTCCTGGATGGTGTTGATGATCGAGGCGTAGGTGGACGGGCGGCCGATGCCGAGCTCCTCCATCGCGTGGACCAGGCTCGGCTCGGTGTAGCGCGGTGGCGGGCTGGTGGTGTGCCCCTCGGGCGCCAGCTCGAGGGCGGTGACGGGATGACCGTCGGACAGCTGCGGCAGCCTGCGCTCGGCGTCGTCGGTCTCCCCCCCGGCCTCCTCGTCGACGGTCTCGACGTAGGCCTTGAGGAACCCGGCAAAGGTGATGGTGCGGCCGGAGGCCGCGAACGTGCACTGCTCACCGGTCGCGGCCACCCCGTTGATCTTCACGCTCATCGTGGTGCCCCGGGCGTCGGCCATCTGGGAGGCGACGGTGCGCTGCCAGATCAGCTCGTAGAGCCGGAACTCGTCGGCGTCCAGGGTGGGCGCCACCTGGCCGGGTGTCTGGAAACTTTCCCCAGCGGGCCGGATGGCCTCGTGCGCCTCCTGGGCGTTTTTCACCTTGCGGGTGTACTGCCGGGGGCTGCCGTGCAGGTACCGCTCGCCGTACAGCTCGCGGGCCTGCGCCCGGGCCGCCGTGATCGCCGTCTCGGACAGCGTCGTGGAGTCGGTCCGCATGTAGGTGATGTAGCCGTTCTCGTAGAGCCGCTGGGCGATGCGCATCGTCCGCTCGGCCGAGAAGCGCAGCTTGCGGCCTGCCTCCTGCTGCAGCGTGGAGGTCATGAACGGCGGGTAGGGCCGCCGGGTGTAGGGCTTCTCCTCCACGCTGGACACGGCCAGCCGGGCGTCGACGAGCGCCCCGGCGAGCCGCCCGGCGTGCACCTCGTCGACGATCAGCAGGTCGCTGCCGGCGCGCTTGGGCTGGCCGTCGGGGCCGAAGTCGCGCCCGGTGGCGACCCGGCGGCCGTCGACGCCGACCAGCCGGGCACCGAACGTGCGGGGCGTGGCGTCTGCCCCGGCGTCCAGCACGGCGGACAGGTCCCAGTAGGACGCGGGCACGAAAGCCATCCGCTCACGCTCGCGCCGCACGATGATGCGGGTGGCCACCGACTGCACCCGCCCGGCGGACAGCTTCGGCATCACCTTCTTCCACAGCACCGGGGAGACCTCGTAGCCATAGAGCCGGTCCAGGATGCGCCGGGTCTCCTGCGCATCGACCAGGTCCTGGTCCAGGTCGCGGGGGTGCTCCGCGGCGGCCCGGATGGCCGGCTCGGTGATCTCGTGGAAGACCATCCGGCGGACCGGCACCTTCGGCTTGAGGGTCTGCAGCAGGTGCCAGGCGATGGCCTCACCCTCACGGTCGGCGTCGGTGGCGAGGTAGAGCTCATCGACGCCCTTGAGCGCCTCCCGCAGCTCGGTGACGGTGGACTTCTTGTCCGGGGTGACGATGTAGAGCGGCTCGAAGGCGTTGTCGACGTCCACGCCCAGCCGGGCCCAGGACTCGCCCTTGTGCTTGGCGGGCACGTCGGCAGCACCCCTGGGCAAGTCGCGGATGTGCCCCCGGGAGGACTCGACCACGTAGTCCGAGCCGAGGTAGGGGGCGATCTTGCGGGCCTTCGTGGGCGACTCCACGATCACCAGGCGACGACGGGAGCCGGTGGTCCCCGCGCCATTGGACCCCGCGCCGTGCGAACCCGCCCCGTCAGCGGCCCGGTCGGCGGCCCGGTTGACGGCACTGCCGCGCCGCCGGCCGCCGGACGCGCCATCCGTCCCTGCCGTTTTCGATCTTGCCACGCTCGACCTACCTCGGTGTGCGACTCGTCATGCCCCGATCCCCCGCCCCAGTGTGCACAACTCACGGGACCGGGGGGCAGTCAGCGAGCCACGAACACCGTCAGCGGGGCGTGGCGGGAGTTCTCAGCCGCTGGCACTCCGGCGCGGTGCCGAACGCAGGCGCCAGTTCCGCGTTGCTGGTCAGCTCCTGCACCTGGGTGGTGGCTGCACCGAGATCGGGGCCTTGGAGCTGGCCGGCTTTCTCCAGGAAGTCCGGGGCGTTCGCATCCAGCCCGGCGAGCTTCGCGCGCTGCTCACCGATCGTCCCGGCGGTCTTGGTGAAGAAGTCCACCGCGGCGTCATGGACCCGCTTGCCGTCGGTGATCCGCGGCTGGCCGACCTGCCCGAGCTGCTGGGCGGTCGTGGCGAACGCCCGCTGGGCGCTGTCCGAGAACTCGAGCAGGCCGTCCTTCTGGCCCTGCGGGGTGGGCTGCGACTTCGCGAGCAAGGCCACCCCGGCGAGCACTTTATCCAGCCCGCCGCAGAACGCGCCGACCCAGGCCACCGGATCAGACCCCGTGACCTGCGGTGCGGGCGGCGTGACCTCCCCAGAACCGCATCCGGCCAGCGCCACGACGAGCGCCACGCCGATGACGCCGGATCGGCGGCGAGAGGGGGACACGCTAGGGAAACGGCAGGCTGGGGATGCCCATGACCAAGAGCTCACGCCGTGACCCTAGCTGGCGTCGGATCCACCAGCGACGTGGACCGCCGCTTGGACACCACCACCGCCGTCACGATCACCGCCGCGGCGGCCAGCGCGATACCCACCCGCAGCCCGGCGCTCGGGCCGGCCGAGATCGTCACGATGGCCGGCGCGATCAGCACCGCGACCAGGTTCATCACCTTGATCAGCGGGTTGATCGCCGGGCCCGCGGTGTCCTTGAACGGGTCGCCGACGGTGTCGCCGATGACGGTCGCGGCATGCGCGGCGGAGCCCTTGCCGCCGTGGTTGCCGTCCTCGACCAGCTTCTTGCCGTTGTCCCAGGCGCCGCCGGAGTTGGCGAGGAAGATCGCCATCAGGGTGCCGGTGACGATCGCGCCAGCCAGGAAGCCGGCCAGCGGGCCGACGCCGAGGCCGAAGCCCACCGCGACCGGGGTCAGCACGGCGAGCAGGCCCGGGGTGGCCAGCTCACGCAGCGAGTCCTTGGTGCAGATGTCAACCACCCGGCCGTATTCCGGTCGCACCGACCCGTCCATGATCCCAGGATTGTCCCGGAACTGCCGACGCACCTCGTAGACCACAGCTCCGGCGGCCCGGGACACCGCGTTGATCAGCAGGCCGGAGAACATGAACACCACGGCGGCGCCGATGGTGAGGCCGACCAGCACGTTGGGCACCGAGACGTTGAACGCCTGATCGAGGTCCAGGCTCGCGGCCGCGGACCGGATGGCGTCGCGGTAGGAGCCGAACAGCGCCGTCGCGGCGAGCACCGCGGTGGCGATCGCGATGCCCTTGGTGATCGCCTTGGTGGTGTTGCCCACCGCGTCGAGCTCGGTGAGGATGCCCACCCCCTCGCCCTTCACGTCACCGGACATCTCGGCGATGCCCTGGGCGTTGTCGCTGACCGGGCCGAAGGTGTCCATCGCGACGATGACGCCGACCGTGGTCAGCAGCCCGGTCCCGGCCAGCGCGATCGCGAACAGCGCGACGGTGACCGAGCCGGACAGCAGGAACGCCGCGTACACCGCGCCGCCGATCACCAGGGCGGTGTACACCGCCGACTCGAAACCGATCGAGATCCCGGCCAGGATGACCGTCGCGGCACCGGTCAGCGAGCTGGTGCCGACGTCGCGGACGGGGCGGTGCTCGGTGCCGGTGAAGTAGCCGGTGAGCCACAGGATGATCCCGGCCAGCATGATCCCGATGATCACGGCGATCGCCGCGATGAGCTCCGGGCTGCCAGGGATCGTGCTGGTCAGCTGACCGTCGATGTCCGTGACACCGGTGAGCTCGCTGAAGCTGCTGGGCAGGTACAAGAAGGCGGCCGCGGTGCAGGCCACCGCCGAGATCACCGCGGAGATGTAGAAGGAGCGGTTGATCGCGCGCAGCCCCGGCTCACCGGCCCGGGCCCGGGTGATGTACACGCCGATCACCGCGGTCACCACGCCGATCGCCGGCACGATCAGCGGGAACAGCAGGCCCTTGAGGCCGAATGCCGCGGTGCCCAGGATCAGCGCCGCGACCAGCGTCACCGCGTAGGACTCGAACAGGTCAGCGGCCATGCCCGCACAGTCGCCGACGTTGTCGCCGACGTTGTCGGCGATGGTGGCGGCGTTGCGCGGGTCGTCCTCCGGGATGCCCGCCTCGACCTTGCCGACCAGGTCACCACCCACGTCGGCGGCCTTGGTGAAGATGCCACCGCCGACCCGCATGAACATCGCGAGCAGCGCGGCGCCGAAGCCGAAGCCCTCCAGCACCCGGGGCGCCTGACCGGCGTAGACCATCACCACCAGCGCGGCACCGAACAGGCCCAGGCCGACGGTGGCCATGCCCACCACGCCGCCGGTGCGAAACGCGATCCGCATGGCCTTCTCCCGGCCACCGGACTCATTGGATGCCGCCGCGACCCGGATGTTGGCGCGGGTGGACAGCCACATGCCCAGATAGCCGATCGACGCCGAGAACAGCGCCCCGATCAGGAAGAAGATCGAGCGGCCGATCCGTTCGTTGACGCTCTCGGCAGGGAGCACGAACAACAGCAGGAAAACAATCAAAGCGAAGACGGAGAGCGTCCTGAACTGCCGGCTCAGGTAGGCCGAGGCGCCCTCCTGGACCGCCCGGCCGATGTCCTGCATGCGGGGCGTGCCCTGGCCTGCGGCCAGCACCTCCCGGAGCAGTACGGCACCGACGGCCAGAGCCGCGAGCGCGACGACAGCGACCACACCGACGACGGCGTAGTCACCCCCGCTCAGTTCGAGCCCCCCGCCCTGGGCGAGGATGAACCCGGACATCCGTCCTCCTGATTTTCGTGCAGTGCACCGAACCGCGCCGCCTCTCCCGACGGCAGCCAGGCCGATCAGTCTAGGCGCTGCCATCGCTGGTCACGTCGGCCGGTGCCGGTAAGCTGCTGGCGGACGGAGGCGGGAGGCGGTGCTGCGCGGTGACGGGCGCGGGCAGGCTCTCCTGCAGCGCCTGCTCACCAGCGCCGGCGGTGAATCGCCGCTGCGGCACGCCGTGACGATCCCGGCCCGGACGGCGACGACGGTGCCGTGGCCGCCCTGGGTACCCGCCCGGCTGCGCGAGGCCCTGGAGACGGCGGGGGTGGCGGCACCGTGGGTGCACCAGGTCACCGCCGCGGAGCTGGCCCGGGCGGGCCGCCACGTCGTGGTCGCCACCGGTACCGCGTCGGGTAAGTCGCTGGCCTACCAGCTGCCGGTGCTCACCGAACTCCTCGAGCATCAGCGCAGCACCGCGCTGTACCTCGCGCCCACCAAGGCGTTGGGTGCCGACCAGATCCGGGCGGTGCGCGCGCTGGGCCTGGACGGGGTGCGGCCAGCCGGCTACGACGGGGACACCCCGATGGCGCAGCGGGACTGGGTGCGCGCGCACGCCAGGTGGGTGTTCACCAACCCGGACATGGTGCACCACAGCCTGCTGGCCCGGCACGACCGCTGGGCCCGCCTGCTGCGGCGGCTGCGCTTCGTGGTGATCGACGAGTGCCACGCCTACTGCGGGGTGTTCGGCTCGCACGTCGCCCTGCTGCTGCGCCGGTTGCGCCGGGTCGCCGCCCATTACGGCGCGCATCCGGTGTTCGTGCTCGCGTCGGCGACGGTTGCCGACCCGGCTGCGTCAGCGTCCCAGCTCACCGGGCTGGGCACGGTGGCCGTCACCGAGGACGCCTCCCCGTGCGGCGAGCGCACCGTGGCGCTGTGGGAGCCACCGCTGCTGGCCGAGCTGACCGGTGAGAACGGGGCACCGGTGCGCCGCTCAGCGGGTGCCGAGGCCGCCCGGCTGCTGGCCGACCTGGTGCTCGAGGGCGCCCGCACCTTGGTGTTCGTCCGCTCCCGGCGGGGCGCGGAGCTGACCGCGCTGGCTGCCCGGCGGGCGCTGACCGCCGCGGCGGCGGGGGATCTCGCCTCCCGGATCGCCGCGTACCGCGCGGGCTATCTCCCCGAGGAGCGCCGGGCGCTGGAGACCGCGCTGGACTCCGGGGAGCTGCTCGGGGTGGCCTCGACCAACGCGCTGGAGCTGGGGGTGGACATCGCCGGGCTCGACGCGGTGGTGCTGGCCGGCTATCCCGGCACCCGGGCGTCGTTCTGGCAGCAGGCCGGGCGAGCTGGGCGGGCCGGGTCCGCGGCGCTGGTGGTGTTCGTCGCCCAGGACGACCCGCTGGACACTTATCTGGTGCACCACGGTGCGGCCCTGCTCGGCGCGCCGGTCGAGGCCACCGTGCTGGACCCGGCGAACCCCTACGTGCTGCGGCCGCAGCTGGCCTGCGCGGCCGCCGAGCTGGCGCTGACCGAAGCCTGCGTCGATTCGCTGGGCGGTGCGGTGGCGCGGTCCGTGGTCGACGAGCTGGTCGCCGATCAGGCGCTGCGCCGCCGGCCCGGCGGCTGGTTCTGGGCCACTCCCCGGCAGCGCCCGCACCCCGAGGTCGACATCCGCGGCTCCGGCGGGCAGCAGGTGGCGGTGGTCGAGGCCGCCACCGGCCGCCTGCTCGGCACCGTCGACCCGGTGTCGGCCTGCAGCGCGGTGCACCCGGGCGCGGTGTATCTGCATCGGGGTGACTCGTTCGTGGTCGACGAGCTGGATCTGGGCGCCGGGATCGCGCTGGTCCATCCCGAGGAGCCGCAGTGGCATACCGCCGCCCGCACCACCACGGATATCGGCGTGGTAGCGGTGGCCGAACAGCGGCGCTGCGGTGGGGTGTCGGTGGCGCTGGGCGAGGTGCAGGTGACCTCGCAGGTGGTGGACTACCTGCGGCGGCTCCCGTCAGGCCAGGTACTCGATGCGGTGCCGCTGGAGCTGCCGCCGTCCACGCTGCACACCAGGGCGGTCTGGTACACGGTCGCCGCGGAGTTGCTGGCGGCTGCGGGCCTGCCCCCGGCCGCGTGGCCCGGGGCACTGCATGCCGCCGAGCACGCCGCGATCGGCCTGCTACCGCTGGTCGCGACCTGCGATCGGTGGGACATCGGTGGCGTGTCCACCCCGCTGCACCCGGACACCGCGCAACCGACGGTGTTCGTGCACGACGGGCATCCGGGTGGAGCCGGGTTCGCCGACCGGGGTCACGCCGCACTCCAGCCGTGGCTGGCCGCGACCCGAGACGCCATCGCCGCCTGCGAGTGCCCAGCGGGCTGCCCGTCGTGTGTGCAGTCACCCAAGTGCGGTAACGGGAACAGCCCGCTGGACAAGGCCGGCGCGATCGCGGTGCTCGACATCGTGCTCACCTCGCTGCGAGGGGCCGCACCTCATCAAGCGCGGCGAGCACCGCGTCGGTCACTTCCTCCAGCCGCGGCAGCTCCCAACCGCACATCCCGGGCTTGACCCGCCAGTGCACGACACCGGGCAGGCAGGGCGACGGCGGCAACGGCACCCAGCCGCCCTCGGCGTGCAGCACCACATCGGGATGGTCATCCAGCTCACGATGCAGCGCGCCACCGCCGAGCACCGGCAACAGCCACCGCCCGGCCGGTGTGGCGGCCACCGGAACTCCGAGGCCGGCGACCCGCAGCCCGATCATGGTCGCCCGGCCAAGCTCGGCAGGCAGATCGAGCGCATCCACCCCCATCCCGGTGGCCAGCAGCACACTGAACGGGTGGCCCGACCACAGCTCGGCGACACGGTCCGGACCGCAGCCCGCCAGCCGCGCCCAATCCGGGTGCACCGGTATCGAACCGTGCTGCCCCGCGCCGGTGCACAGCGATGGGGGCGTACCCACCCAGCGGGAACCGCGGGGGTAGCTGCCCGGGACGACAGGCCAGCCGTGGCGGGCGAAGCCGATAGCCTCCGCCCGCAGCTCGGTACGGAAGGCGTCTCGCCAGCTATCCGTCCAGTCCATCTCGCCTCCATACGCTGGTGACCGTGTCCCGCGACACTCAACGCCCTCGTCAGGCCGCCCGGCTAGCGCGTGTCCGTGCGACGTCGCCGGTCGGCGGTTTTGCCGCGTTGAACGCCCTTCCGGCACCCTGGCACGGAGGCCGCCCCCCGTTCGTCGCATGGCAGAACCCGTTGGTCGCGAGGACCCACGGCGTTACATGTAACGTGGCGGGATGGCTGAACCGGATCGCACGCCCGTGCGTGCACGCGTACGGGCCCACCGAGCGCAGCTTCGCGCCCAGGGTCTGCGACCGATCCAGATCTGGGTCCCCGACGTGCGGTCTGCCACGTTCGCGGCCGAGGCGCACCGGCAGTCGGCGGCGGTGGCGTCCAGCGGCCATGGCATCGACGATCAGGCGACGCCACCGACTCGGTAACCGTCTGCGCCTTCACGACCGACCCTACCGAGGCACCGTTGCTGCGTATTCCCATTAGTGCTGATGCGATGAATGGACTACGCCAACCCAGCAGCCTCATGGTGGACAAGATCACAACTATGTCTCGGTCGGAGATGAGAGAAAGAATCGGG
Source organism: Pseudonocardiaceae bacterium (assembly GCA_050699815.1). Taxonomy (GTDB): domain Bacteria; phylum Actinomycetota; class Actinomycetes; order Mycobacteriales; family Pseudonocardiaceae. The sequence goes on along the minus strand of JBOHFT010000015.1, from coordinate 19,132 downwards.
CTTCTCGCCGGTGAGGACATGGTCGCCCTGGGCCGCGCCATCGTAGTTTTCCTGGGTATGGCAGGACCGTAGGTGCCGATGTCTCGTCGCTGGTGTCGCCGCACTGCCCGACTTGTACCTACGGCACAGACAGGAACCATCTCGTGGCTCAGCAAGCCCTCCCCAACCCCCTCGGCGTGCACGCCCTCGTCTGGGTGGGTGACACCTCGCCCGCGTCGGTCGATTACGCCATCGCCAAGACCAGGGACACCGGATACGACCTGCTCGAGCTGTCCCTGCACGACACGGCGAACCTCGACGTCGCCGCCGCCCGCCGCCGGCTCACCGATGCGGGCCTGCGGGTCGTCTGCTCCCGTGGGCTGGCCTTCGACGCCGACATCTCCAGCGAAGACCCCACCATCGTCGAGCGCGGTGAACAGCTGTTACACGACTCGCTGCGGATCACCGCCGAACTCGGCGGCACCCACTTCACCGGTGCCCTCTACAGCGCGCTCGGAAAGTACCACCGCCCGCTCAGCGACGTCGGCCGACGCAATGTCGTGGCCGTACTCGGGCGCCTGGCCACCCAGGCCCGTGGCCGCGGCATGACCCTGGGCCTGGAAATCTGCAACCGGTACGAGACGAATGTGGTCAACACCGCCCGGCAGGCGCTGGCCCTCGCCGACGACATCGGTGCGGACAACGTTCTCCTGCACCTCGACACATACCACATGAATATCGAGGAGGATGACCTTGTGCGGCCCGTCCGCGAGGTGGGCGACCGACTCGGGTACGTCCACATCGGCGAGAATCACCGAGGTTACCTCGGATCAGGTCATCTCGACTTCACCGCGTTCTTTCATGCCCTCGCTGATATCCACTACACCGGGCCCATCACCTTCGAGTCCTTCTCCTCGGCTGTCGCCGCCCCCGGGCTCTCCGGCGACCTGGCGATCTGGCGCAACCTGTGGAGCGACGGCGAAGATCTCGCCCGCCATGCCCGGATCTTCATCGCCAACCACCTCACTGCCGCCGGCGCATCGTGATTGCCGTCGGCCAGCTCGTGGACCGCGCCCGGTCACTCGTCACCGACGGTAAACGGGCTCTCCTCGGCATCACCGGCCCCCCGGGAGCGGGTAAGACCACCCTGGCTGAGCAGCTCATCCAGGCGCTGGCACCCGCGCCTCCGCCGCCGCTCATCCCTGATCAGTGGATCGCTCACGTCCCGATGGACGGCTTTCACCTTGCCGACAAGGAACTCGCCCGGCTGGGCCGCCGCGACCGCAAGGGCGCTCCCGACACCTTCGACCCGGCCGGCTACGCGGCCTTGCTGCGCCGCCTGCACGACGACGGCGACGAGGTCGTGTACGCCCCCGGCTTCGAACGCACTCTCGAGCAGCCCGTCGCGGGCGCGATCCCGGTGCCCCCGTCCGCCCGGCTGATCATCACAGAGGGCAACTACCTGCTGCTCCACGACCACGGCTGGGGCCGGGTCCGGCCCCAGCTCGACGAAGTCTGGTACGCCGACCTCGACGCCGACGAGCGCATGCGCCGGCTCATCGCCCGCCACATCCGGTTCGGGAAGCAACCCACCGCGGCGGCCGCCTGGGCCACCGGCACCGACGAACGCAACGCCATCCTCATCACCGCGACCCGATCCCACGCCGACCTCATCATCCCGGCCGACCTGATGCGCTCCCTCGGCTCCCCACCGGGCTAAACTGAGTGCGGTTGCCTCGTGCCGCTCCCTCGATTGGGTGCATTTACACGTGCAACGGGAGAGCAGCTGGCGCGTGCCGCTGCAGGTCACTGCAGGTGCATCTGCTCGAAGCGGAGCGGCTTTGCCCGACAGTCGTCGTCTATTCGGGTGAAGCAACAGTTATGCCCTGCAGGAGCCGAGACGTTACTCTCCGCGGCCATGACGACACTCACAATAACCCCACCAGCCACACTGGCCCCTGATCGCAGTGTCAGCGTGTCCGAGCCGCTGCCGGTGCAGACCAAGCCCCCGGACGATCACATCGCCGACCCCGGCCCGCTGGGCCTGGCCGGATTCGCGATGACCACTTTCGTGCTCAGCTGCGTTAACGCCGGCCTGGTCGCCCAGGCGATCGAGCCGGTCGTGCTGCCGCTGGCGCTGTTCTACGGCGGACTCGTCCAGCTGCTGGCAGGCATGTGGGAGTTCCGCAAGGCGAATACCTTCGGCGCGCTGGCGTTCAGTTCTTACGGCGCGTTCTGGTTGTCCTTTGCCGCCTACGTCACGTTCATCGTCCCGGGCCTGCCCGCCGCGACCACGGCGTCCGCAACCGGGCTGTTCCTGCTGTCCTGGACGATCTTCACCGCCTATCTGACGGTCGCGTCGCTGCGGGTCTCCGGCACGGTGGCTGCGGTGTTCGTCGTCCTGCTCGCGACGTTCATCTTCTTGACCGTCGGCGCGTATTCGGGTGCTGCCGCCATCACCCACATCGGTGGCTACCTCGGACTCATGACCGCCACCCTGGCCTGGTACGCATCCTTCGCCGGGGTCACCAACGCGACGTTCAAGAAGACTGTGCTGCCGGTCTTCTCGACCGCGGCCAAGTAGCACCGGTTCCGCGGAACCGCCCCAGGCACCGAGACTGCGCGCGGGGCCGCCGGGGTCCTTGGAGTCGCGCACCGGGACGCGGTCCGGCGCGGGGGCGACCTCGACGCAGTCACCGTGTCCGGCGCTGTCCTTTTCGGTGGGCCGCCGCCTGAGGACGTCCTCGACGTGACCAGATGACCGCGATTCGGAGCCGAATGGCTGCCAGGGCCGGTCAGGCGAAGTGGCCGTGGAATCCGAATGGGATGGTGTGGGGGACCTCGGCGCGGGCGAGCTCGGTGCAGGTTGCCGCGTCGAGGACGAGCAGGAATGACCGGTGTGTGGTGGAGTCGAGCACGACGGAGAGGATCACGCCGTGGTCTTCGCTGCCAGGCTCGGGCGCGGGGACGAAAACCGGTTCGCCGGGGTAGGTGCCGGGCTGGTGCCAGGTACGGGTCTGGCCGGTGTGGACGTCGAGTGTGACGAGCTGGTTGAAGAAGTCGTCGGCGCGGCGACGGCCGACGGCGTAGGCGTAGCGGTAAGCGTGGCCGTTGTGGGCGCGGTAGTTGATCTGGGGCAGCTCCATGCCCTCGTCGCTGAGCCGGTGGCCGCTGACGGTGCCCGCGGTGGGGTCGACGCGGTAGCGGGTGGGTCGGGCCAGCGGGAGTTCGGGGTAGGCGCCGGGATTGCGCAGCCGTTCGAGGTAGAAGGCTTCGATGATCGAGGCGTCGGGGTAGGCGCAGAGGTCGAGCACGATCTGGCCGCCGTCTTGGTAGGCGTTGATGTGGTGGAAGGCGAAGACCGCCTCGCCGGTGGCGGCGCGGCGCACGGTGCCGTCATGCAGGTCCACCACGATGAACCGGGTCCCCAGCTCCGGTCGCCAGCGGTAGTTCTCGATGAACGGCTTGCCGCTCAGCAGCAGCGACAGCGGGTTGACCACCAGGGGGAACACCGCGAGCACGGCGTAGTCCTCGGTGACGGCGAAGCTGTGCAGATAGCCGGGGCGCTTGGCGGGCACCGCGGCGACGAGCTCGCGGGTCATGCTGCCCGGGCGTTGCCGGTAGATGCGGTATTCGCTGCGCGGGCCGAACTTCAGCACGTAGTTGATCAGATTGTTGGTGCCGGGCTGCTGGTGCGGATGCGCGGTGGTGAGCTGCCCGTCGAGCTGGTCGTGGTAGCCGGTGACACCGAGGGTCTCCAGGGTGTCGGGGTCGAACTGCACCGCAAGGGGCATCTCGGTCAGGGCCACGTAGCCGCCGTTCATGGGCACCACGTTGACCGACGCGTTCGGGGTCAGGTGCTGCTGAAAGAGGGTGAAGAACCGGGCGAACGTCGACCGGCAGGGGTCGGTGGCGAACTCGCGGAACCCGATGCGCCCGTCCTCGCGTGCCATCCGGGAGCTCTCGGTGCGCAGGAAGCGGTTGCGGTAGGACACCCGCCCGTCGGCGACGGTGAAGCGGTGCAGCATCGCCTGGCCGTCGAACCAGTGCCGGAACGACGTGCTGCCCGCTTCGAAGTGCGCTGGCCCATTGCGGGTCAGGGTGCCGCGCAGCCAGTCCGGGATCGTTCCGTGGACGGGCAGGTCGTCGACGTCGATCTCGGCGTCGAGGCTGGTGAAGCCTGGGAGGTAAGCCCTGGCAGCGGCGGGGGCGGACAGCTCGGTCATCGCTGCTCCCATCAGAGACGATCCATATCAGTGTTATGGTAACGCCGTTACGGAAGTCTGGCAAGGCGAGCTGGAGGGCTGGGTTTCACGCTGGCTGCGATCGAGGGCTATCTCGCCCGGACCGAGCCGGTCACGCGCTCAGGGCACCCCGGTGAACGACGCGGCGATCTCCTCGTCGGTGAACCCGTACTGCCGGGCGGTCTCGGCCAGCGCCTCCGCCGCCTGGTACAGGTTGTTCACCCACGCCTGGCAGACGCTGAAGTAGGAGTCCTCGGCGTCCCGCATGCGGTAGGTGACCGCCCGGGCCACATCGTGGCTGACCGGGTCACCACCCATGGGCTCCATCCGCAGCTGATCCCAGATGCTGTCGAGGAACTGCTGGAAGTCATCAGCCTCGGCGAGCAGGGCGGCGCGCTTGGCCAGCACCTCGTCCCGGCTGACCACGAACGCAGGTCCAGCAGCCGGTCCGGGTGTCTCGTAGCGGTATGCCGGGGCGGAGGGACTCCCGCCGTCGGGCTGGGCGGCTGGCGCTGCCACGCGAATCTCCCCTCACCGACCGGATCCGCCCGGTCACGGGCGGCCACCTTACCGGACGGCGTCGTCCCCCGGCACGGTTTCGCCGGACTCCGCGCCGCGGCGGCGTGGTCAGCGGCCCGCACCCGGCACGGGATCCCCCCAACAGCCCAACGGGCCCTTCACCAGAGGATATTGCGTGTCCCCAGGACAACCCGACCAAGCTCGCCACTCAGTCCCAGTAGCCGGGCGTTCTGGATGCAGAACGCTGTTATTCGGCCCCAGATAAGCACGTTCTGCATCCGGAACGCGGCGATGGGAGCGCGAGCGAGCACGTGACAGTGGTACTGTTACGACAGTTTCACTGTCAGATCGGGGAGGGCGGCGCGTGGCGGAACAGCTCACCATCGCGGGGCTGGCTGGCCGCACCGGGATCAGGGTGCGGACGATCCGGTTCTACGCCGGGATGGGCCTGATCCCGCCACCGGCGGTGCGGGGGCGGCTGGGGCTGTATGACGAGCGGCACGTGGCCCGTCTTGAGCTGGTCCGTGACCTGCAGGGGCTGGGTTTCACGCTGGCGGCGATCGAGGGCTATCTGGCCCGGATCCCGCTGGACCGCTCCCCCGAGGACCTCGCGCTGCACCGCGCGCTGCTCGCCCCCTGGCTGCCCGAGGAGCCTGAGACGGTGAGCAAGGCCGAGCTCGACGTCCGGGCCGGGCGCACCCTGGGCGACGAGGAGCTGGCCCGGCTGGTGACGCTGGGCGTGCTGCGACCCGACAATACGGGCCGCGACGAGCCCGGGGCCTGGACGCTGACCAGCCCCGACGTGCTGGGCTACGGGCTGAGCCTGCTCGGCACCGAGCTGGACTTCGCGGTCCAGCTGGCCGCCAAGCAGATCATCGAGCGGCACACCAGCGCACTGGCGGCCGAACTGGTGGCGCTGTTCCACGACACCGTATTACGGGAGTACCGCCAGCGCGGGCGCCCACCCGAGCTGCGTGACCGGCTGATCGCCCTGCTGGAGCGGCTCAAGCCGATCACCGTCGGCGGGGTCGTGACCAACTTCCAGCTCGCCATCAACCGCGCGATCCGCGAGTCCGTTCCCACCAACGTGACCACTGGGAGCCAGTCATGACCGAAGCATTCCTCTACGAAGCCCTGCGCACCCCGCGGGGCAAGGGAAAGCCGACCGGCGCGCTGCACGGCGTCAAGCCGATCTCCCTGATCACCGGGCTGATCGATGAGCTGCGCAACCGGCACCCGAGCCTGGACCCGGCGCGGATCGACGACATCGTGCTCGGGGTGGTCAGCCCGCTGGGCGACCAGGGTGGGGTGATCCCGCGCGCCGCGGCGCTGGCCGCCGGGCTGCCCGACACCGTCGCCGGGCTGCAGATCAACCGGTTCTGCGCCTCGGGTCTGGAGGCGGTCAACCTCGGCGCGATGAAGGTCCGCTCCGGCTGGGAGGACCTGGTGCTCACCGGCGGCGTCGAGTCGATGTCGCGGGTGCCGATGGGTTCCGACGGCGGCGCGATCGCGATGGACCCGGAGACCGCCTACGCCGCGAGCTTCGTCCCGCAGGGCATCAGCGCCGACCTGATCGCCACCCTCGAGGGCTTCACCCGCGGCGACGTCGACTCCTACGCCCTGGAGTCGCAGCACCGCGCCGCCAAGGCCTGGAGCAACGGGTACTTCCAACGCTCGGTGGTCCCGGTGCGCGACCTGACCGGCGTGGTTATGGCCGACCGTGACGAGCACCTGCGCCCGGACGCCACCCTCGAGGGCCTGGGCGCGCTCCAGCCGTCCTTCGCCGACCTCGGTGAGCAGGCCGGATTCGACGCTGTCGCGCTGCAGCGCTACCACTGGGTGGAGCGCATCGAGCACGTGCACACCGCCGGCAACTCCTCGGGCATCGTGGACGGCGCGGCGCTGGTGGTGGTCGGCTCCGAGCAGGTCGGCCGGGATCTCGGGCTGACCCCGCGGGCGAGGATCGTGGCCGGTGCGGTGACCGGGGAGGAGCCGACGATCATGCTCACCGGCCCGGCCCCGGCGACCCGCAAGGCGCTGGCCAAAGCCGGCCTGACGATGGACCAGATCGACCTGGTCGAGCTCAACGAGGCGTTCGCCGCGGTGGTGCTGCGCTTCATGCGCGAGCTGGACGTGCCGCACAGCAAGCTCAACGTCAACGGTGGCGCGATCGCCATGGGCCACCCGCTGGGCGCCACCGGCGCGATGATCCTGGGCACCCTGATCGACGAGCTGGAGCGCCGCGACCTGCGCTACGGGCTGGCCACCCTGTGCGTCGGCGGCGGCATGGGCATCGCCACCATCATCGAGCGGCTGTAACAGGGAGCACAGAATGATTCGTTGGGACGGCGACGCCGACGGCATCGTCACACTGACCATGGACGACCCGGAGCGCTCGGCGAACACCATGAACGAGCGCTACGTCACGTCGATGAGCGAGACCCTGGATCGCCTGGAAGCCGAGCGCGACTCAATCACCGGGGTCATCCTCACCTCGGCGAAGAAGACTTTCTTCGCCGGCGCCGACCTCAACGAGCTGCGTGCCGTCACACCGGGCAGCGCCCGGGAGTTCGCCGCCCACATCGCACTGCTCAAGGGCCAGCTTCGGCGGCTGGAGAAGCTGGGCAAGCCCGTCGTCGCCGCGATCAACGGCGCGGCGCTGGGCGGTGGCCTGGAGATCGCGCTGGCCTGCCACCACCGGATCGCGCTGGACGCCCCCGGCACCAAGATCGGCTTCCCGGAGGTGACCCTCGGGATCCTGCCGGGCCTGGGCGGGGTGGTCCGCACGGTGCGGATGCTGGGCCTGGCCAGCGCCCTGACCCAGCTGCTGGTGCAGGGCCAGCAGGTGCGCCCGGCGCAGGCCCAGGAGATCGGCATCGTCGACGAGGTCGCCGCGAGCCCGCAGGAGATGCTGGCCAAAGCCCGCGACTGGATCGCCGCGCACCCACGGGCGCAGCAGCCCTGGGACGTCAAGGGCTACCAGATCCCCGGCGGCACCCCCGCCACCCCCGCGCTGGCGCAGCTGCTGCCGGCGTTCCCGGCCACGCTGCGCAAGCAGCTCAAGGGCGCGCCGATGCCCGCGCCGCACCACATCCTGTGCGCCGCCGTCGAGAGCCTGCAGGTCGACGTGGACACCGCGATGCAGATCGAGAGCCGTTACTTCCTGGACCTCGCCACCGGCCAGGTCGCCAAGAACATGATCAATGCGTTCTTCTTCGACCTGCAGCACATCAACAAGGGTGGCAGCCGGCCGACTGGGTACGCCCAGCGCCGCTTCCGCAAGGTCGGCGTGCTCGGCGCCGGGATGATGGGCGCCGGCATCGCGTATTCCTGCGCCCACGCGGGCATGGACGTTGTGCTCAAGGACACCGACCTCGCGGCGGCGACCAAGGGCAAGGGCTATTCGGCCCGGTTGCTGGACAAGGCCGTGTCCCGGGGCCGGTCGACCACGGATCAGCGCGACGAGCTGCTGGCCCGGATCACCCCGACCGCCGACGCGGGCGACCTCAAGGGCTGCGACCTGGTGATCGAGGCGGTGTTCGAGGACCCGGCGCTGAAGAAGAAGGTCTTCGGCGAGATCCTCGACGTGGTCGATCCCGATGCGCTGCTGTGCTCGAACACCTCCACGCTGCCGATCACCGACCTCGCGTCCGGGGTCGATCGCCCGGCCGACTTCCTCGGCCTGCACTTCTTCTCGCCGGTGGACAAGATGCCGCTGGTGGAGATCGTCCGCGGGCGTCAGACCTCGGACGCCGCGCTGGCCGCCGCGGTGGACGTCGTGCAGCAGATCCGCAAGACCCCGATCGTCGTCAACGACAGCCGCGGCTTTTTCACCAGCCGGGTCATCGGCACCTTCCTCAACGAGGGTGTCGCCATGCTCGCCGAGGGCGCGGCGGCGGCGTCCATCGAGCAGGCCACCGCACAGGCCGGCTACCCGGCGCCGGTGCTGCAGCTGATCGACGAGCTGACCCTGACCTTGACCCGCAAGATCCGGGAGGAGACCCGGCGCGGCGTCGAGGCGGCCGGGGGCACCTGGACCCCGCACCCGGCCGACGCGATCATCGACCGGATGGTGCTGGAGTTCCAGCGCCCGGGGCGTTCCGGCGGCGCCGGGTTCTACGAGTACGAGGCCGGCCGGCGCACCCGGCTGTGGCCCGGCCTGGCCGAGCACTTCGGCCCGGCGCGGCCCGACGCGATCCCTTTTGGGGACATGAAGGAGCGGTTGCTGTTCATCGAGGCGCTGGAGACCGTCAGGTGCTTCGATGAGGGCGTCATCACCTCGGTGCCCGACGCCAACATCGGCTCGATCATGGGTATCGGGTTCCCGCCCTGGACCGGCGGCGTGATGCAGTTCATCAACGGCTACCCCGCCGGCCGCCCCGCCTTCGTCGCGCGTGCCAAGGAGCTAGCCAACCGCTACGGCCCCCGCTTCACCCCCCTCATGGCCTAGCGCGACATGGATGCTTATCGTTGCTGAGGCACCCCCTGGGACGACGATAAGCATCCATGTCGCACAACGGGGTGGGTGAGGGTTAGGGCAGCTGCCGTCGGAGTCGCCCGGCACCGACCAGCGGCCGACCGGATAGCGTGGCGGCGTGAACCGCAGCCCGGGTCGCCGCGACGCGGCGGCCGCTGTGCCCTACCCGCTGCAGGTCGCGGCCGCCGTGTCCTGGCGGCTGCTGGCAGTGGCCGGGCTGATCGTCGTGGTCGGCTACGTGGTGATCGCCTTGCGGGTGGTGGTGATCCCGGTGGCGCTGGCGTTGCTGCTGACCGCGCTGCTGGGGCCGGTGGTGGACTGGCTGACCAGCCACCGGATGCGCAGGGGATTCGCCACCCTGCTGGTGCTGATCGGCGGGCTGGCGCTGATCGGCGGGCTGCTGGGGTTCGTGATCCAGGCCTTCGTGGCCGGCCTGCCTGAGTTGCAGGTCCAGATCGCCGACAGCATCCAGGTGATCCGGGTGTGGCTGCAGGACCCTCCCTTCGGGTTGCCTCCGGTGAACGTGCAGAGCCTGCTGGACTCACTGAGCCGGGCGATATCCACCAACCGCAACGCGATCACCTCGGGCGCCTTGTCCACCGCGGTCACCCTCGGGCAGTACCTCACCGGCGCCGCGCTGGCGCTGTTCACGTTGATCTACTTTCTCTACGGCGGCAGGTCGATGTGGCTTTTCCTGCTCGGCGCGGTGCCGCGTTCGGTTCGTCACCGGGTTGATAGGGCGGGCCAACGTGGGTTCTCCTCGCTGGTCGCCTTCATCCGGGCCACCGTGCTGGTGGCGGTGGTGGACGCGGTGGGCATCGGGATCGGGTTGACGGTGGTGGGCGCCCCGCTGGTGGTGCCGCTGGCCGCGCTGACGTTCCTGGCGGCGTTCATCCCGGTGATCGGAGCAGTGCTGTCCGGGGTGATCGCGGTGCTGGTGGTGCTGGTGGCCAAGGGCGGGGTGGCGGCGCTGATCGTGCTCGGGGTGGTGATCGGCGTGCAGCAGCTGGAGGGCAACGTGCTGCAGCCGCTGCTGATGGGCCGCGCCGTGGAGCTCAACGGGATGGCGGTGGTGCTGGCCGTCACGGTGGGCTCGGTGCTCGCCGGCATCGCGGGCGCGCTGCTGTCGGTGCCGTTGCTCGCCATGCTCAACGCCGGTATCCGGGGGCTGATCAGCGGGGACGCCGGACCCCGCGAGGACCCCCGGGCCGCAGTCGGCTCCGCGTTCCCGCCGGCCGACATCCCCGCTGATCCGGAGCCCACCGGCAAGCCGAGGCCGACCGGCAAGCCGAGGCCCACCGGCAAACCGAGACCCACCGGCAAACCGAGCAGCCAGCCGCCGGACCGCGGCGCGGACGGCGGGTGAGCACCACAGCGCCCGCTGCAGCACCCGCCCGGACCCAGCCGGTACCGCGCTGGGCGTCGCTCGGCTCGGCCCTGCTGCTGATCTCCTCGGTCGCGCTGGTCGGCGCGACCGCGATCCACCGCGTCTACAGCGCCGACGTCGTGGCGCAGCTGGTGGTTCTGGCCGGGGTGCTGCTGGCCGGCCTCGTGCTCGGCGGGGCCCGCGGCCGGCCACCGGCCTGGGCGGTCGTGGTCAGCGGGCTGCTCGGGGTGCTGGTGGCGGCGGTGGCGCCGCCGATGTACTACGTGGTCTCCGACGGCAGGCTGCTCATCGGCGTGCTGGTGCTGACCGCGGCCACTGCGGTGCCCGCACTGCTGCCGCTGGTGCGGGCCGGTGCCGCGGGGTGGGTCGCCGCCGCCGGGCTGGCTGGCGCGGCGGCCGGTTACGCGCTGGTGGTGCTCGGCAGCACCCCGGTGATCGACGTGTGGGAGCTGCTGCAAGGCGCCGGGCGGGGCCTGGCGCAGGGGCGCAACCCCTATGAGCTGACCTTCCCCGCCTCGCCCCCGGGGCAGGTCGACGACTGTTTCACCTACCTGCCTGCCACCATGCTGCTGACCGCACCCGGGGTCTGGCTGGGCGGCGACGCCCGGTGGGCCGAACTGGTGCTCCTGGTGGCCACCGGGGCCCTGCTCGGCTGGCACCTGCGGGACCGCGGCGCGACCCGGCTGGGCCTGGCGCTGCTGGTGGTGGTCCTGCCCGCGTCGGTGTTCCCGCTGCAGCAGGCCTGGACCGAGACCGCGCTGCTGCCGGCCCTGGTGGCCACCGCGGTGCTGGCCGATCGGGGCCGCACCGGCTGGGCGGCGGTGGCGTTCGCGGTGGCACTGGCCAGCAAGCAGCATGTGGTGCTGCTGGCGCCGGTGCTGCTGGCGCCGGTGCTGCTGCTGTGCCGGTTGCGGCCGCGCGATCTGGCCGCGTCGGCCGGTACCGCCGCGGCGCTGACGCTGCCCTGGCTGCTGGCCAACCCACCCCGGTTCCTGGGCTGCACGGTGGACTTGTTCCTGAACACCGGGGCGCGCAGTGATTCGCTGTCGCTGTGGCTGCACGTCCCGGCGCCGGTGCGGCTGCCGATGCTGGTGGCGGCGCTGCTGGCGGGCTACCTGCTGGCCTGGCGGTACTGCCCGCGCACCGGCGGTGGATTCCTGGTGGGCTGCGCGGGGGTGCTCACCACCTTCGGGCTGGCCAACAAGCAGACCTTCCTCAACCAGTGGTGGCTGGTGGGCGCGCTGGTCGTGGCCGGGCTGGCGCTGGCCGCAGCTCGGACTGGGCTGGGGCGCACCCGTTAGCGTGCCGCCTCTCGATCTTGCCCTGCTGGCCGCCGCCGGCGTCGCGGCGGGCGCGGTCAACGCCGTGGCCGGCGGGGGGTCGCTGCTGCTGTTCCCGGCACTGCTGGCAGTCGGTTTCCCGCCGCTTGCCGCGAACGTCACCAACTCGGTCATCCAGTGCCCCGGTTACGTGGGTGTGGCGCTGGGCAGCCGGCGGCGGCTGCGCGGGCAGCGGGGCCGGGTGCTGTCGACCGCCGGCGTCGCGATGGCGGGTTCCCTGGCGGGCAGCCTGTTGCTGCTCGTGCTGCCCGCCGAGGTGTTCGACGCGGTGGTGCCCGCGCTGGTGGCGCTGGCCAGCGTGCTGCTCGGGGTGCAGCCGTGGCTGGCCCGGCGGATCGGCGAGCCGCAGCCCGGTGCCCCGGACCGCCGCGCGTTCCTGCTGCCTGCGGTGTTCCTCGCCGCGATCTACGGTGGCTACTTCGGCGGGGCGCTCGGCGTGATCCTGATCGCGGTGCTCGCCCTCGCCGCGCAGGACGACCTGGGCCGGCTAAATGCCGTCAAGGGGGTGCTCTCGCTGATCATCAGCGTGGTCAGCGTGGTGGTGTTCGCGATCGGCGCACCGGTGGACTGGCCGACCGCCGCGCTGCTCGCGCCCACTACGCTGGTCGGGGGTTTTTTCGGCGCGACGCTCGCCGGCCGGCTGCCCGCACCGGTGTTGCGGGTCGCGGTGGTCACGGTGGGCCTGGCGGTGTCGATCTACCTGGCCGTCAGGTGAGCGGCGGGTCTATCGTTACCGGCGACCTTGACCCTGTGCCGTGAACGGCTACGCTCGGCACCGTGCAGCCGGTTGATCTTGCCGCGGCGCGGGACCGCACGATCCCTGACGTGCTGCCCGGGCCGCACGATCCGCCGCTGCGGGTGCTGTTCTGCGGGATCAACCCGGGGCTGGTCTCCGCCGCCACCGGGCACCACTTCGCCCGGCCGGGCAACCGTTTCTGGCCGGTGCTGCACGGCGCCGGATTCACTCCCCGCCTGCTGCGGCCCGACGAGCAGCACCTGCTGCCCGCGCTCGGGCTGGGGATCACCAACATCGCGCCCCGGGCCACCGCCCGGGCCGACGAGCTGAGCACCGCTGAGCTGGTGGCCGGCGGCACGCGGCTGCGCGACCTCGTACGCGACCTGCATCCTGCTGCCCTGGCCATAGTCGGCATCACCGCCTACCGGACCGCCTTCGCCGCCCCGCGGGCCGCCATCGGCCCCCAGCCCCCGGCGGATTCCCGCGTTCTGGATGCAGACTGCGGTAATCCGACCCCTGATTACCGCAGTCTGCATCCAGAACGCACACCCGTCGACGGCGCGGCCCTGGTGTGGGCGTTGCCTAATCCGAGCGGGTTGAACGCGCACTGGTCGTTGGGGGCGATGGTGGTCGAGTTCTCCCGCTTCCGGCTGGCCGCTGCCGCGGTGTCGCGGGATGCTTGAACGGTGACAGTGACCGAGGCACAGCGCCAGGAATTGGCCCAGCAGCGGCCGGCCAGCAGTGCACGGGGCATCCATCACACCGCGCCGGCAGGCCACCGGCTACATTTTCAGCGGGCTGATCCGCATGATCCGCGCGAGCGAAGGGACCCCAGCCTTGCTGAGGACAAAGAGCATGTAGTGCCCCGGAGGGCAGATCTCCGGCCGTTCGGGCGCAGTAATGGTCAAGCTACCGTTATCGAAGCGGAACTTGAGAACGTTGATGCGCTGGCTCTCGTCAGAGGCGTGAGTCACCGAGGGGAGCCGTACCCAGGTGACATTTCCGACGTCCGGTCCCGAGATGTCGAGCGAGAATGTCTTTCCATAAGCGATTTCTTCCGGGGCTGAGGCGATTTTCGGGCGCGGGCCACGGAAAAGATAGGGTGGATGAAAAATCTGCGCGTTGCGGTGGCTGTCTCCAGGATCGTTTGGCTCGCTGCCAACGGCGAACTCGCCGCCGCCTGCGCTGAGCACCGTCGCGTCCGGCAGCAGCACCGCTGTCCCGTGGTAACAGCGATCGACATCTTCGGCAGCGAGTTTTTTCCATTCTTCCGTCACCGGATTCCACAGTTCGGCGACGTGGACAGGTTTTCCTGGCGATAGATCATTGAAGCCAGGACCTCTGGTTCCTCCTGTCACGAGGACACTCCCGTCCGCGAGAATCGTCGCATTATGCTGGCGGCGCGGGAAGTGCATATTTGCGATCTCACGCCACGCCGGGAGATGAGCGCAGAGATCGATGACCGCTGCCGCGGCGGTAGGGACATCGGTGGTCCCGTCGTTGCTGCCGCCGATGTGGATGACCTTCCCGGCGTCGTACATCACCGAAGGACCGTACGGTGGCTCCCCGTTCTGCCGTACTCCCCGCGACCAGGACAGCGCGGTCCAGGCACCCTGGCCATCGGTGTTGTGCAGGTACGTCTTGGCATTCGATCCGGATGCGAACACCTGCCCGCTCGGGGCGACGTGCATGCACGGATACAGCGGGAGGCCGGTGAAGCGTGCGCCCGGCGTCCACTGGTGCCCATCCCAGATTTGCGGGACATCGTTGATGACGACCCTACCGCTGTCTTTGTAGCTGCCCGACGACACCAGCACGGTCCCATCCGAGAGCGCTGTGACGGTCGGATACCATCGGCGCTCGTTCATCACGGGAAGAGCTGCCCAGGTGTTGGTGCGGTAGTCGTAGACGCACGCCTGGTCGAGCCCGTCACCGTCGGTGACGTGCCCGCCCACAACCAGCAGCCGACCATCGGGCAGGAAGGCATGTCCCGAGCAGAACAAGTTGACCTTCGTGCCGTCCGCACGCTTGGGCTGGGGTGTCGGGATCAGTTCCCTGGTTCTGGGATCCCAGATGTATGGCGTGCACTCATGCTCATGCATCGAGCCGGCAGGTTGGTCCCGCCGTCCCCAGAACAGCACCTTTCCGTTCGGCAACACGTGCGTATGGATCGCTACGTTCGGCAACTCGAAGACCGGATCCCACCATCCCAGATGCGCCCATGCAGAATCCTCTGCAGGGTCTCCTCCGGGCGCAGCCGAGATGGTGCTTTTTGCAGAAGCGCGGGCCATACCGCCGCAGAGGAACGCCAGGCCCGGAGTCATCAGCAGCATCAGGACGGAGCGTCGGCTCGTTGTGAATGCCATGCCCTGCCTTCCACCCCCATCAGTCCGATGCGGGAACATGTCGCCCGCACCACTACTAACGCCGACCCGCCTCTTCTGGTTACGCCCCCGGCGGGTTTCCCACATGACCAGCACCACCGAGTCAAACACGCCCTCTGTGCACACGGGCAGCCATCGGAGACGAACCCACCGCGTGGGCGGTGTACTCCCCAGCCACCAAATCGGTGAGTTGTTCGGCGTTTGAGTTTTGCCATAGCCGCATACCGCAACGGCTCCTCTGTTGCATTTTCACCACCTGTCCGGCGATGAAAAAACAGCAGGAGTTGTTGCCTTTCAAACGCGACACGCGTCATCCGCAGGTCGAGGAAGAATTGCGAGCCGCATTTCCGGCAGAAGAACCGGTCAGGCTCACCTGAATCCTGCCGTCTCATGAGGTTTGCGAATTAGCTTCTCAGCGGAGAATCCAGATGGCTCTCCGTTGAGTTCTTTGCGCCAGTCGCATAGTCCGTCAACTTTACCCGAGCAATGTTGGCATGCTGGCAGTCATCAACATCACCTGATACGGATTGGCAGTGGACATTGTGAAGTAGATCTGCACTCCATTGTCCGACCAATGGGCATATTGAGGAATCTGATAGGGGCCGTACATCGCTCCCAGGTCAGCGCTGCGATCAGAACCGAAGCCTTCCTGTGTATGATCAGCACCCGGCAGATGCATGAATTTCCCGAGCCCGTCGTTCACCGAGAAGACGAGGTCACCCTCGGACCAGGGTCCGTAAGGACGCCTCGCCCAGCGCATCACTATCCCACCCGCGGCCGATCTATCCGCTGGCCAGTCTGCGTTATAAAGACACATCCAGGCCATCAGCATCGGATTCCAACGGACCGACAATTCACCGACACAGCCCTCGCCAAAGAGTGGAACCGCGTTTTCCTCATCACTGCTCCAGTGCGGCTTATTGAGCGCGCCAGTGTAAAACAGGAAACCACCCGGTTCCTCGAGTTTCACTGCCGGCTTAACCGCAAGGTAGATATCGCTGGAGCGGTAGCAACCGCTGCCAAAGACGACGAGCTGTGGCCCGTGTCCCGGAAGTCCATGTTCGCGCGCGTCAACGATCATTGTGGACACGTTGATAAACTTGTAGCGTGACACCTCGTAAAGGAGCGTGAAGTCAAGACCATCATTGCCTGACCGAGCCAGTATTGATCTGCCCATCAGGGTGTATTTTCCCGCTTGACGACGATCGGTGCTGAAGAAGACGTACATGCTGCCGTTCCAGCTGACCCCGTCGAGTGGCACCTCGAAGGCGCCCTGGGCAATGCCGGGAACCAACGGAGCCTGGGGAAGGAACGTTAATTCAAGACCATCGTCGGCATTCTTGCCCGTACAGAAAGCGATGGCGTCGAGCTCATCATTCGGAGTGCTGTGGCCTACACGCCAGGTGTCACCGAACAAGAAGTACAGGCGGTCTTGGTGGGCAAAAGAGACACCGAGATCCGTGCCAATAATGCTGAACTTGCTCTCAGTCCGATTGAAAGCAAAGTTTGGTGCTCCCGTTCCATTCCAGCCTTCGCGATCAAACTCGCCGGTTAGCTGAACGTTCTTCTGGGCACGGTGGGCAAGCAGGGGGTGTGGCTCAAGAATGGTGAAGCGATTAATCCGAATCCAAGCCCCCTCGACGCGATCGTTCGGATTCCAGTAATGAACGACCGAGCCGCGGTGCTCATCGACGAGGACCTCGAAATTGCTGTTACCTGCTGAGCTGAAACTGGACTGGATGATGCCACCAAGCCCTGCGCAGGATTGGGTGATAAACTGAGCCCTGGTCCAAGATCCGGAGACATCGCCCTTGTCCTGGAAAAAATGGCGAAGCTCTACCGAACCGTCGTGAAGCTGGAGGGGCACCACAACTTCGAATCTGCCGTGCTGCCCTGTACTGAAGGCGGATTGGATGATGCAGCCGGGTCCGGCCACGTTGTCCCGTTCACCTGCGATTCCTTGCCCGCGCATCCAGGGTACGTGCACGGTCATCGTCAATCTTTGACGCAGTGGGGAGGGTAGGTGGGCGTCGCTGTTGTCACGGTAGAAGTGGCGCAGCTCGACGGCGCCAGTGGCTTGCCGCAAGGGTACGACGACTTCGAAGTTGCCGCGCTGCCCTGCACTGGACGCGGATTGGATAATGCAGCCAGGTCCGGCCACATCGTCCTGTTCGCCCGTGACTCGTTGCCCGCGGATCCAGGGCAGGTCGGCGTCGCTGTTGTCACGGTAGAAGTGGCGCAGCTCGACGGCGCCAGTGGCTTGCCGCAAGGGTACGACGACTTCGAAGTTGCCGCGCTGCCCTGCACTGGACGCGGATTGGATAATGCAGCCAGGTCCGGCCACATCATCCTGTTCGCCCGTGACTCGTTGCCCACGGATCCAGGGCAGGCGGGCGTCGCTGTTGTCGGGAGTCCAGGGCAGGTCGGCGTTGCTGTTGTCGCGGTACCAATACCACAGTTTTTTGCTTTCTACGATGACTGCCTCAAAATTACCGTGGTTGCCCCGTCCGAAGTCGGATTGAATGAAACTGACATACACTCTGGACACCTCAACAGCCCCTTCCAATCCAGTAAGCTGACACAGCTCCGGCACAGTCATGGGTTGCGCGGGCCTGCGGCATGATACGCAGGTAATGCGGTACCAGCGGCGCGGACCCGACGCCGCTGGTGATCATGACGGTTCCTACGCAAGTACAATCACCGCAGCGGTTGCCGAGTCCGCCAGCCTATCTTCGCCGATCTCTGTTCCCGCTGACCGGCCGGGTACGGGCCGACTGGCCGGGATGCGGGACCGGGTCGATCAAGGAATGCGACGAGCGGGCACTGAGCAACGATGAGCGGCGACCACCCGAAACCCACCGACATCGGCACACCGAACCCTACTCTCACACTTCCCTGCAACCACGCCGCTGACCTATCTCAAGACCAGCAGCGCTGTTGCGCTGGCTCCGAACAGTTCTGTCGGGTTTGGAAAGCTCAGTGTGGTGCGGGGGCGTTTGTGATTCGAGGGTGTGCGCTGGTGTGCAGCTTGCTGGTCAGTTCGCTGACCAGCTGGCCGGTCAGCACTGCGGTGGTCCGGATGGACCCGTCCAGCATCAACCAGGTCCGGGAGCCCTGCCGAGGGATGATCAACGTTGCTGGCCCGTGCTCGGGTGTCTGCACCTGCATGGTGGCGCGGTAGGTCTCGCCGGGCGTACTCACCGGGTTCTGACGGCAGAAGCGCCGCCCGGCCCGGATTCGGGAGGTCACGGGCCGGGCGGCGAGCCGCCGTTTCACGGGTGGGGTGACCCCAACCCCGGCGACCCGGCGTCACTATCCTTTCAGTGCCACCGTGATCAGCACTACAGTCATGTAACGTTACGATAAGAAAGTATCAACCGAACGAAGGGCTATGCTGCCGTGACACGGCACCGGACGAGGTGGGCCGGTGGGTCGCGGCGCGCGTGCAGCGCCAGCACCGGCTGACCGGCCCGCAGCCACTGCGGCTGTCGGCTGTGGTGTCCGAGGCGGCGCTGCGGCGCTGTGCCAGCCACCCGGCGATTGCTCCGGGGCAGCTCAAGCACCTGATCGCACAGGCCAGTCTGCCCAACGTCGAGCTGCGTGTCCTGCCGTTCTCCGCCGGTCTGCACCAGAGCATGTCGGGGTCGTTTTCCTTACTCAGCTTCCCCGGCGAGGTGCTGGCCGATGCCGCCTACCAGGAGTACGCCGTGGGCGGTCACGTCATTGACGACCAGGTGATCGTGGCCCGGCTGGATAGGCTCTACGCAGCGCTCCGAGACCAGACCCTCGGTGCTGACGAGAGCCTGGTGGTGATCTCGGAGCTGCTGACAACGACAGGTTGATCGGCAGAGAAGAGGCATCATGGATGACCTGACCCACGCCGTATGGCGCAAGCCTAGCCGCAGCGGCAGTGGGAATGAGTGCGTCGTATGGCGCAAGCCTAACGGGGCTGCGCCCCAGCCCGACGAAGCGTGTGGGTGGTCGGTTTGGGTGAGCGGGCTCCGGTCGGGTGGGTGAGACCGTGACCGGCGTGCCGATCCGGTGTATGAACCGCTTGGAGCGGTTG
>JBOHFT010000014.1:0-48871 GCA_050699815.1 Pseudonocardiaceae bacterium | reverse complement strand
GTGATGCTCACCGGGTGCCAGGGGGTCAACGGCGGCGGCTGGGCACACTACGTCGGGCAGGAGAAGGTCCGGCCGGTCACCGGCTGGTCGACGCTGGCCTTCGGCCTGGACTGGCAGCGCCCGCCGCGGCAGATGCAGGGCACCATCTACTGGTATCTGGCCACCGACCAGTGGCGCTATGACCCGTTCACCGCCGAGGCGATGGCCTCACCGCTGGCGCAAGGGCGCTTCGCGGGGCGGACCGCGGCGGACAACATCGCGCTGGCCAGCAGGCTGGGCTGGATGCCCAGCTACCCGACGTTCAACCGCAACCCACTGGACCTGGCCGACGAGGCGCAACGCCTGGGCAAAGACGCCGCCCAGCACGTCATCGACGGGCTGTCCACCGGGCACCTGCGGTTCGCCTGCGAGGACCCGGACGCGCCGGAGAACTTCCCCCGATGCCTGACCGTCTGGCGGGCCAACCTGCTGGGCTCCTCGGCCAAGGGCAACGAGTACTTCCTGCGCCACCTGCTGGGCAGCGACTCCAACCTGCAGGCCACCGACCACGACGGGGTGCGCCCGGCCGAGGTCACCTGGCGCGACGAGGCCCCGGTCGGCAAGCTCGACCTGCTGCTGTCGCTGGACTTCCGGATGACCAGCACCACGCTGTTCTCCGACGTGGTGCTGCCCGCCGCCACCTGGTACGAGAAGCACGACCTGTCCAGCACCGACATGCACCCCTACGTGCACGCCTTCTCCCCCGCGATCTCTCCGCAGTGGGAATCCAAGACCGACTTCGAGGCGTTCCACCGGATCGCCCGCGGCTTCTCCTGGCTGGCCGAGAAGCACCTCGGGGTGCGCCAGGACATCGTGGCGGTACCGCTGCTGCACGACACCTCCGACGCCACCGCCCAGCCCGGTGGCCAGGTGCTGGACTGGAAAGCCGGCGAGTGCGAGCCGGTACCCGGCAAAACCATGCCGCGGCTGGTCGTGGTGGAGCGCGACTACCCGGCGGTCGGCGAGAAGATGGCTGCGCTCGGCCCGATGGTGGAGCGCGTCGGCCTGACCACCAAGGGCGTCACCTTCCACCCGGACGCCGAGGTCGACTACCTCAGGGCGGCCAACGGCGCGGTCATCTCCGGGCGCGCCGCCGGGCGGCCGTCGCTGGCCAAGGACACCCACGCCGCCGAGGCCATCCTCGCGCTGTCCGGCACCACGAACGGCCGGCTGGCCGTCGAGGGCTTCAAGGCCCTGGAGCGGCGCACCGGCACCAAGATCGCCGACCTCGCCGCGGAGAACGAGGGCAAGCGGATCACCTTCGCCGACACCCAGGCCCGGCCGGTGCCGGTGATCACGTCACCGGAGTGGTCGGGCAGCGAGGCCGGCGGGCGGCGTTACGCCCCGTTCACCATCAACACCGAGCGGCTCAAGCCGTGGCACACGCTGACCGGCCGACAGCACTTCTACCTCGACCACGACTGGATGTCCGAGCTCGGTGAGCAGCTGCCGATCTACCGGCCGCCGCTGGACATGACCGCCCTGTTCGGCGAGCCCACCGTGGGGGCGGCTGGCCTCAACGGGCACCGGTCGGTCACCGTCCGGTACCTGACCCCGCACTCCAAGTGGTCCATCCACTCCACCTACCAGGACAACCTGCACATGCTCACGCTGTCCCGCGGCGGGCAGGCGATCTGGATGTCCGATGTGGACGCCGCCAAGATCGGCGTCAAGGACAACGAGTGGATCGAGGCGATCAACCGCAACGGCATCGTGGTCGCCCGGGTGATCGTCAGCCATCGGATGCCCGAGGGCACCGTGTTCATGTACCACGCCCAGGAACGCACCGTGGGCGTGCCGCGCATCGAAAAGACCGGCAAGCGCGGTGGCATCCACAACGCGCTCACCCGGCTGATGATCAAGCCGTCACACCTGATCGGCGGGTACGCCCAGCAGTCGTTCGCGCTGAACTACCACGGCCCCACCGGCAACCAGCGCGACGAAGTGACCACTATCCGCCGCCGCAGCCAGGAGGTGACCTACTGATGAAGATCATGTCACAGCTAGCCATGGTGATGAACCTGGACAAGTGCATCGGCTGCCATACCTGCAGCGTCACCTGCAAGCAGGCGTGGACCAACCGGGGCGGCGTCGAGTACGCGTGGTTCAACAACGTCGAGACCAGACCCGGGCAGGGGTATCCGCGGCAGTACCAGGACCAGCAGCGGTGGAAGGGCGGCTGGACGCTGACCAAGCGCGGCAGGCTGACGTTGCGCTCCGGCTCGCGGTTCAAGCGGCTGCTGAACATCTTCGCCAATCCCACCCTGCCGACGGTGGCCGACTACTACGAGCCGTGGACCTACGACTACGACAACCTGCTGTCCGCGCCGCCGTCAGACACCACCCCGACCGCCCGGCCCACCTCGCTGGTCACCGGCGAGGACACCACGGTCACCTGGGGCGCCAACTGGGACGACGACCTGGGCGGTGGCCCCGAGCAGATCGGCCGTGACCCGCTGCTAGCCAAGGTGTCCGACAAGGTGAAGCTGGAGTTCCAGCAGACGTTCATGTTCTACCTGCCGCGGATCTGCGAGCACTGCCTCAACCCGTCCTGCGCGGCGTCCTGCCCGTCCGGCGCGATCTACAAGCGCAGCGAGGACGGCATCGTGCTGGTCGACCAGGACCGCTGCCGCGGGTGGCGGCAGTGCGTCACCGGATGCCCGTACAAGAAGATCTATTTCAACCACAAGACCGGCAAAGCCGAGAAGTGCACGTTCTGCTATCCGCGGGTGGAGGTGGGCATCCCCACGATCTGCGCGGAGACCTGCGTCGGGCGGCTGCGCTACATCGGAGTGGTGTTCTACGACGCGGACGCGGTGCTGGCCGCAGCGTCCGTGCGCGACGACAAGGACCTGTACCCCGCGCAGCTGGGCGTGTTCCTCAACCCGCACGACCCGCGCGTGGTGGCCGAGGCCGAGCGGGCCGGTATCTCGCAGGAATGGATCGATGCCGCGCAGGCGTCCCCGATCTACAAGTTGATCGTGGACTACCAGGTGGCGCTGCCGCTGCACCCGGAGTACCGCACCATGCCGATGGTCTGGTATATACCGCCGCTGTCCCCCGTGGTGGACGTCCTGTCGAGCACCGGGCATGACGGCGAGGACGCCGGCAACCTGTTCGGCGCGATCGACGCGCTGCGCATCCCGGTGGAGTACCTGGCCGAGCTGTTCACCGCGGGCGATGTCGGGCCGGTGCGCGCGTCCCTGCAGCGGCTGGCCGCGATGCGCGCACACATGCGCCGGGTCAACCTCGGGGAGCCGGTCCGGCCGGAGATCGCCGAGTCGGTGCGCCTGACGACGGCCGAGATCGAGGCGATGTACCGGCTGCTGGCCATCGCCAAATACGACCACCGCTACGTCATCCCCAGCGCGGCCGGCTCCGATGCGCACCGGCTGGATGCCCTGGCCACCGGGTGCAGCCTGGACTCCGACGGCGGGCCGGGAATGACCGCCTTCGACGTCATGGACGACAAGTTCCACCTCACGGCGCAGCCGGCCGACGCCAACGGCGCCGCAGCACCAGCGGACAAGGGCCGCCGGATCAACCTGCTCAACTGGGACGGCAAGACCACCAACGGCCTGTTCGCCACCGCGCCGGAAACCAACGGCACAGCAACGGACCCCACGCACGTGGCGGAGCCCACCCGATGAGCCCCGCCTGGCTGCGCCGCGAGCTACAGCAGCGTGTGGTGTGGCGGATTGCGGCGTTGTTGCTGGATTACCCGGCGGCGCAGACCTTGGGCATGCTCGATGAGCTGCGCGGCGGGGCCGGGTCGTTGGCCGCACCGGCGGGACCCGCGCTGGTGTCGTTTGTGGACCACCTCCGCCGGACACCGCCGATCGAGCTGGCCGCGTACTACGTCGAGACTTTCGACCTGCGCCGTCGCAACTGCCTGCACCTGAGCTACTACGCCTACGGTGACACCCGCAAGCGCGGCATGGCGCTGCTGCGGTTCAAGCACGCCTACCGCGCGGCGGGTGCCACGCTGGGCGAGCACGAGCTGCCGGACCATCTGGCGGTGGTGCTGGAGTTCGCCGCGACCGTCGACCCGGTGGCCGGCCGACGGCTGCTGGTCGAGTACCGGCCGGTCGTGGAGCTGCTCAGGCAGTCCCTGCACAAGTGCGGGTCGCCCTATGCGGCGGTGCTCGACGCGGTGTGCGCCACCTTGCCGGAGCTCGGTACTGCAGACCGGCGCCGGGTCGCCGAGCTGGCCGCGCAGGGGCCACCGGAGGAAGCGGTGGGCCTGGAGGCGTTCGCGATGGACCCGGCGCTGCAGGAGCACCTGGGAGGACGCCGGTGACCACGCTGTTGTGGATGACCGTGCCGTACGTGGCGTTGATCTCGTTCGTGGTCGGCCACCTCTGGCGCTACCGGCACGACCAGTTCGGCTGGACCACCCGGTCCTCTCAGCTGCACGAGAGCCGGCTGCTGCAGCTGGGCAGCCCGTTGTTCCACTTCGGGATGCTGGCGGTGCTCGGCGGGCACGTGCTCGGCATCCTCATCCCGGCCAGCTGGACCGCGGCCCTGGGCGTGTCCGAGCATGCCTACCACCTGATGTCGGTGTCCTTCGGCACGCTGTCCGGCCTGGCCACGGTCGCCGGGCTGGCGATCCTGCTGTACCGGCGGGTCACCGTGGTGGCGGTGCGCAAGGCCACCACCGCCCTCGACAAGGTCATGTACCTGCTGCTCACCGGCGCGATCGTGACCGGGATGCTGAACACCGTCGGCAGCAACCTGATCGGCGGCGGGTACGACTACCGGGCCACGGTGTCGCCGTGGTTCCGCAGCCTGTTCACCCTGTCCCCGCAGCCGGAGCTGATGGTAGGGGTCCCGATCAGCTTCCAGGTCCACAACCTGGTCGTGCTGGTCCTGCTGGCCATCTGGCCCTTCACCCGCCTGGTGCACGTGTTCAGCGCCCCGCTGGGCTACCTGGTCCGCCCCTACGTCGTCTACCGCACCCGCGACCAGCATCCAGGCGCCCGCCGCTACGCCCGAGCCTGGAACCAACCCGCCCCCACTCCCCCACGTCGCTAGCCACTCCCCCTTGATAGGCGCAGTCTGGATGCAGACTGCGCCTATCAAGGCCCCGATTACCGCGTTCTGCATCCAGACTGCGGGCGACCGGGATCTCGAGCGGGTCTCCCGGACACGGCTGCCGCGGCGAACCGCAATCGTTCACCGTCGGTCAGCAGTCGAGCTCGCCGGTGCGCAGGGCGGTGGCGAAGGCGCTCCAGGCGGGCGGGGAGATGGCCAGCAGCACGCCGCCGGTGGGGTTCTTGGAGTCACGCAGCGCGACCACCGGGCCGACGAAAGCCACCTCGACGCAGTTCGCCATGTCGGTGCTATGGCTGCTCTTGTGCCAGCGGGCGCCGCTGAGATCCAGTGCAGGCATCCCGCGCTCCTCTCCAGGGTTCGTGCGGCCGGTGCGGCCCGCCGGGTCAGCCGAGCTCGGTGGCGATCTGGGTGATCAGCTCAATCGTTGCAGCGGGTGCAAGGGCTGCACTCAGAATAGTCCCCAGCGCCAGCCGGTAGGCCGCCAGATCGACCTCTTCCTCCAGGAACGAGTAGGTGCCGTGGTTCTCCAGGTAGACCAGTGCCGGCTCCTCGGCGAACTCCAGGATCACGAACGAGCCGCGCAGCCCGGCGTGCGCGCCGGCCGCCAGTGGCACCACCCGGAGCATCACGTGCGGTTGCTCGGCCACCACCAGCAAGTGGTGCAGCTGCCGGTGCATCACCCCGGGCTCGCCGATCGGGCGGCGCAGCGCCCCCTCGTCCACCACCGCGACGAACTGCGGGGCGTCGGCCCTGGTCAGCGCCGCCTGGCGGGCCATCCGGGCGGCCACCAGGTTGCTCAGCTCGGTCTCGGTGATGGCGGGCGCGATGCCCTGGATGATCGCCCGTGCGCACTCCGCGGTCTGCAGCAGCCCGGGCACGACCAGCGCCTCGTAGTTATGGATGCGGCTGGCCTTGGCCTCGAAGTCGATCAGGCTGCGCCAGAGCTGGGGCAGCCCGGGCTGGCGGGTCCACCAGCCGCGCTCCTCGGAGCGGCGCACCTGGTCGAGCAGCTCGTCCCGGGTGGCGGCGGGCACCTTGTACAGGCCCAGCAGCGCAGCGACGTCCTCGATCTGCAGGCCGGTGATCCCGGTCTCGAGCCGGCTGATCTTGCTGGGCGACATGCCCATCAGCTTGGCCACCTCCGCGCCGGACAGCCCCGCCTGCTCCCGTAAGGTGCGCAGCTCGGCGGCGACCTGACGGGACCGGATCGACGTGTGCGAGTTTCCTGCGGGCATGAGGTGCACTATGCACCCCACCCAGCGCCGATCAAAGTACACGATCGAGCAATTGCTTGCATCGCCTGCAACGGTCAATGGTCCCCAGTATGAAGCCAGCGCAGGTAGATGTGGCAGAGGTCGAGCGCAGGATCATGAGCGAGACCGTGGTCGAGAAGACCTGGCAGGTACCAGCGCACAGCGGCAAGGGCCCGGTCACCATCGCCCTGCGGACGCCGGAGGTCACGATCACCGACTCGGAGGGCCGGTACATCGTGATCGCCCCCGAGCAGGCCGACATCGTGGGTTATCGATTGAACGACATCGCCTGCTGGATCGAGGAGGCCCCCAGCGAGTGAGCCGGGCAGCGTCCTGGCAGTAGCTGGTGACGCTGCTCGGCGCGGTCGCCGAAATCGGGGTGGCCGCGCCGGTCGCAGTACCCGTATTTCGAAGCAACTTTTGAATAATTCTCTATGTAGCGATAATCTACGTAGATGGCGGCTACATTCATCGGACGATCCAGTGAGCTCTCCCTGCTGGGAAAGCGCTTGGGCCGAGTCGCTGCTTCGGGTTCGGCGACGGCGGTCGCCCTCCGTGGCCGACGTCAGGTCGGCAAGTCACGCCTCGTGCAGGAGTTCTGCGACCGGGCCGAGGTGCCATACGTCTACTTCGCTGCGACCAAGGGTGCCTCGCCAGTCGAGTCGGTGGCCGCGTTTCTGGCCGACCTGAGGGACTCCTCGCTGCCCACCGATCGCGAGCTCGTCGCGACGAACGGGTCGGGCAGTTGGCCGGACGCCTTCCGGGTGCTGGCTGCGGTGTTGCCGGCTACGCCGTGCATCGTCGTGCTGGACGAGCTGCCCTGGCTGGCCGAGCAGGACGATCTCTTCGACGGCGCGCTGCAGACGGCCTGGGACCGGCTGCTGAGCGGGCACCCGGTACTGCTGCTGCTGCTCGGCAGCGACATCCACATGATGGCCCGCCTCACCGCCTACGACCGCCCGTTCTTCGGGCGGGCCGACAATCTCGTGCTCGGTCCGCTCACGGTGGCCGAGACCGCCACCGCGACCGGCCTGGGCCCGGCCGACGCGATCGACGCCCACCTCGTCTCGGGCGGGCTGCCCGGCATTCTGCGGAGCTGGCCGCACGGCACACCCGCGCTGCCGTTCCTTGAGGCCGAGTGCGCCGACCCCGCCGCCCCGCTGTTCAGCGTGCCCGAGTCTGCGCTCATGGCCGAGTTCCCCGCCGCCGATCAGGCCCGGCGCGTGCTGGAGGCAGTGGGGGGTGGCGATCGGACCCACGCCACCATTGCCGCTGCCGCCGGGGGTCGGCAAGGGGCGATCCCGTCGGGATCGCTGTCACCGCTGCTCCGGCGGCTGGTCGAGGACAAGCGGGGGCTCGCGGTCGATGAGCCACTCTCGACCCGACCCGGCAAGCCGGCCCTGTACCGGGTCGCTGACAGCAACCTCCGGCTGTACCTGGCGGTTGCGCGGTCCGCGCACGAACAGGCCCGCCGTGGACGACCGGAGGTGGCCTTCCGGGTGGTGCGGCGACGGTGGGCCGCGTGGCGCGGCCGGGCGGTCGAACCACTGGTCCGGCAGGCGCTCGAGCTCGCCGCCGCGGCCGGTGAGCTGCCATGGCCCGATCTCGACGCCGTCGGAGGCTGGTGGAACCGGCAGTTCAATCCCGAGATCGACCTGGTCGGGGCCGATCGGCCGCAGGTCGCGCAGCGGATCCTCTTCGCCGGATCGATCAAGTGGCTGGCCACCCCCTTCGACGGTCACGACCTCGCCGACCTCGTGCGAGGTGCCGCCCAGGTACCCGGCTTCGCTGCCGACACCACCGGACTGGCCGTGGTAAGCCTCTCCGGAGCCACTCCAGGCATGGATCCCGATCTGGTCGACCTCGTGTGGGGGCCCGGCGACGTCGTCTCAGCCTGGGGGTCGTGAGTCGACAGGCGTGCTGGTGGACACCTCGGTGCTCGTCGACGCCTGCGCGGGCTCGAGCCTGCTGCCCGGGTCCTCGAGGACCTGCGGCACAGCGCGGTCCTGCACTCGAGCGTGGTGGTCCGGGCCGAGATCCTCGCTGGGATGCGCCCCCACGAGGAGCAACCGACCCGGGAACTGCTGGACGCGTTCGAATGGCTCGGCCCGCTGCGTCGCGCGCGCCGAAGACGACCCCGCGGAGCAGTCTGCGCGTGAAGGCACGCACGGCGGCAGATCGAATCGGTCGTCCACTTGTAGCCTTAGCTGCCATATCGGGACGTGTGCTGTCGAGAACGGGGGTCGATGCGTGACCGGGTCGCCGTCCGACGGCTGGGACCAGTGGCGTCAGCAGATCAGCCTCACCGACTACGACGAGCGCTGGCGGCGCATTGAGGCCAGCGGCGCGAACCCCCATGGCGAAGCAGATTTCGTGTTTTCCTACGGTCCGCGTTGGGTGCTGGACGGGGGGTGTGGCACCGGCCGGGTGGCCATTGAGCTGGCTCGCCGCGGGCTCGACGTCGTCGGCACCGATCTCGATCCGGACATGATCAGCATGGCCCGCACCAAGGCTCCCGAGCTGACCTGGGTGCACGCCGACCTCAGCGAGCTCGATCTGCCAACCCGGTTCGACGCCGTCGTGCTGGCCGGCAACGTCATCCCCTACGTGGCCAGTGACCGGCGCGCACCAGCGGTCAGTGCTTGTGCGCAGCACCTGGCGCCGGGCGGGCGGCTCATCGCCGGATTCCAGCTGCAGGAGGGCTGGCCGTCCGTGGCGGACTACGACAGGTGGTGCGAGAGCGCCAGCCTTGCCCTCGAGGCCCGGTACGCCACGTGGGATCGTGATCCGTTCACTGATACGGACTCCTACGCTGTGTCGGTGCACCGCCGGCTGTGACTGTTGCCGTCAGGTGGTGGCTGCGTACTTGGCCAGCAGTACGTCGATCGCCGCGTCACCGATGGGCGGTGAGCGCCGCGTCGGTGCACCGGCCGCGAGCAGCGCCTCGACCGTCCCCGGGTAGTCGCCGTCCTCGGCCCGGTTGTTCTGCAGCCCCCACACTGCGCAGTCCAATGGCGTTGGGCCTTTTTCGTCAAAGGCACAGTCGTGCAGGTCCGCGCCGCGCTCGATCAGCAGCCGCACCGTCTCAGTGCGTCCATGCATGGCGGCCTGATCGAGTGGCGTGAAGTTGCTCCAGCCGCGCGTGTCGACGGGCAGGCCGGCGTCGAGCAGCGCCTGCACGACGTCGGTTCGGCCGAGCAACGCGAACTGGCCGAGGATCCAGCCGAAGTCGTCGGTGCACGGATTACCGAGTGACGGCGGCGCCGCGTGCGGCAGTCGCACTGACTCACCGCGCGCGACGGCCAGCACCGCGGCGTCAACCGGATCCAGGTCCGCGGTCGCGCCGCGCGACACGAGCAGCTCATAGGCGGCGAGGTGGCCGCAGCGGGCGGCCAACGCGAGCGGGCGGCGGCCGACGTCCCAGCGATCCCACGGCAGGTTCAGGTCGGCGCCGGCGTCGAGCAGCATCGTGATGATCGTCAGGCCGCGGCCGCGGCTGATCGCGTGATGCAGGCAGCGGTTAACGTTGATGTCGACGCCACGGTCAAGGAACCACTGCAGGCCGGCGGCGTCCTCGAAGTCCAGCTTGTGGTTGACCATGTCCTCGACGCCGGGCTCGTAAAGCAGGTCGAGGAACGCGGTGTTCGATTGCTCACACGCGTGGTAGAACGCGTCGTCGTCCTTCGCCGCCCCGCGCTCGACGAGCAACCGGACGAGCGCGAGGTTGCCGCGCTCGACGGCGTCGAACAGCGCGGACATCTGGCCCTCGCCGCCCCACTCGATGGTGTGGCTGTCCGGGTCGGCACCGGCATCGAGCAGCAGCCGCGCGCCGCTGCGCACGTCGGCTGGCGAGCCGATCGACCGGCGCAGCAGCACCAGCAGCGGCGCCAGCCCGCCGACCTCCACGGTTGCCGCCGCCGGATCGGCGTGCAGGAGCATCGACAGCGTCGGCGAGCACGAGCGCGCGCTCGATCCCTTCCAGCCCGCTGGCCTGCACGTGATGGACGAGCCTCGGCCAGCTGTCGAAGCCGTACTCGCGGGCAAGTTCGTGCTGCGCTGCGTCCAAGCCGATCGCGCGGTCGCGTTTGCGCGCCTTGGCCTGCTTGCGCAGGTGCTCAAGTGAGGGGCGCTCGGGTAAATCGGGCACGGCGAACCTCCGTCTGCCCGGGTCCGCGTCCGCGGGCTGAGGTCCGTCGGCTGCCTTGCGGTCCTGCTGCCGGTGGGATGATCCCTTCCCCGCGGACCGGGTGCGCCCGGCGACGCGCCACAATGGTATACAACCCGGCTGCACGCGGCCGTGATATTCGATCGGCCGGTGCGCTCCTCGGCGCCGTGCACGGTGCAGAGTCGCTCCCGGTCGAGCTGATCGCGCGACTCGAGCTCGGCTGGGTAGTCGACACGCGGCCTCGCGAGCCAGCCCGACGACCACCCAGCCGGCACCGAGTACCCGCCCGCAGCGAACCGGCACTGGCGCAACCGCTACCCCGGTTCAGGAGGCCGGGGCGGGTACCGGTCAGTCCGGCTCGAGTTCGTCGGCGGGGAAGACGTTGAGCAGGATCTCGCAGTCGCAGTATCCGCCGTTGCCCTCCAGTTCAAGGCGCAGGCGTGGCGTGCGCTACGTCCAGCGCCGTCTGCGGGGTGCGCTCGCACAGGTCGAGCACGGCGGAGTAGGTCAGGTCGACGGGTTCGACGGCGGGAATCCGCCCCACGTGCCGGGCGATACCGGGCCGGATGCGGTCAGCGGCGTCCACGCAGGTGACGGGCGTGTACAGGCGGCAGGTGGAAATGGGGGGCAGTGGTGATGAGGAGGGAAACCCGGCGGCTGGAGGCAAGCGCTGTCAACGCCGTGGTGTCCAGCAGATAGCCGCGCGTCTCAGTTCCGGTCACACGCTGGCCCGCCATGCACCGCGGCGGGTGGCGAACTGGGCGTCAAGGTCGGCCATGATCGCGGCGTGCTCGGCCTCCAGCTCGGCCCGCTCCTGCGGTGTCGGGTCAAAACCGAAGTGCTCCCGCAGGTAATCCTGGGTCTGCTGGCCGATGGCTTCCCATTCCGCGTGGGTACGCTGCGCGCCCGCAAGCTCGCCGACGTATCCGCCGATGGTGGTGCCGGGCTCAGCGGCCAACTCAGCTAACCGGGCGTGCGTCCGCCCGTCAACTTCGATCATCTTCGGGGTCACGCTCGGACGGTACACCACCGGTTTACCGTCGGCGGCGATGTCCACCGGCGGCGGCGTCATGCGCTGCAGAGCATCGCGCCCGTCCCCGCGAGCTGGGCCAGCCGGTCGATCACCCCTGGATGCACGCCCAGCGGCGCGGCCACCACGTCGGCCCCGGCCTCGGCGAGCCTGCTGTGGAACAGTCCCGGGGCCAGCAGCCACGAGGCCACCGCGACTCTAGGTTTTCCGGCGCTGCGCAATCCTGCGACCAGGGCCGTCACCGAAGGGGCTCCGGTAGCGACGAACCCGACCCGAACCCGCGTGCCCACCTCGCCGGACAGCTGAACTGCCGCAGCCCGCACCTCAGCGACCGCATGCTCGTCCGATGAGCCCGCGGCAGCCAACACCACCGCGTCGCCACGGCGCCAGCCGGCCGCGCGCAACCGGTCGGCCATCGCGCCCACCAGCCGCGGGTGCGGCCCGAGGGCAGCGGTGACGGTGACGTCCCGGCGGCCGGTGGCGGCCACCTCCCGCGGCACATCGGTCCGCACGTGGTAGCCGGAGGCCAGAAACGCCGGGACAACAGTGACCGGGCCGGGCGCGCCGGCGACCACCTCGCGCACCGCCGGGCCGCGCACGTCGACGAAGGCGAGCTGCACCGACCTGCCGGGCAGCCGAGCGCGCAGTACAGCCACCAGCTGGCGTGCCACCACGACACCAGCGGGGTCCCGGGTCCCGTGCGCAGCCACCACAACGGTGTGCGCTGTGCACCCGTGAGTGGCGATGCGAGTCGTAGCTCTCATTGCCACTCACGGGGCGAAGCCCTCACCGGCAGTCTCCGGGATCCAGGGCCAGCCGGTAGCCGCGCTTGACCACGGTCTGCACCAGCTTGGGGGCGCCCAGCGCGGCGCGCAGGCGGGCCACCGCGGTCTCCACCGCGTGCTCGTCGTCACCGGCCGCGGGCATCACGGAGAGCAGTTCGGCGCGCGGCACCACCCGGCCGGGCCGGGCCGCCAGCAGCCGCAGCAGGGCCATCGGGGTCGGCGGCACGGTGCGCAGCACCCCGTCGACGACCGCGGCGTGCCCGCGCAGCTCCAATGCATGACCGGCGACCGGCCAGCGTGGCGCCCGGGCAGGCAGCGTTTCGACTATCGTGCGCACCAGCGCGCCGATCCGGAAGCGCTCCGGCTGCACGGTAGGAACATCCCGGGCCACCAGCGGACCTGCGGTGACTGGTCCGACACAGGCGGCGATCACGTCCCGGCGCAGGCGATGCAGCAACGGCTCCAGCACACCGAGCTCGCCGGCCCGGCGGAGCAGGCTGGCCGTGGCCGGAGCGCTGGTGAAGCTGACCGCGTCGACTCCGCCGTCGAGCACCGTCGCGATCAGCCGGTCCAGCGGAGCGAGGTCATCGGGTGCCACCCACCGGTAGACCGGCACCTGCACCACCTGCGCACCCGCGAAGCCCAGCGCGTCGACGAAGTCCGGCAGCGGCTCGCCGTGCAGCTGCACGGCGACCCGCACCCCTTCCAGGTCACCAGCCAGCAGGTGCTCCAGCACCTCGGCTGAGGACTCCGACGGGGGCGACCAGGCGTCGGTCAGGCCCGCCGCCCGGACCGCGCCACGAGACTTGGGGCCGCGGGACAGCAGGGTGGCGCGGCGCAGGGCCGCGATCAGCGCCTCGCCCAGCCCCCACCCGTCGGCGGCCTCCACCCATCCGCGGAACCCGATGCCGGTGGTGACCACGACGACGTCCGGCGGGTGGTTGATCAGCTGCTCGGTGGCGGCGTGCAGTTCGGTGTCATCGGCCAGCGGCACGATCCGGATCGCCGGGGCGTGCAGCACCTCGGCGCCTCGGCGCTCCAGCAGGTTGCCCAGCTCGTGGGCGCGCCGGGCGGCGGTGACACCGACGGTGAATCCTGCCAGCGGCGGCGGCTCGGGTCGCGGCTCCAGCGACGGCGCGGTCATCTCGCCGCCTCCGCGAGACAACGTTCACCAGCGCCCGACACACCGGGCATCAGATGCGGACACGCCGGGGAGGGGGGCGCGGTCATGGTGGCCCGACCTCCACGATCCCGTCGACCACCCGCACCGGATACGTCGGCACCGAGACGCTCGGGTCGTCCAGGCATACCCCGGTGGCCAGCTCGAAGACCTGCTTGTAGATCGGCGAGGCCACCGTCGCCTGCCCCCCGCGGTCCCCGACGATCCCCCGGGACAGCACCGAGGCGCTGCTGAACGGATCCAGATTGGACAGTGCGAACAACGCGCCGTCATGGGTGCGGAACACCGCCACCGCCAGGCCGTCGACCAGCGCCGCCACCCCCCGTTCCGGGATGATGTCGTCGTAGCGGCACACCGCGGTCCACTGCTCTCGAATCTGTGCGGTCACCGGACCACCGTCAGCTTGGGGCCGGCGATCAGCACCGGCTGGCCGGGCCGACGATGGGCCGGCGTCGGCTGGCCGCGCTCCTGGACGAACTCGATGGTCGGATCGGGCACATCCGGGGCGTTGATGAACGAGGTGAAGCGGGCCAGCTTGGCGGGATCCTCCAGCACGCCGCGCCACTCGTCGGAGTAGCCCGCCACGTGCGCCTCCATGGCGGCATCGAGCTCGGCGCAGATCCCGAGCGAGTCGTGCACGATCACGTCACGCAGGTGGTCCAGGCCGCCTTCCAGCTCCTCCAGCCACGGCGCGGTGCGCTGCAGCCGGTCGGCGGTGCGCACGTAGAACATCAGGAACCGGTCGATGGTGCGCACCAGCGTCTCGGTGTCCACATCGGATACCAGCAGGTCGGCGTGCCGCGGCCGGAAGCCGCCGTTGCCGCAGACGTAGAGGTTCCAGCCGGTCTCGGTGGCGATCACCCCGAAGTCCTTGCTGCGGGCCTCGGCGCATTCCCGGGCGCAGCCCGAGACGGCGGACTTGAGCTTGTGGGGCGCGCGCAACCCGCGGTATCGCAGCTCCAGCGAGATGGCCAGGCCCACCGAGTCCTGCACCCCGTAGCGGCACCAGTCGGTGCCCACGCAGGACTTCACGGTACGCAGCGCCTTGCCGTAGGCGTGCCCGGACTCGAACCCGGCGTCCACCAGCCGGCGCCAAATCGCCGGCAGCTGCTCCACCCGGGCGCCGAACAGGTCGATCCGCTGCCCACCGGTGATCTTGGTGTAAAGCCCGAAGTCGCGGGCCACCTCGCCGAGCACGATGAGCTTCTCGGGGGTGATCTCGCCGCCGGGGATCCGGGGGATCACCGAGTAGGTGCCGTTTCGCTGCAGGTTGGCCAGGAAGTGGTCGTTGGTGTCCTGCAGGGTAGCCTGCTCGCCGTCCAGGATGTGGCTCCCGGGGGACAGCACCCCGCTCAGCGAGGCCAGGATCGAGGCCACCGCGGGCTTGCACAGGTCGCATCCGCGGCCCTTGCCGTGCTTGCCGACTAGCTCGGAGAAGGTCCGGATCCGGGTCGCGGCCACGATTTCAAAGAGTTCAGCGCGGCTGTACGCGAAGTGCTCGCACAGCGCCTTGGACTGCTCGACGCCGTTGGCAGCCAGCAGCTTCTTCAGCATCGGCACGCAGGACCCGCAGCCGGTGCCGGCCTTCGTGCACTCCTTGAGCGCCGCCACGGTGGTGCAGCCCTGCTGCACCACCGCCTCCCCGATGGCCGCGACGGTGACGGCGTGACAGGAGCACACCTGCGCGCCCGCAGGCAGCGCACCGGCGTCCAGCTCAGCACCGGACGGGGAGATCAGCGCCCCGGGGTCGGCAGGCAGCTCGGCGCCGAGCAGCGCGCGCAACGTGCCGTAGGCCGCAGCGTCGCCCACCAGGATCCCGCCGAGCAGGGTCCGCGCGTCGTCGGAGACGACCAGCTTGGCGTAGCGACCGGCGACGGGGTCGTTGTGCACGACCTCCAGCGCGCCCGCGGTCGTGCCGTGGGCGTCGCCGAAGCTGGCCACGTCGACCCCGAGCAGCTTGAGCTTGGTGGACATGTCGGCGCCGGGGAAGGTGGCGTTGCCGCCGAGCAGCCGGTCGGCCACCACCTCGGCCATCGCGTAGCCGGGCGCGACCAGCCCGTAGCAGCGGCCCTCGACCGCCGCGCACTCCCCGATCGCCCAGATGTCCTCGTCACAGGTGCGGCAGCGGTTGTCGACCAGCACGCCACCGCGCTCACCGACCCGCAGCCCGGCGTCGCGGGCCAGCGCGTCGCGTGGTCGCACCCCGGCGGAGAACACCACGACATCGGTGTCGAGCTCGGTGCCATCGGCAATCCGGACCAGCAGCCGACCCCGGTCGGGTTCGATGGCTGAGGTGGCGTGGCCGCAGTGCACCCGCACCCCGAGGGCCTCGATGAACCGGCGCAGCAGCGCCCCGCCGCCCTGGTCCACCTGCATCGGCATCAGCCGGGGGGCGATCTCGACCACATGGGGGGACAGCCCGAGCTGGCGCAGCGCATACGCGGCCTCCAGGCCGAGCAGCCCCCCGCCGACCACCACCCCGGAGCGCCGGCCCGCCGCCGTGGTGTGCATCGCGCGCTGCGCTGCCGCGCGGATCGCATCAAGGTCTTCCGGGGTGCGGTAGACGTAGCAACCGGGCAGGTCGTGGCCGGGCACCGGGGGCACGAACGGTGCCGACCCGGTGGCCAGCACCAGTGCGTCGTAGGCTACCCGGTGCCCGGACGCGGTGCGGACGGTGCGCGCGCGGCGGTCGATCTGCACGCACGGGTCACCCAGCCGCAGCTCCACCCGGTCGTCCTCGACGGCGGGCAGGGCCAGCGCCTGGGCGTCCCAGGAGTCCACATAAGACGACAGGGCGACCCGGTCGTAGGCAGGCCTGCCCTCCTCGGCCAGCACCACGATCCGCCACTGCCGCACGACGTCGCGGCCGACCAGGGCCTCCACCATCCGGTGCCCGACCATGCCATGGCCTGCCACGACGAGAGTGCGCATCATGCTGCCCCTTCCTGCCCAGCGGCGACCACCGGTCCCGGGTCCCTGCGTCCAGGGCGTCGTCCCCGTTCACCGATCGGTCGTGCAGCAGCGGGCTGGTGAGCTGCCCGAGATGGCAGCGCAGCTCACCAGCCGCCTGATATCTTCCGGCCCTAGCTGAACATCTTGGGCGCATTGCGTGAACGCTGTGTTTCCGTATTGTTTCGTCACACCTTGGCGTAGGCCAATTGGGGCTGCTCAGACGACGTGGCAGGGACCCGGCGCAGGTAAACCACATAGGTGACGACGACGCACAACGCGTAGAAAGCCAGGAAGGACCAGCACGCGGTCACCCCGGACTTCGTGGTCAGGAACGACTGCCGGAAGGCGAGGTTGATGAGCAGCCCACCGACAGCACCGATCGAGCCGGCGATCCCGATCACCGCGCCGGACAGCCGGCGGGCCCTCATCAGCGCAGGCAGCCGGGGTTCACCAGCGGCGATCGCCATCCTGGCCTTGGCAACGAAAATCGACGGGATCATCTTGTAGGTGGACCCGTTGCCGATTCCGGAGAGCACGAACAGAGCGATGAAGCCGGTCACGAACAGCGGCAGGGACTTCTGCTCAGAGGCGATGATCACTATGCCGGTCGCCAGGGCCATCCCGACGTAGGTGCAGAGGCTGACCTTCGCACCGCCGAACCGGTCGGCCAGCCAGCCACCGATCGGGCGGACCACCGAGCCGATCAGCGGGCCGATGAACACGACCGAGGCAGTCTGCAGCGGGGTACGGCCGAACTGGGTCTGCAACACCAGGCCGAAAGCGAAGCTGTAGCCGATGAACGAACCGAAACTGCCGATGTAGAGAAACGACACCACCCAGGTCTGCGCGTCCCGGACCGCTTCCCGCAGCGCGCCGGAGTCGTTACTCAGCGAGGAGATGTTGTCCATGGACAGCGCCGCCCACACCGCGGCAACTATGATCAGCGGGACGTAGACCGCCAGCACCAGACGGGGGTAGGCGGCGCCGACCGTCGCGATCACCAGCAGGCCGAGCAACTGCATCACCGGCACGCCAATGTTCCCGCCGCCGGCGTTGAGCCCCAGCGCCCAGCCCTTCTGGCCCTCCGGGAAGAAGGCGTTGATGTTGACCATGGACGAGGCGAAGTTGCCACCGCCCAGGCCGCCGAGTGCTGCGACCACCAGGAAGGTGGTGTAAGACGTGCCCGGATGCATGACGATGATCGCCAGGACGGTCGGGACGAGCAGCAGCAGCGCGCTGACGATGGTCCAGTTGCGCCCGCCGAACCGGGCCGGCGCCATCGTGTAGGGGATCCGGACCAGTCCTCCGACCAGTGAGGGCAACGCCACCAGGAAGAACTTGTCGGCCGCGTTGAGACCGTATTCCGGGCCCATGAAGAGCACCAGGGTCGACCAGACCGTCCAGATCGAGAACCCGATGTGCTCAGCGAAGACCGAAGCCCACAGGTTCCGCAGCGCTACCCGCTTGCCGGTCTTCGCCCAGAACACGGGGTCTTCCGGATCCCAGTGGTCGATCCATCGTCCCCCTCGAGCCGGGTTGCCCGGCGCCGTCGTCTCGGTCGTGCTCATCGCTCCTCCTGAGCTGGTGGGTATGACGAGCGACGTTAAGTGCCGGTTATGTTCGGAATGTTGCTGTTTATTGCGGTGCTGAGAACTCCCGTTCACAGGGTGGTACGGGACCCGCGTGAGCCCTGCGGAGCGCGTGCGTGGCGATCCGGCGCGAAACGTGGATGCGCCGCAGGGACGTTCGCGGTAGCGTCCGCACCATGATCTGCTGAGATCCCCCGCCGCCGTCTGCCCCTCCGGCACCGTCGAGCGCGGTGCGCGCTGACCGCTGTCGAGCGGCGGCGCCGAATCCCTGCTGGTGACGCCCTCGGACTCGTCAGTCCGGGCAAGCTCTCGCTGACCACCCACGTCGACTCAAGGGGACCCTCATGACACCGCATCCTGAACCCCAGAAGCCCGAACCCCAGGACGAACACCGGCCGGACAATGCTGCATCGCCGGTACCCAACCGCCGCGAGCGTCGCGGCAAGAAGTCCGGCGCAACGGCGCAGCACGGCGGCAAGTCCGCAGTGGGGCGCGGAGCCACCCCGATAGTGCACTCCCGGCAGTACTCCACCCGCCGCCGAGGCGGGTGAACCAGGGACCCGCGCTCACCATCACGGAATCGAGGACTGGTCCGAACCTGGGGGCGGTATACTGAGAGTATGTCGCTTGGTATGCTGACAGTATGAAAATTGCGGTGTCGCTCCCAGACGAGCAGGTGGCAGCCGCCCGGCGCGCGGTGGCCGCCGGTCGCGCGTCCAGTGTGTCCGCCTACGTGGCGGACGCCCTCGCCCGTGCCGAGCGGGAGAACTCGCTGGCCGACTTGCTGGCAGAGCTGGACCGCGAACTCGGCGAACCCAGCGCGCAGGCCCGCACATGGGCGGATCGTGAGCTCCGTCGCACCGGCCTCATCACGTGACTCCACCACGCGGTGGCTTGACGCTGGACACCGGCGCGTTAATCGGGCTCGAGCGAGGTGACGAGCGGGTCCGCAGCCTGCTCCAGCGCGCCTTAGCGGAGGAAATCCCCGTCGCAGTACCCGCCGGGGTAGTCGCGCAGGCATGGCGCGGTGGTCCCCGGCAGGCCCGGGTCGCACGGCTGCTGGCTGATCCGGACGTCCACGTCGTGGTGCTCGACGATCCCACGGCGCGGGCGGTGGGGGCGCTCATCGCCCGCAGCGGTCACCACGATGTCGTAGACGTCTCCGTGGCGCTGTGCGCTGCAGAGCGGGGGCACGTCGTGCTCACGAGCGACCCAGGCGATATCACCACAGTGGATCCACGCCTGGCCCTCATCACGCTCTAGGGTCTAGGTCGCCCCGCTCAGTACGTGGGCAGCGAGGGGTCGACCTGCTTGGCCCAGGCCAGCACCCCACCGCCGACGTGCACGGCGTCGCGGAAGCCCGCCTTGTGCAGCGCGGCCAGTGCCTCGGCGGAGCGCTGCCCGGACTTGCAGTGCAGCACCAGCGGCTTGTCCTGGGGCAGCTCGGCCAGTGCCGCACCGGACAGGATCCGGTCCTTGGGGATCAGCGTGGAGCCCGGGATCCGGACGATCTCGTACTCGTGCGGCTCCCGGACGTCGATCAGGGCGAAGTCCTTCCCGGAGTCGATCATCTCCTTGAGCTCGACAGCGGTGATCGTCGAGCCCGCCGCGGCGTTGGCGGCGGCATCGCTGACCACGCCGCAGAACTCCGCATAGTCGATCAGCCCGGTGATCGGCTCCGCCGCCGGGTCCTTACGGATCTTGATGGTGCGGTAGCTCATCTCCAGCGCGTCGTACACCATCAGCCGGCCGAGCAGTGGCGCACCGATCCCGGTGATCAGTTTGATCGCCTCGGTGACCATGATCGAGCCGATCGACGCGCAGAGCACACCCAGCACGCCGCCCTCGGCGCAGGACGGCACCATCCCGGGGGGTGGGGGCTCCGGGTACAGGTCGCGGTACTGCAGTCCCTGCCCTCCCGGGGCGTCCGCCCAGAACACCGACGCCTGGCCCTCGAAGCGGAAGATCGAGCCCCACACGTAGGGCTTGCCGAGCAGCACGGCAGCGTCATTCACCAGATAGCGGGTCGCGAAGTTGTCGGTGCCGTCCAGGATGAGGTCGTAGCCGCGGAAGACGTCCAGCGCATTGGACGAGTCCAGCCGCAGCTGGTGCAGGTTCACCTGGACGAACGGGTTGATCTCCCGGATGGAATCCCGAGCGGACTCGCCCTTGGGCCGGCCGATGTCGGATTGACCGTGGATCACCTGGCGCTGCAGGTTGGACTCGTCGACCTCATCGAACTCGACGATGCCCAGTGTGCCCACCCCGGCCGCGGCCAGGTAGAGCAGGGCCGGGCTGCCCAGCCCACCAGCGCCGACCACCAGCACCTTCGCGTTCTTCAGCCGCTTCTGACCCTCCATCCCGACCTCCGGGATGATCAAGTGGCGGCTATAGCGGGCCACCTCCTCCCTGGTCAGCTCCGCGGCAGGCGCCACCAGCGGCGGCAGACTCATCGGCGCACTCCTCACAGCTGTCGGTACCTCTCACTAGCTGGAACGTCCCAGGGGTGGTCGCTCTTCCCGCCCGACTCCCGCGTTCTGGATGCAGACTGCTGCATCGGGGGGCGAATAGCAGCAGTCTGCATCCAGAACGCGGGAAGGGGTCAGTTGACTGTGGGGAAGGGCCAGGCGTTGGGGTGGCAGACTAGGCCGTCTGGGGTGACCCGGTCGGTGCCTAGCACCGCTAGGTAGTCGTCGGCCACGCCCCAGGTCTGCTGCATCATCACCGGTGCCAGCCGCCCGTTCGCCTCACACGCGATGTGCGGGAAGCCCAGCCCGTGCCCGACCTCGTGATTGACCACGTACTGCTGGTACTGCACCACATTGCCCTGGAAGGCCACCGCCCCGCGGGCCCAGCGGGCGGTGTTGATCACTACCCGGTCGTCCTCGGGCTTCCAGCAGGAAGCGTCGAAGGGGATCCGGAAGCCGCACAGCCTGCGGGTGGTCAGCTGCGAGGTGAGGCTGATCCGCAGGGCCGCCGCCCGGCTGTCGTCAATCCGCTGGAAGCGGTAGCGCCCGCTGCCGATCCAGCTCTTCGGGTTGTTCAGCGTGCTGTCCACGGTGGCGGCGAAACCCCCCGGACCACCCTCGAGCTCGACCCCGTCCTCGATCTCGACGGTGTAGGTGAACAGCTGCCCCGTCCCGAAGGGCGCACCGGCACCGGGGATCACCCGCCAGCGGCCGACGCCCTGGCTGGTGAACGGCCCGCCACCAGGCAGTTCGGCGGATGCCTTGGCCGCTTCGAAACCTGGGCCACCCAGCGGGTTGGGGATCAGCGGCTGCGGCGCTGGTTCGGCCGTGCTGGCCTGGTCCGGCGGCAGCCGGGCCGACGATCTGGCCGCGTCAAGCACCGCCAGCATGGTGAGCACCACAAGGACAGGCAGCGCATAGACCCGCCAGCCGTAGGCCGACACCGCCCTGGCCAGGGTTCCGGAAAGACGGGGTCCAGGACCACGGCGGCCCCAACCAGCGGCCCGATGGGAATCGCCGTGCCCCGACGCCGGTTCGGGGCTCGGGTCCCAGGACGCCGCCAGCGGCTGCTCGTCGGCGACGCGTGAGCCGACGGCCGGTGCGCGGCGCGATGCCAGGATCCGCTCGTCGTCGCGCGGGCCGGTAGGTCGGCTGGCAGCCACCGGCCGGGAGCGGCCACCGGCGGGCGCGCGGCCCACGGGATCGGCTCGCGTCGGGCGGATCACCGCGCAAGGATCGCACAGCCACCCCCGCGTGCTTCGCGCATCACCAAGATACCGGCGAGTAAGGTCAATCCGGTCATCCGAAGGTGCCAGTGGGGTCTGAGATGGCGCAGTGGGGTCTGAGATGGCAACGGAGGAGGCCGATGACCGAGACGGCATCGACCCGGACGGACGCCGCACCCCGTGGGGTGCGGATGCCCCGGGACGAACGGCGCGCCCAACTGCTCGCCGCGGCGACCGACGTCTTTGTCAACAATGGGTACCACGCCACCGTCATGGACGACATCGCCGAGCGCGCCGGCGTCAGCAAGCCAGTGCTCTACCAGCACTTTCCCGGCAAACTTGAGCTGTACCTGGCGTTGCTGGAGCGCCACACCGACAAGCTGGTCCGCCGGGTTCTGGCCGCGATCGAAGAAACCCACGACAACCGGCAGCGGGTCCGCAACGCGGTCGGGGCCTACTTCGACTTCGTCGACGGTGACGGTGCGGCGTTCCGGCTGGTCTTCGAGTCCGACCTGCGTAACCAGCCAGCCGTGCAAGCCATTGTGGAGCAAGCGAACACCGTCTGTGTGGAGGCCATCGCGCAAGCCGTCGTGGCGGATGCGGGGCTGGACGCCGACCGCGCCCGGCTGGTTGCGGTCGGCGTCGTCGGGATCAGCGAGCACAGCGCCCGGCACTGGCTCACCCACCGCCACGAGGTCCCCAAAGAAGAAGCAGTAGCCCTCACGGCAACCCTAGCCTGGAAAGGCCTAGCCGGCTTCCCGCTGCAGCATTGAGCGGGCTGAGCGGGGCTATCAGGGTGCCAGTAAGCCCGCTGAGCCTGCTGAATGCGGGCGACGCGCCAAGTCAGCTCTGGGCGGGTACTAGGAGGGTGAAGGTGGGGGGGGCGGGTCTGGTCAGGCGGAGCCTGCCGCCTTCGGCTTCGGCCAGGCTGCGGGCGAGCGCGAGTCCGATCCCGTGCCCGTCGGCCAGGCGTGATCGCCGGGTGAACAGCTCCGGTTCGGGGGCCGTGATGCCGGCACCCTCGTCGGAAACGTCGATGGCCAGCGCATCGGCGGCGTTGCGCACCGCCACCGACACCGTGCCCGAGCCGTGGGTGGCCGCGTTGTCCAGCAGGACCGTGAGCACCTGCCGCACTGCGGCAGTCGAGGCTAGGGACACCGGGGCCTGCGGATCCACCGCTACCCGCAGGGTGCGTTCCTGGGCGGCCAGCCGGTCATGCCAGCCCCGCTCGATCTCCTCGAGCAGGCCAGGGATGTCCAGCGGCGTGGTGCTGGAGCTGCGGGTGTCCCGGGCCAGGGCAAGCAGCTCCTCGACGGTCTGCTCCAGCCGGTCGGCATCGGCGATTCCGGCGGTGATGGCGTGCCGAAGGTCCTGCCCTGGCCGGTCCAGCGCCGCTTCGAGCCGGAGCCGCAATCCGGTCAGCGGAGTGCGCAGCTGGTGCGACGCGTCGGCGGAGAAGGACCGCTCGCGGGCGAGCATGTCATCGAGGCGCCCGGCGGTGCTGTTCAACGCCGTGCCGACGGAGTCGATCTCCGGAATGTCCGCCGGTCGGGTTCGTACGCTGAAATCACCGTCTCCCAGGCGGCGCGCCGCCTCGGAGAGCTCCTCGAGCGGGCGGGCCAGCCGCCGGGCCTGGCGGCGGGCGACCAACCAGACCGTGCCGATGGCCAGGCCGGCCAGGCCGAGCATGGCCAGCCACACCAGCATGACCTGCCGCATAACGTCGCTGCGCGGGCTGGCGGCGCGCACGGCGCCGATCACATCGCTGTCATGGTTCACCGGCACGGCCACGACCAGGTCACCATTGACGTCCCCGGAGTTGGTATCGCCGCGCAGGGCGCGCTGCACCACGTAGTCCCCGCCGTCCGGCCCGCTGCCCTGGATGCGCTGGCCGCGGTCCACATACACCGCGAGGTCGGTGCCGTGCGTCGATTCCGGAAGATCGTCGGCCGGCAACTTCTCGCGGCGCACCGCTGCCGCGACGGACGCGGCGGCAGCGTTGGCCTCGTCCAGCAGGTTCGTTCGCTGTTCGGACATCAAGTACTTCAGCACACCGGCGGCGAGCGGCACCCCGAACAGGCCGATGGCAAGTACCGCGGCGAGCACGGCAAGACCGACGATTCGAGTCCGCACGAGCCCCTTCCCCCTCTCCTGGCGATACCAGGTCTCGACACCAGCACAGCATGCCTGGGTGTCATCGACCCCGGGTTACCCCCGGATTTTGCCGACAGCTAACCGAATCTCGCGCCCCGACCCGCCGGGGTAGGGTCGTTGCAATGGCGAAGCGGCTGATACGCGGTGGGAGAAGTCGGTGACGGTCCGGCACGGCGTGACCCGGTGGCTGGGCGCTTCGGCCATCGGACTGGTCCTGATCGTCAGCGGCTGCACAGCCGGCCAGCCCGCCGAGGACGCGACGCCCCCTTCCCACCAGACCGGCCCCCTACCGCAGAGCTGCGCTAGCCCGGTCACCGAACCGCGACCAGCGACAACAGCCCTGGCGCAGGCCCAGCCCGGCAGCACCGTGTGCCTGAGCGGCGAGGGCCTCCACGACGCCGAGCTGGAGATGACGGCCTCGGGCACGCCAGAGCAACCGATCACGATCATCGCTGACGGCGCGATCATGCGCAGCGTGCACGTCAAGGCCGACTACGTCGTCATCCAGGGCCTGCGGCTCATCGACGGAGATGGGCTGACGATGACCGGTCGCGGACTCGTCGCCCGCAACAATCTGATCTACAACGCCACCAGGGACGGCCTCGTCTGCAACGGCTGTCTTGACACGATCATCGAATCAAACATCGTCCAGCGTGCCGACGGGACCGGGATCTACCTCATCGGCAAGCAGATCACCGTCCGGGGCAACACGGTGAGCGAGTCGGTATTGCGCACCCTGGGTGACGCCGACGGCATCCGGTTTTTCGGAGCCGGTCATCGCTTGATCGGGAACACGATCAAGGACATCAAGGCCTCCGGCTACCGCGACGAAGGCCCGCACACCGACTGCTTCCAGACCTTCAACACCGCCAGCGACCCACCCACCTACGACGTCGTCATCGCCGACAACGTCTGCACGAACGTCGACGTCCAGTGCCTGATCGCCACCGCCAAAGAGGGCGGTGCCCAGGGCGCCCCGGCAGGGCAGACTGCGATCATCTTCGAGC
Organism: Pseudonocardiaceae bacterium; assembly: GCA_050699815.1. Taxonomy (GTDB): domain Bacteria; phylum Actinomycetota; class Actinomycetes; order Mycobacteriales; family Pseudonocardiaceae. The sequence continues at coordinate 23,968 of JBOHFT010000014.1, read as the reverse complement.
GCAACACCTGCTCGGTCAACGGTGCGCAGGCAGTCTTGCTGGAGAACTTTCCGCACGTCATCGTGCGCGACAACCGCTTCTCCGGCCCCGGCTCCCGCGCTGTGCAGCTCAACCGGGGTTCCACCGACTGCGCCGTGATCGGCAACACCGTGACGGGCCGGATGCGCCCGTTCGAGATCGACCGGCAGTCCCGGCCAGGGTTTCAGGAGGCCGGTAACACGCCGGAGGGCTGAGCCTCGGTTCAGCCCTCCGGCGCTTCCAGCCGGTACCCGTGGCCTCGCAGGGTCGCGATCCGCGGCACCGAGCCCAGCTGGGCCATCCCGGCCAGCTTGCGACGCAGCGCGGCCACGTGCACGTCGAGAGTCTTGGTCGGGCCGAACCAGTTCTCGTCCCACACCTCCGCCATCAGGGTCTCCCGGCTGACCGCCACCTCCGGTGTGGCCGCGAGGCGGGCCAGCAGGTCGAACTCCTTGGCCCGCAGCGGCATCTCTTTTCCCGCCACGGTCACCCGCCGACTGGCGGTGTCCACCATCAGGTCCGCGATCGCAAGCATCGGTTGGGCGCCCGGCGTGGCCGGCCCCACCCGGCGCAGATGTGCTCGAACCCTGGCCAGCAGCTCGGCCAGGCGCACCGGCTTGGTCAGGTAGTCATCCGCCCCGGCCTCCAGGCCCACGACGACGTCCATCTCGTCGGTTCGGGCCGTGAGGATCACCAGCACGCTCGTCGGGCTGCTGGCCCGTAGCTGCCGGCACACCTCGACGCCATCCAGGTCCGGCAGCCCGAGATCCAGGAGCACCAGGTCGAAATCCGTGTCGCACGCCGCGCGCAGCGCGCTGCGGCCGGTGCGCTGCCACACCACCTGGTGGCCGTGTGCACGCAGGCTGGATTCCAGCACACCACCGATGGTCTCGTCGTCCTCCACTACGAGCAGCCTGGACACGCCATGAGCCTAATGGATCACTCTGCGGGCAACCGCCGGCGCGCTCGGACAGTGGCCACCAGCTCGCCGATCCGACCGGCGATCTGCTCGGCCCGCTCCAGCGTCACCATGTGCCCGGCACCGGCGTAACGCACGAACGTCGCGTCGGGCAGCGCGGCGGCAATCCGCTCGGAGTGCCGGATCGGGGTCAGCCGGTCCCGCGTTCCGGCCAGCACCAGCGTCGGCAGGTTCCGGAACGCGGCCAGCGCGGCGGCCTGGTCGTGGTCGTCGAATGTGGCCCGGAAGTCCACGAAGTTCGCCGGACGGCACTGCGCCACACACGTCGCGGCGAGCTGGACGTCGGCGCGCCGGGGATGCTCACCGAACTGCAGCCAGCGCACCCCGGGCCGGACCAACCCGACCCATGTGGTGGTCCGGTCCCGGTCCCGCAACCGGCGGGAAGCCGACGCCCAGCGCATCAGGTGGGGCTCCCCGCGAGCCACCAACCGGGCCAGCCCGGGCCGCAGCCCGAGATCCAGCGGCATCAGGTCGCCGCAGGAACTCGACGCGAACACTGCGCCGGCGACCCGCTGTGCCACCAGCTCGGGGTGCTGCTGCGCCAGCGCCATGATCGCCATGCTGCCCATCGAGTGTCCGACGAGCACGACCGCGCCTTCGACCTCGGCGCGCAGCAGGCCGGCCAGATCGTCGGCTAGCGCGGCGATGGTCGCGGTGCCGGGCCGGATGGGGCCGGACTGGCCATGTCCGCGCAGGTCGTAGCACAGCACTGGCAGACCCCGCGGGCCCGAGGACAGCATTGCGGCAACCGGCTCCCAGACTCGCGAGTCCACGATCCAGCCATGCGCCAGCACAATGGTCAGCGGTGCCCCGAGACCTGCTCGCAGGGTCGAGGCATCACCCCCGAGACCTGCTCGCAGGGTCGAGGCATCACCCCCGAGACCTGCTCGCAGGGTCGAGGCAGCAACACTGCGTGGGCCATGCCAGCGCAGGGCCAGCCGGGTGCCGTCAGGGGTGGTGAACCACCGGACGTCCGCAGTGGGCATCGGCGGCTCCGCTCAGGTGTTACCAAAAGTAACTGTTACCATAAGTAACATGTCGGACGATCCCGTCCCTGTCAAGGCCGAGCGCAGCGCGCCAAGCCCGGGACGCAACCGCCCCGGGCATCGCGAGGACCGCCGCGCGGTGCTGGTGCAGGCCGCCATCCGGGCGATCCGCCAGCACGGACCCGATGTCGCGATGGAGGACATCGCCGCTGAGGCCGGGGTCAGCAAACCGATCCTCTACCGGCACTTCCACGACAAGGGTGATCTCTACATGGCGGTCAGCGAGACCGCCACCCGGCGCCTGCGCGCTGCTCTGCTGTCGGGCCTGGACACCGACGGTGACCCTCGGGAGCTGCTCCGGCTGATGATCGAGACCTACCTGATGTTCATTGAGGAGGAACCGGAGCTCTACCGCTTCGTGGTGCGTCGTTCGTTTGCCGACCGGCCGGTGCCGCAGGACCCGGTCACCACCAACGCAGAGCTCATCTCAGCGGCCCTCGCCACGATCTTCGGTGACCGGCTGCGCAGCCTGGGCATGGACCCTGGGGGCGCGGAGACCTGGGCGTATGCCGGGGTCGGCATGGTGCAGGCAGCCGGGGACTGGTGGCTGCAGCGCCAGGCATTGCCCCGGGATGGCCATGCCTTATCCCGAGCGGGACTGTGCGACTACCTGGTGATGATGGCCTGGGGGGCGCTGGACGGGATCCTGCAAGCCGGTGGATCACCCGTCCGGACGCCGTCGAGCCGCTGCGCAGCGACCGATGGTCAGCTGCCCACCGAGAAGCCGACCCGGCGGCTGTCCGCGGGCCCGATCTCGACGTAGGCGACCCGCGAGGCGGGCACCATGTACCGTCGGCCCTTGTCATCGACCAGGGTCAGCATTCCCTGGCTGTTCCGCAGCGCCTCGGTGACCAGTGCCTCTATCTGGTCTGGCGAGTCCGCAGTGGACACCGTCAGCTCGCGAGGACTGTCCGCGACGCCGATCTTGATCTCCACGCCAGACCTCCATGGTGTGATCGAATGTGTGTCCAGGCTAGTCGAGTGGTGCGCGGGCCCTCACCCCAGCCCGAGAGTGGTCATCCGGCGGCAGTACAGGACCTCCACCCGGCGGATCAGCGTGGCGAGACCGGCCAGGTCACCGGAGCCGCGGATGATCAGATCGGCCAGGGCATCCCGCTCGGCCACCACGTGCTGGGCATTCGTCACCGCCTCGCCGAGCAGCCGCCGCCCCCACAAGGCCAGCCGGTCGCGGGTGGTCCGGTCCCGCGCACAGGCCGCTCGCACCTCCCGCTCAGCGAAAGCCGAATGCCCGGTGTCGGCCAGCACCTCTTTGACCAGCGTGGCGGTGGCATCATCGAGCCAGCCACCGACCTCGCCGTAGAAATCCGCCGCCAGCCCGTCCCCGACGTACGCCTTCACTAGCGACTCCAACCAGGATCGGGGTGCTGTCGAGGCATGGAACTGGTCGAAGCGCGCCACGAACGGGAGCATCGCATCGTCCACCGGGACACCCAGGCCGCTCAGGTGACGCTCAAGCAGCCGGAAGTGCCCGAGCTCGGCAGCCGCCATGGTGGCCATCGCCGCCCGGCCAGTCAGGGTAGGAGCGCTGCGGGCATCCTCGGCGAGCCGGTCGAAGGCGGACAGTTCTCCGTAGGCAAGGACCCCCAAGAGATCGATGATGCCCGCACGTGCCACGTCCACGACGGGAGCCTAGGCCCGCGCTTGAGCAGTGTCACAAGCACGTGTGACGTCCGGACGGGTACGATCAGTGCACAGGGCGTGAAACCACCCCGGTCACACGCCCGGCTCCGTGGCCGATGCCACCGAGTAAATGCAATGCGCGCGCACTTCGCGTCCTCGTTCCCAGCTCCGCTGGCCACCCAGAGCCCCTGGGTCACCTAGCGCTCCGGAGCCGGTCGAGCGAGACGGCGGCGGCGCGCCGGTACGAGAGAGGCGATCACGCTGACCGTCAGCCAGACCTACCTGCCCGACACCAAACTCCCGGAGCCCCGTAACCCCAGCATCCTGGATCATCCCGAGACCGGCCTCGACGAACCCACCCCGCTGCAGGCGGGAGCCCCGGTCCGGGACGACTCCCCCACCTTCGCCGAACTCGGCGTCCGCGACGAGATCGTCCGGGCGCTGCGTGCCGCGGGCATCGAGCGCGCCTTCGCGATCCAGGAGCTCACCCTGCCGCTGGCCCTGGCCGGCGACGACCTCATCGGCCAGGCCCGCACCGGCACCGGCAAGACGCTCGGCTTCGGTGTCCCGATGATCCAGCGGATCACCACGGGAGACATCGCGCTCGACGGCACTCCGCGCGCCCTGGTCGTCGTTCCCACCCGCGAGCTGTGCCTGCAGGTCACTGCCGACCTCACCGCCGTCGGCCGGGATCTCGGCCTCCGGGTCCTGCCGGTCTACGGCGGCCGGCCTTACGAGCCGCAGATCAAGGCGCTGACCAGGGGGGTCGACCTGGTGGTCGGCACCCCTGGCCGGCTGCTGGACCTCGCCGAGCAGCGCCACCTGGTCCTGGGCAAGGTTCGGGTGCTCGTCCTCGACGAAGCCGACGAGATGCTCGATCTGGGCTTCCTGCCCGACATCGAGCGGATCCTGCGGATGGTGCCCGACCAGCGCCAGACCATGCTGTTCTCGGCCACCATGCCCGGCCCGATCATCACGCTGGCCCGGACTTTCCTGAACCGGCCGACGCATATCCGCGCCGAGGAGCCCGACGCCACCGCCATTCACGAGCGGACCCGGCAGTTCGTCTACCGGGCGCACGCGATGGACAAGGTGGAGCTGCTCTCCCGCATCCTGCAAGCCCGTGCCCGGGGCCTGACGATGATCTTCGCGAGGACCAAGCGCACTGCGCAGAAGGTGGCCGACGAGCTCACCGAGCGGGGTTTCGCGGCTGCGGCCGTGCATGGCGACCTGGGCCAGGGAGCCCGTGAGCAGGCGCTGCGGGCCTTCCGCTCGGAGAAGGTCGACGTGCTGGTCGCCACCGACGTCGCCGCCCGCGGTATCGACGTCCCCGAGGTCACTCACGTCATCAACTACCAGTGCCCCGAGGACGAGAAGACCTACGTGCACCGGATCGGGAGGACCGGCCGGGCCGGCCGGGAAGGCGTCGCGATCACCCTCGTCGACTGGGACGAGGAGCTGCGCTGGAAGCTGATCAGTGACGTGCTGGTCCTGGGCATGCCGGAACCGGCGGAGACCTACTCCACCTCCGGGCACCTGTTCAGCGACCTGGACATCCCGACCGACTCCACCGGCCGGCTGCCGCTGACCCGGCGTACCCGGGCTGGGCTGGCCGCCGAACCCAGCGACGAGGACGGCCGCCCCCGCGGTCGTCGTACCACCAGCGCCCGTCGGCGGACCCGCACTGGCCCCGCCGACGCTCAGGCCGCGGCGGTCTGCCGCCCTCGGCGCCACACCCGGGGCGGAGACGTTGCCGGAGCCAGCAGCGAGACCGCGCCCGCAGCCGAGCCTCCCGGCGCCGACGGCGACGCCCGGCTGCGCCGACGGCGCCGGCGCAGCCGAGGTCGCGGTGCTGGCGCCGGGAGCGGCGCCCAGGAGCAGCCCCGCAGCCCGGCACGCTCCGCGGACTGATCTGGGCCGCGATGCCCGCGCCCGAACGCCGCACCCGGCTGGACCTGATCGCTGCGGCGGTACTGGCGGTGGCGGCGGTCACGGTGGTCACCGCACTGTGGTGGACCAGCGACGCTCGACGTACTGCTGCGACCACCGTCCCCCCCTCGGCTCTGGGGAGCGATGCCGCGACCGGGGTACTGCCACAATCACTGACCGAGGCGTGGCGGGCGCCGAGCCCGGCGGTCCCGGTCCCGTTGGAGCAAGGCGGCACCGTGATCACCGGTGCCGCCGGTGTGGTCACCGGCCGCGACCTCAGCTCCGGCGCAGTCCGCTGGAGCTACCAGCGCGACCTGGCACTGTGCACGGTGGCCGCCGCCTTCCAGCAGGCAGTGGCGGTGTACCAACGGGGCGAGAACTGCAGCGAGGTGACCGCCTTGGGCTGGGCCGACGGCCGGCGTGGACCGCAACGCACCGGTCCGGTGGAGGCACCGACCCGGCTGACCGCCAACGGCAACCAGGTCGCCGCCAGCGGGCAGCGCTACCTGGAGGTATGGCGTTCCGACCTGGTACGTACGCTGGCCTATGGGCGGCTGCCGACACCGGTGAAGCCCGGCGCCCAGCCCCGGCCGGACTGCGCCCATGGGTCGATGGCCCTGGACTCTGCCGCTGGCTCCACGGGGCGGCTGGCCGTGCTGGAGCAGTGCCCCGGGGAGCGCGTGCGGCTGACCATGCAGCGGGCCGACCCGGAGCAGCCCGACCAGCCAGAGGTGGACTTCAGCACCCTGCTGGGCGGGACCCAGGCTCGGGTCGTCGCGGTGAGCCGGGGCCGGGTGGCGGTGGCGCTGCCCGACCCGGCCCGGCTGGCGGTACTCGACGAGCAGGGCCAGGCGGTGGCCGAGCACCCGCTGGCGGTCCCGGACGCCGACCTGCGGGGCAATCCGCCCGGTGGGCTGGTCGACATCACCGTGACCCCGACGCAGGTGTACTGGTTCACCGGCTCGGCCACCGTCGCGTTGGACGTCGGCGACCTGCGGCCACGGTGGACCCGACCCGGATCGCTGGGACCCGGCTCCGAGGTCGCCGGGCGGCTGCTGTTGCCCGTGCCGGGGGCACTCGCCGTGCTCGACACCACCACGGGGGAGCCGGTCGGTGCGCTGCCGGTGGACCGCGGCGGCTACCGCGGCTCAGTGGTGACCGCTAGCTCCGGCAGCGTTGTGCTCGAGCAACGCGGCGACACCCTGGTCGCGCTGCATTGAGGGTGAGTTGAATCATGTGCTTGCCAACGTCGGCCTGGGCGTCACCGAAGCTCTCGTAGCCGAGGGCCTCACCGCCGAGGTCGCACCCTTAGCGCGAGCGGCCGACCCGAACTGCACCTCCCGATCAGATCCTGATATCCTGGCTGGCTGGAGGACTTAGGCGGCACGGCAGTCATAATCGAGTCAACTGTGGGGTGTGAGTCGGTTCCAGGGCGATAGCCGGGCGTGTGTGTCGGTGCCGCGCCCCGTGAACTCTCAGTCCTGCGCTTATTAGCCGACGCGATGGGCACCGACGTCGACCCCGAGACTCTGCTGGCAGCCACCGCCGGGCACCTCGCCATCGGCGGATCCACAGCCTGACGTCGGTGGAATCGGCCCAACCGTGCGGTGGGGCGGACGGCAGGGCAGAGTCGGTGCCATGGCTGAAGGATCTCGGGTACTTCGGGCCGGGCAGCGTGACGTGGCGGGTGATGGCCGGGGTGCACGAGTATGGAGGTGGCGCGGGAGATCTCAGCGAGCCGGCCGGGTGACCACCCTCGCCGCTGGGACGGCGGCCGCGAGCCGCGCGATGTCGCCCGGATCCGAAGTGATCACCAAGCCGCCCCCGCGACGCGCGCAGACGGCCACGACGTGCGCGTCCGCGAGATCGGCCGACCCGGCCCCGGCCCCGTACAGCACCGCGCCGACCTGCCGGGCGAGCACGAAGTCGGTGTCGACAACCGCGACGGGCGGACGCTGACCGCGGGCCGGGCGGTGGCGCGCCAGCGCCGTCTCGACGCGGCGGGTCCGGGCCGGTCCACGGCACGCCTCGGCGCACACGACCGCGGGCACCAGCACGTCCCGACCGCGGTCGAGGGCCTCGCGCAGGAGCGCGCGGAACGCGCTGGGGGGCGACGGGTCCGCGAGGGCGTCGAGCCCGTCTGCATCCAGCACAACGGGGAGCGTCATGCCGTCCAGCGGCCGTCCGTGAGGCCGTCCAGCTCATCGAAGGCAGCCCGCGCAGCGGCCTGCTCCGACTCGGGAACGGGGCCGCCCTCACGGTCCCAGGTATCCAGCAGCTCGCGCAACGCGGCCTGCCGGGCGAGGCGCTGGACATGGATCTCCAGCGCCTCGTCGACCACGGCCGACAGGTTCTGCACGCCCAGGGACTGGGCCTGCTCCAGGGTCGCGGCGTCGACCGTCACCGTGATCTTACGTTTGGCCATAGAATAATACTACTCCGAACCGGCGAGCGTGCCGACGAGTGCCCACTGCCCCTGCTGGTTCGCCGTCGAGCAGAGAGCCGGTTCGCCATCGGCGCAATACATTTACCAAAGCTGATTGCCGCCCTGGCCGTCCCCACCCCCGCCTGGCACGCCTTCCTGACCACCCTCACCCCCTGACCCCACCCATCGCGCCGAGACGTTCAGGCCCACCAGCCGAACCAGAGCACCCCGGCCGTGATCATCAGGACGGATCCGGACGCCAGCGCCGCAGGTGGGCCCCGAAAGCGGTCGGCCACCAGCTGCAGCACCACGGCGGCCAGTGCCGCGACCACGTGCCCGACGACGGCCGGCATGCCAGGGCCTGGGCGGCCTGACGTACCGGCCAGCCATTGCGCCACGCAGACCACCATCGCAAGCACGACCAGGCCACCGGCCAGCAGGCCGGACAGCCCGCGCACAGCACGCACGCTGAGGCGCAGCGCGGTCACGGCGCGAGCAGCGCCCACGGCAGAAGATCTGGTGCACTGGCCCGGCCCTCGGGACAGTGCCGCCGGAAGTCGCACCACGAGCAGGCCCGGCCGGGGGCGGGCGGGAACAGGATCTCGGGATCGCCCCCCGCCGCCAGGGTGTCGGTGGCCAGCGCGATCTCGTCGGCGGCCTCCTCGGCGCGCTGCAGGTGCCTGCCCAGCGACTGCTCGGTGTGCTCCCATTCGGCGACGGTGTCGGTGGGCAGATGATGCAGCTCGACCCGGCGGCACGGCCGGCGCAGCGTGCGGGCGGCCGCGAACGCGTACAGCGCCAGCGCCTGCGAACCGCGTGCGTCATCGGCGGACAGCCCGTGCCGGCCGGTCTTGTAGTCCACCACGACCAGCTCACCGTCGCGCTCGTCGATGCGGTCCACCCGCCCCTCCGCGACGATCCGCCGGGTCGGCGCGGAGACCCAGCGCTCCACCCCCACCGGCTCCAGGTCCGGGTCCAGCTCATCGACGTAGCGGGTCACCCAGTCCTGCGCGCGGCTGCGATAGTCCGCGGCCTGCGCGTCGTCGGCGAAACCCTCCCCGGACCAGTGCGTGGCCACCAGGGCGGCCGCGGTATGCGGGCGGCGCCGCCCGGGCGCCAGATCGAACAACGCCCGTAGCGCGGTGTGCACCACCGCGCCCAGCGTGTTGTGCGCCCAGGCCCCGCCCCGCGGGGGCGCGGGACGGTCCAGGTATGCCATCCGGTAGCGCCGCGGGCAGCCGGTCCACGCGGTGAGCTTGGCGGGAGTCACGCGCACCAGGGGGCGAGGCAGACCGCCAAGATCCAGCTCTCCCTGTGCTCCCCCTGTCATCGCGCCTACCGTACTCACCCGCCCACCACCGCGACACTGCTGCACGCCGCCAGCTCCTCGATCCGCTCCAGCATCTCCGGATCGGTGGTCTCCTGGCCCAGGCACGCCGTCTTGTTCGTGCCGTGGTAATCACTGGAGCCGGTGATCAGCAGGTCCAGCGCGGCCGCGAGGTCGCGCAGCGTGGCGCGGTCGGCGGCGGCGTGGTCAGGATGGTCGACTTCCACCCCGGCGAGCCCCTCAGCGGCCAGCTCGGCGATGACCCCGGTGGTGACCACCGGCCCGCGGCGGCGGGCCAGGGCGTGCGCCAGTACCGGCACCCCGCCTGCGGCGCGGACCATCCGGATCGCTGCGCTGACGTCGATGTCGGCTCGGCCTGTGTAGTACGGGCCTCCGATGGTCAGGTATCGGCGGAATGCCTCGTCGACGCTGTCCGCGACGCCGGCCGACACCAGCGCGCTGGCCAGATGCGGCCGGCCGGCTGATGCGTGCGGCGGTAGGCCGTCGAGCAGCGCGTCGGGATCCACCGGGAACCCGTCGGCGGCCATCCGCTGCGCCATGGTACGCAGCCGCACCCGCCGCTCCTCCTTGAGCCGGGTCTGCTCCGCGGTGATCGCCTCCGAGGCGGGATCGAACAGGTACCCGAGCAGGTGCACCGAGACCTGCCCACCCCGGCCGTCCAGCGCGACACAGGAGAACTCCGCGCCCCGGATCAGCCGCAGGCCTGCGGGCAGCGCGTCGACGGCCTCGGCCCATCCCGCGGTGGTGTCGTGGTCGGTCAGCGCCAGCACGTCGAGGCCGGCCGCGGCGGCGGCCGCGACGAGCCCCGCCGGGGTGTCGGTCCCGTCGGAGGCCGTGGAGTGGGCGTGCAGGTCGATACGCATGATGGTCAGGCTCGGCCGCGGCTGCCAGGTCCGTCCCGCGCCGGTCTCACCTCGGGACCGGCCGCCGCCCCCACCGGCGGCGAGGAGGCGGCAGCATATTGGACCTCTTGGCCCCCTTCTCGCCGAAGATCAGCTCGGAGATCGCGTCGAAGACGGCCTCCGGCTGGGGCAAGTATTCGATCTTCTCGAGGTCCTGCTTCTGCCCGGCGGACTCCACCCGGAGCGTGCCGTAGCCGAGGATCTGGCCGCCCACCGACCGCACGAAGCTCAGGTCGGTGACCTTCCCGATCGGCATCATGGAGATCTTCCGCACGACGATGCCGGTAGCGAGCAGGAACCGCTTGTCCGTGAGGATGATGAGCTCGAGCCACCACTCCAGCGCCTTCCAGGCAAAGCGCAGCACCGCGAAGGCCACGCCGTACCACAGCAGCGACTGCACTATCCAGAAGTCTTGCGCGACCCTGTTGACCAGCCAGGCCAGCAAGGACCACACGATCACGGCCCCGACCGTCTCGGCCATCGCCCGCAGCAGGTAGGCCCAGTGCCGCCGCACCCGGATCACCCGCCGTTCCGACGAGATCAGGTACTCGTTGGGCTGTCGACCCAGCATGTCAGTGCTGCCACCTGTCTGCGCGCCGCGGGCACGCTCCGTTGCCAGTCCCGACTTGTTGTACCGCACGGGGGCGGCGCAGCGCCGGAGACACTCAGAGAGTACTACCGTCGCTACTGATGGCGAGCTCACGCAAGCGGCACATCCGGTGCGTCGGAGCAGTGGTGTTCGACGGCGCGGGCGCAGTGCTGCTGGTCCGCCGGGCCAATGAGCCGGGGCGCGGGCGCTGGTCGGTGCCCGGCGGCCGGGTCGAGCCCGGCGAGACCGATCATCAAGCGGTGGTCCGTGAGGTGGCCGAGGAGACCGGGCTGGAGGTCGAGGTCCTCCGTCGGGTCGGGCAGGTGCAGCGCCCCGCGCCGGGCGGTGCAGTGTTCGCTATCTCTGACTACACCTGCAGGGTGACGGGCGGGACGGTGCGCGCAGGCGGCGACGCCGCCGATGCCCGCTGGTGCGACGCCGAGACCCTGGCGAGCCTGCCTGTCGTGGCCGGGCTCGTCGACGCCCTCACCGGCTGGGGCTGCCTGCCACCTGGCATGCCCGCGACGTGCCCTGGACGGTTCCCTCGGTGACACGCGATGTCGGGCAAGGCGCGGACAACGGTGACTGATCGGCATAGCCCGTCTACGCTCTGAATGCGGGCGGGGCCCCGTTCGTGCAACCCTCGTTCAGGAGCAGGTGTGACACTGAGTCTGGGCACGCCCATCGGCCACTACACAGTGATAGAGCACGTAGACGCCGAGGGAACGACCGCCGAGGTCTACCGCGGGCGGGACGAGCGGCACGGTCGGGTCGTCGCGTTGACGTTATTTCCTGGGACAAGCGAACGAAGCCGACGGGAAGCCGTCGCGGTGGCCGCCCTCGACCACCCCAACATCGTGGCGACGTTCGACGTCATCGAGCACAACGGGCGGCTCTGCCTGGTCCAGGAGTGGATCGACGGTGGGAGCTTGGCGGACGAGCTGTGCCTGACCGGCCAACTCGGCGTCGCGAAGACCGTGCGACTGGGCCACGAGGTGGCGTCCGCGCTGCGCTACGCGCATCAGCACAACATCCTGCATCGCGACATCAAGCCCTCGAACGTGCTGCGCACTGTCGGGGGAACCTACAAGCTGGCGGATTTCGGAGCGTTCGGCCAACTCGAAGTGGTGACCGCGACGACGAGGGCCGGCGAGATCGCTGGGACGCCGCTGTACATGTCTCCGGAGCAGATCACCGACGCACCGCAGACCCCGGCGTCCGATCTGTTCGGACTCGGGCTTCTGCTGTACCGCTGCTTATACGGCCGCCTGCCCAATGAAACGGAAACGGCGGCCTCGTACCTGCAGCTGGCTTATAGCCGCACACAGACGCTGATCAGTGTGCCGCCATCGCCATTGCAAGGACTGCTCCAACGCTGTCTGGCGCTCGACCCGGCGCAGCGCCCGCGCTCAGCGGCGGAGGTGCTGACCGAACTGGATCAGATCGCGCCGATCCAACCTCACCAAGAAAGCGCCGCGGCGGCCCCTAGGCGGCAAGCGCCTCCCCAGCCGGAGGTGGTGCTCCCCCGGTTCCGCGACCTAAGTCGCGCCGCTCCGAGCGGCATCCCACGACGGCTGGCGCTGGCCGTCGCCGTTGCTCTCCTCGTCACTACTTTTCTCGGCCTCGTCATTGCTCTCCTCGTCACCGCCCCTGTCCCGCCCACTGCCCCTCGCACTGCCCCGCCCACTGCCCCTCGCACTGCCCCGCCCACTGCCCCGCCCACTGCCCCGCCCACTGCCCCGCCCCCTCCCACTGCCCCTCCCCCTGCGCTGCTGAACCCCGTGAACGGGCTGGTGCGTGTCGGCGCCGGCCTCGCTGCCGCCGGTGTCGCGCTCGCGGTGGCACAGCAGATCCGCCGCCGCCGGACCAGCCGGGCGCCCGAGGCAGAACGAAGGCGTTGACCTTCGCCTGCGCGGTGCGCGGCCCTGGCGATCGAGTCGGGGTGCGAATGGGTGACCGCCGACCGGGACTTCGCCCGGTTTCCCGGGCTCCGCTGGCGGCATCCGCTCAGCAGCTGATCAGGCGGTCGCGGCACCCGGGCCCATGGCCAGCTTCGCCAGCAGGTCGCGCGCCTGCTCGGCGTGCCGTGGCTGGCACAGCACGTCATAACGCCCCGCTACCAGCTGGCTCGTCGACGCGAAGTCCCGCCGACCGCGGGTCGCAGCGTACCCTGCGGCCGCGAACACCGTCCCGAACACCGCGCCGGTGGCCACCCCCACCAGGATCGGGATCACTCCAGTCCCGGCCTGGGTGGCGAACAGGCTGAGCAGCACCCCGACGAACAGCCCGAACCAGGCACCTGACGCCGCTCCCTGGGTCAGGACCCGGCCCCAGGTCAACCGCCGCAGCACCCGCTCGACCAGCATCAGGTCCACTCCGACGATGGTGACCTCGGCGACCGGGAACTGGTTGTCCGCGAGATGGTCCACGGCAGTCTGCGCCTCGGCATAGGTGGCGTAGGAGCCGATCGGCCAGCCAGAGGGTGGGGTGGGCAGGCCAGGCATCTGGCTCTGGCCGCTAAACGGGCTGGTCACAGTGCATCACCTCTAAACGGGCTGGTCACAGTGCATCACTTCGGGTCAGGGGGTACCCCATCGGGCCCACGCTCACGCGCGCGGCCCCGGTTCGACTCAACCTCGCGCAGCGTACTCCTGCAGCAGCCCCTTGCTGATGATCATCTTCTGGATCTCGCTGGTGCCCTCGCCGATGAGCAGGAATGGCGCCTCACGCATCAGCCGCTCGATCTCGTACTCCTTGGAGTAGCCGTAGCCGCCGTGGATCCGGAAGGAGTCCTCGGTGACCTCCTTGCAGTATTCGCTGGCCAGCAGCTTCGCCATCCCGGTCTGGACGTCGTTGCGCGCGCCGGAGTCCTTGAGCCGGGCGGCGTTGACCATCATCAGGTGCGCGGCCTCGACCTTGGTGGCCATCTCGGCGAGCGTGAACGCGATCGCCTGGTGCTGCGCGATCGGCTTGCCGAAGGTCCTGCGCTGCTGGGCGTAGTCGACCGCGAGCTCGAAGGCGCGGATGGCGATGCCACAGGCCCGGGCAGCGACGTTGACCCGGCCCACCTCGACGCCGTCCATCATCTGCGCGAAGCCCTTGCCAGCAGCGGCGCCGAGCACCTTGTCGGCGCTGATGCGATGACCGTCGAACACCAGCTCGGTGGTCTCGACCCCCTTGTAGCCCATCTTGTCGATCTTGCCGGGCACGCTGAGCCCGGGGGCAACTGCACCGAAGCCCGCGGGCTTGTCCACCAGCAGCGTGGTGAGGTTGTGGTGCGCCTTGGCGGCGCCCTCGTCGGTCCTGACCAGAGTGGCCACCAGGGTCGACGTGGCACCGTTGGTCAGCCACATCTTCGCGCCGTCGACGACATAGTGATCCCCGTCGCGGCGCGCCCTCGTCTTGATCGCCGCGACGTCGGAACCCAGTTCTGGCTCGGACATCGAAAAGGCACCGCGAATGCTTCCCTGCGCCATCCTCGGCAGATAGTGCTGCTTCTGCTCCTCGGTGCCGTGCTGGCGGATCATGTGCGACACGATGAAGTGGGTGTTGATCACGCCGGAGACGCTCATCCAGCCCCGGGCGATCTGCTCCACGACCAGCGCGTAGGTCAGCAGCGACTCCCCCAGCCCGCCGTACTCCTCGGGGATGGTGAGCCCGAACAGGCCCATCTCCTGCATCCCGTCGACGATCTCCTGCGGGTAGGTGTCGGTGTGCTCCAGCTCCTGGGCGACCGGGATGATCTCCTTGTCCACGAAGGACTTGACCGTGGCCAGGATCTCCTGCTGGATCTCGGTGAGACCGTCGGTCTGAGCGAGCCGGGCCATGCGCCCACCTTTCGTCGCGTACCGCCGAGGACCAGCCTGACGCTAGGTTACCCGGTGGTATACGAGCGGCGCGGACCGAGAAGTGAGGAGAAGCCCATGAGCGCACCGGCCCGCACGCCCTCAGACCCGACCCTCTACCGCAGCCCCGCCGAGGCTGCGACACCCACCCGGACCCGACCAGTCCCACGCTGGTCAAGACAATCGGCGCCCAGGAGCTGGCCGCCAAGGCCGGTTACTCCCGGCCGCACACCCTGCACTGCGGCCCCGAGGGGATCTTCCTGTCCTGTCGGAGCTGCTGCTCGGGAACAAGTACGGCCGCGCGCTGCACTTCTGGGACCTGGCCGCCGGCAAGCACGTGCAGCGGGTCGACCTCGGAGCGGAGCACCAGCTGGTGCTTGAGCTGCGCACGGCACACGACTCTGAAGCGACCTGGGGGTTCGTCGAGGTCGTCGTGTCCACTCAGGACCTGTCCGCCTCGGTGTGGCGCTGGCACCGGGACGGGGGCAGCTGGGCAGCCGAGAAGGTGATCACCATCCCGGCCTGCTGCCCCCGGCGCTGAAACCGTTCGGCGCAGTGCCCCCCGCTGGTCACCGACATCAACCTCGCGGTGGACGACCAGCAGCTTCATGTGTCGTGCTGGGGCGCTGGTGAGCTCAAGCAGTACGACGTGTCCGACTCTACCCAGCCGCGGGAGACCGGGCCGACCAGTTCTACCCGGACGGCGTCGGCGCGTGGCTGGCGAAGATTGACGCCGACCCCGCTGGAGGGCTGACCCTCAACCAGGGCTTCTTCCTGCCCGGTGACGACTTCCGTGGCCTGCGGGTACACCAGGTACGCCTGCAAGGCGGCGACGCCTTCTCAGACTCCTACTGCCACCGCTGAGCAGCGCCAATTCGCCATTCGGAGCCGAATCGCGGTTACGGATGCGGCCCCACGGTCACGATTGTCAGGGTGTCGGCTCCGGGACCGTAGACCCACCACAGGCGCCAGGCGCTGGGGGTCTTGTTCTCCACGTAGGACTCCCAGACCTCCTCGCCACTGGGTCCGGTCAGCGACTGGTACCTGTGCGAACTCAAACCCGGGTGTCCCGGCCCGACGTCACGGAGCAGCCGGAGGGTCTTCACCCCGAACACGCCGCCGACATCGAACGGGTCCTGGCGATCCCAGCCAAGCGAGCCGACCAGACGATCGTCACGTCCCCCCCGCTTGCCGAGGTCGACCCGATCCTCCACGCTGAGCGGATGGAGCTGCGCTCCAGCAGCCTGAGCGGGGTTCGAGCGCTCCGCCGACACGCGCCTCCTGTTCGCCGAGGAGCCGCGCCAGCGCGCGCTGTTGTAGCGGCACAACGTGCGCGAGCGGAGCTACTTCCCTGGCTTCGTCACGGCGCTGTACCGGAAGGTGGAGGCGGAAGCAGGCCGGCGAAGGCCACGCGCGAGGGCGTCGGCGCGAGTAAGGCGGGACGCGCGGCCGGTGGCGCCGCGGACGCAGCCGCGGCCAACGGCGCGGACCCCGCCGCAGCGCCGTCGCTGGAGCGGTTCGAGGCGGTGCGGGGGCAGACCGAGTGCGTCTTCGCGCGCGGCACACGGCTGTGGGGCGCGGAGGCGTGGGGGCCCGGCGCCGGCACCACCGTGGAGCGGCTGACGACGACGCGCGCCGTCGTCGAGGGCCTGACTGCGCGCGACCTGGCCGCGGCGCCTGGCCCGCCGGTCGACGACCCGCGCTGGTGGCTGACGTTCGGCGGCAGCGCGCTGTTCGTCGCCACCTTCGCCCCCTGCTACGACGCGACCAGCTCGCGCTACGGCTTCGGGCTGGACCACACCTACGTGCTGTTCCAGACGTGCACCTCGTTCGTGCGCCGGCACGCGCCCGGCAGCGGCGTGCTGCCCGAAAGCGCCCGTATCAGGACGCGCGCGGCGTTCGCGGCGTCGGGACGGCCGTACGACCTCACGCTCTCGCCCTCGAGGCCCATCGCTTCGTGAAGCCCGACCGGCTCGGAGAGCCGCCGGTCGAGTGGTGGAAGACGCCGTGCGGACCCGACGAACGGAGGGAGCCCTCAGATGACCGATGAGCAGCTGATCGACCACGTGCTGGCCGACGGCCCGTGGAGGTTCGACGCGTCGACGGCCGAGGTCTTCGACAACATGCTTGAACGCTCAATCCCGCAGTACGACGTAATGCGTGCGACGGTCGACGAGATCGCGCTCGAGTTCGCCGCCGCGGCCCGCGGCAGCCGGTGTGTCATCGACCTCGGCTGCTCGCGCGGCGAGGCGATCGCGCGGCTCGTCGCCGCGCTCGACTCCGACACCCACTTCGTCGGCGTCGAGATGAGCGCGCCGATGCTGGTGGCGGCGCGCGAGCGGTTCGCCAGCGACGGCAACGTCTCGCTGCTCGAGCTCGACCTGCGGCTCGCCTACCCCGAGGTGCGCGCGAACGTGACGCTCGGCGTGCTGACGCTCCAGTTCGTGCCGATCGAGCATCGCCAGCGGCTGATCCAGCAGGTCTACGACCACACCGAGCCGGGCGGCGCCTTCATCATCGTCGAGAAGGTGCTCGGCGCCACCGCCGAGCTCGACCGCCTGATGACCGCCTCCTACCTCGCGATGAAGCGCCGCAACGGCTACACGCAGGAGGAGATCGACCGCAAGCGGCTGTCGTTGGAGGGCGTGCTCGTGCCGGTAACGGCGAAGTGGAACGTCGAGATGCTGCGCGCCGCCGGCTTCCAGCAGGTCGACTGCTTCTGGCGCTGGATGAACTTCGGGGGCTGGGTCGCCGTGCGTCAGTGAGGGGCGCGCGGCTTTCTCGCCCCGCGCGAATTCGCCAGGTCGAGGTAGCTACGCATCCTTCCGGATGCCGACGTAAATCCAGTGCGCCGAGATGTATGGCCGTCCGGTGTCGATCTCGCCAGAGTGCCTGACGTGCTTAACGGCCGGCAGCCTCGGATGCTCGAAGTAGGGCGCCACGGCATCAAGCACATCAGACTCGGTCATGAAGTGGTGAGTCACGCCTGATTCCGACGGGTCGTCGCAGATCCACGTTTGGCTGTCGACCCGCTCACCCTTACCCATCATGGAGGATTCGGTCGAGATGAATGTCCCGCCGAACAGCCCGCCCGGGCGCGTCACTCTTGCCGTCTCCACGAGCGCCTGACGGATTTCGGGCTCGGTGCCGTGCGTGAGCACTCGCGTCGACAGCACGGCCGCGAACGTGGCGTCGGGGTATGGCAACGACTTCATGTCGGCGATCCGCAGGTCTGCGAACACGATCACCTCGTCGTTCGGCTCTCGCAGACGGAAGGTCTCGTCCTTGTAGAGGTCGTCCCAGTTCATCGTCCAGCCAATCTGGGTGCGCCGAGCGTCACCGCGGCGGGTGCAGAGGGATCCCGCAGCCGTCGGCGGCGAGGCGGTCAGCCTCGTGCTCCAGCACGAACAGCTGGAAGTACGGGACGCGCGAACTCTTCTCGGCGAGGATCGGGAGGTCGGGGGCGCGCTCGGGGTCGGGCGCCGGCTCGAGCAGGTCGCGGATCACGAAGCCAACATCGAGCAGCAGGCGGACCCACGTCGCCGTCGTGCGGTGGAAGGTCGTGATCGAGGCGATCACGGTATCGCCGGCAGCGTTCTCGCGTGACTTCTCGACCGGCCCCTCCTCGAAGTAGCCGTCGAGCACGAACTCGCGGTAGTGCCAGCGGCCATCGATCCGCTCTTTGCGCCAGCCGCCGCGGTCCTTGACCGGGTGCGGCAGCGAGACGACGACCCGGCCGCCGGGCGCGACCAACCGCGCCAGCTGGGCGAGCATCGGCGCCGGTTCCTCCAGGTGGTCGAGCACGTTGAGGCAGAGCACGTCGTCGAACGGCCCCTCCAGCTCGCTCAGCGGCGCGTCGCTGAAGCGGGTCCGCTCCTCCACCCCCGCCTCGGCCGCGCGGCCCGCCGCCAGCGCGACCATCTCCGGCATCGCGTCGACGCCGACGACCTCGGCGCCGGCGAGCGCCAGCCGGACCGACTCGTGGCCGCTGCCGCAGCCGACGTCGAGCACGCGCCGCCCGGCCCCGCCCGGCACCAGCTCGCGCACGACGCGGTCGAGCACGAGCGCGTTCTGCGACGCCTCCTCGCGCTCGTCGGCGTAGACGTCGGCGAGCGAGATGCCGCCGCCCGTCCCCTCCTCGTCACCGAGGTGACCGCAGGCGGGGCAGTCGGGGTCGCGGATAAAGTCCTCGCGGTGCAGCTCGTAGTTCGTCGAGTCGACCAGCAGCCGCTGCCCGACCGTCTGAACCGGCTCGCCGAGCAGCCAGCGGATCACCTCGTTCGCCTGCATCGCGGCGACGAGCGTGTTGAGCGGGCCATAGCTGGCCGCCTGGTGGCGGCTGTTGAGGTTCTGCGGTGCGCTGCCGGCGGCCGTCTGCAGGTCGGCGCTCGCGCGCATGCAGGCGTAGCATGCGGAGCGGCCGGGCACGACGAGCGGGCCGACGACGCCGAACGTCTCGATGTAGCCAGCGTTCGAGTAGACGAATCCGTGGCGCAGCGCAGCATCGCTGATCCACTCGTGCACCTCGGGCGGCGAGTCAGCCGACAGGATCACTACGTTGCAGTCGGCGAAGTGCTCGTCGAGCAGTTCGACGCCGGAGAAGGTTAGAGCGCACAGGCCGCACGACCACGTCGGCGTTGAGTGCCCGCAGCCGCTCGGCCGCGACCTCGACCTTCGGCCGCCCGACGGTGCTTTCGTCGAACAGCGTCTGGCGCGTCAGGTTCGACAGCTCGACGTTGTCGCCGTCGGAGAAGACGATCGTGCCGACACCGGCGGCGACGAGCGTCGTCGCGAGGTTGGTGCCGATCCCGCCAGTACCGACGAGCCCGACAGTCGCGTTCGCGAGCACCCGCTGCTGCTCGGCGCCGTCGACGCCGAGCAGCGAGTAGTACAGCTCGTGGCGGGCGTAGCGGCCGTCGGAGTCGAGGTCGCTCGTCGCCAGCACTCCCGCCTCCAGCAGCTCGTCGAGCAGCGTCTCGGCCTGCTCGACGGCGAGCGCGCCGCGACGGGCAGTCTCGGCGACCGCCTCCTCGCGCCCGCGCGGCACCGACAGGTACGCCAGCAGGCCGGGCAGGTAGCCGGGCGCGTCGCCGATCGTCACCGCCCGCGGCGGCATCAGGCCGACGAGGACGTCTCTGCCCTGCTGGAGCACCGACAGGTACCGCGGGACGACGAGGACTCCGCTCACGTCTGTCTCCTGGGGTGCGCTGGCTTTCTCCTGGGGTGCGCTGGCTTTACCTCATGGTTCGGCGCGACCAGGCCGGTGCCGGCGAGCGCCTCGACCGCTCTGTCCGGTCTTCTGATCAGGCTCAGGTTGAGCTCCGTCAGCCGCGCGTCCTCGACGGCGGCCGGCGCGCCCATCATCACGTCCTGCGCGCGTTGATTCATCGGGAAGGCGATAACCTCGCGGATGTTCGGCTCGTCCGCGAGCAGCATCACGATGCGGTCGATGCCCGGCGCGATGCCGCCGTGCGGCGGCGCGCCGATCTGGAAAGCGCGGCCGAGCGCGCCGAAACGCTCATCGACCTGCTCTCTTGTGTAGCCAGCGATCTCGAAGGCGCGGTAGAGGATGTCCGGGCGGTGGTTCCGGATCGCACCAGAGGACAGCTCGCAGCCGTTGCATACTATGTCGTACTGAAATGCCTTGATCTCGAGCGGGTCCATCGTCTCCAGCGCCCCGAGCCCGCCCTGCGGCATCGAGAACGGGTTGTGCGAGAACTCGATCGCGCCGGTCTCCTCGTCTCTCTCATACATCGGGAAGTCGACGATCCAGCAGAAGCGGTATGCCTCTCTTTCGGCCAGCCCTAGCGCGTTGCCCACGTGGACGCGCACCGCGCCGAGCAGCTTGCGCGCGGTCGTGCGGTCGGCATGGGAGATCATCAGCAGCGCGTCGCCCTCTTCGGCGCCGAGCGCCGCTATCGCGGCGCGGTGCAGGTCCGGCGCGAGGTGGCGAGTGAGCGGGCCGCGCAGGACGGAGTGGGGCTCGACGAGAAACCACGCCAGGCCGCCGGCGCCCTGCTCGCGCGCGAAAGCGTCGAAGCGGTCCAGGTCCGAACGCGAGAGCTGCGGTCTCGGGATCCGCAGCGCGCAGATGTGGCCGGCCTCCAGCGCACGCACGCCAGAGCCGGCGAAGACATCCGTCACGTCGCGCATCTCCAGCGGAATGCGCAGGTCGGGCTTGTCGGAACCGTAGCGTTCCATCGCGTCGTCGTAGGCGATCCGCGGAAACGGCGGCTGAGCCGTCTTCCAGCCCGGCCGGAACTCGGTGAACAGGCCGTGCAGGACCTCCTCCAGCACCTCGAAGACGTCCTCCTGCTCGACGAAGCTCATCTCCATGTCGAGCTGGTAGAACTCGCCCGGCGAGCGGTCGGCGCGGGCGTCCTCGTCGCGGTAGCAGGCGGCAATCTGGAAGTAGCGGTCGAACCCGGCGACCATCAGCAGCTGCTTGAACTGCTGCGGCGCCTGTGGCAGCGCGTAGAAAGTGCCGGGGTGGACGCGCGAGGGCACGAGGTAGTCGCGCGCGCCCTCTGGGCTCGACGCCGTCAGCGTCGGCGTCTGGATCTCGAGGAAGCCGAGCTCCTGCATGCGCTCGCGCAGGCTCGCGATAATCTTCGAGCGCAGCATGATGTTCTCGTGCATGCGCGCCCGGCGCAGGTCGAGGAAGCGGTAGCGCAGGCGCGTCTCCTCCGGCGCATCCTCGTCGGGGAAGATCGTGAACGGCAGCGGGCCCGCCGGGCCCAGCACCTCCGCCCTGACCGCCTCCAGCTCGATTTCGCCGGTCTCGATCGCGGTGTTGACGGTCTCGGCCGGGCGCGCGGCGACGCGGCCCTCGATCCGCAGCACCGTCTCCTTCGGCACGTGCGCGAGGCCGAGCCCCGACGCCGGCCGCACGAGTACCTGCGTGATGCCGTAGTGGTCGCGCAGGTCGAGGAAGAGCACGCCGCCGAGGTCGCGGCGGTTATGCACCCAGCCGGTGAGCACCACGTCCTCGCCGATCTGATTGGCGCGCAGCTCGCCACAGGTGTGAGTGCGCATGCGCGTGGGATGGTGCGCCGGTCGGGATTGCGGTGCCATGGCTTGGATGACGCTCACTTTCGGGGCGACGGGGGTGCCCCACCATATCCAACGGCGCGCGCCGGGGGATCGCGACGTTCCCCGAGGGGACTGGACGCGAAACGCGCTGTGTCGTTACGGTGCAGAGTGCATAGCGCAAAGCAAGCCGGGAGGGTGGTGACGCAGTGCTCAAGATCACGAAGGTCCGTAAGGTTCGCGGTGTCTCGAGCCTGGTCCGCAACTAAACGACGAACTGAGCACCGCTTCGGAGCTGGCTGGCCCTGCGGGGTCGGCTGCTGTGGCGCCCAGAAGAGCGCGTGCTGGTCGCGGCGCCGTGAGCGCGCCGCGCGGACATCGGCGGCTGTGGATCCACAACCCGGTACTGGGTTACCGTCCCGCCGGTCGGCGTCGGCCGCGGTGGCGCCGAAGTCGTCAACTTGGCGATCGCTGACTGCGGGCTCGATCAACAGCTGCTGGTTGCTGAGACGGTCGCCGCCGGGATCGCGCGCGATCTCGCCGTGATCGGCTTGTAGACCGATACGATCCACCGCGTCGCGGCGTGCTACGGCCTCACGGCCTGAACCATTTGCTGGTCGGTGTGCGACGGTGGCCGTGTGCCGCATCCGGCCGATCGAGTGCGTGTCGGCCCACGGGCGGCTCCCTGATAGCCCGCTCCCCGGATCTGCTCGGCGGTCAGCGAGGCGCCGTGCCAGTACCGCCGCTCGGCCGAGAGGGGATTGGGCACCTGGCCGAACTGCATGACGTCTACGTCTTCCGCACCCGCCTGGGACTGTGCGTTCACCGTGTCCACCCGCACCGGCTGGCTGCCCACCAACAGGTCCTCGATCAGAACCTCGTGGAGGTGGCCGGCGGAGACCACCACGCCGGTGACACCGGCCCCGGCCAGCCACCCGATCTGATGCTCGATGATGCAGCGCCCGGCGATCCCAATCATCGGCTGGGGGACAGTGCCAGTGCAGGGCCTGCGCCGCGGCCCCCGCCCACCGGCCAAGATCACCACCTGCCACACCGCCGCGTGGCTCGTCAGAGCTACCATCTGCACTCATGCTCGATCCCGCCCTCTTCACTACCCCCGCCATGCGAGCCGCGCTAGCTCAGCGGGACATCAGCCAGGTGTACCGCTTGCTCAACAAGGCCGGTGTGCCGCAGCGCACGATCGCCGCGCTGGCCCAGCAGAGCCAGAGCGAGGTCTCAGAGATCATCAAAGGCCGCCGGGTGCAGGCGTACGACGTGCTCGCCCGCATCTGCACCAGATTCGATATCCCGCGCGGGGCGATGGGGCTGTCCTACGATGAATATCCCGGAGACAGCCCGGTCTCCTCGGAGCCGGGTGAGGAAGACGAGGCGGACGTGCTGCGGCGCCAGTTCCAGCACCTGGTCACGGTGGCCGGCGTGGCCCTGCTCCGCCCTGCCCTGCCCGGGCCGGGCAAGCCGGGCCCCGCCGTGCCGCCGGGCCAGGCGCTGGCCGTGCCCGCGCGGATCGGGCGAGCGGACATCGAGGTGATGCAGGACCTGACCAGAGCTGTCGCGGTTGCTGCCCGGACGGTGGGCGGCCAGGCTGGGCCGGCCTGCTCGCTGGCGGACTGGGCCGATCGCTGCCTGGCAGCGGAGGCATCCGGCGCCGCCCGCCAGGCCCTGCTGGCTGCACTGGCTGATCTGCACGTCATCGCTGCGTGGTGCTGCCACGACAGTTACGCGCCGGTGCTGGCGCACCAGCACTTCACCCGGGCCGTGGAGCTGGCGATCGAGGCCGGGGACAGCTACCGGGCCTCGTATGCGCTGCGGCATGCCGCGGCGATGCTGATTGACCGGGATCAGCCTAACAATGCCCTGAAGCTGACCCAGCTGGCCGAGCTGCACCTGGACGGCGCACCACGCGATGATCCGCGTGTTGCGCCGCTGCGTTCCCAGCTGGTGGTGGTGTCCGCACTGACTCAGGCCCAGCTGGCGGATCCGGGCTCCGAGATGGCGGCCCGCCGGGTGCGGTCGGAGCTGGCTCGCAGCCGGGATGGCTGGGATCCACCTTCCCTCCACCATCGTGCAGCCATGGATTTGACGACATCCGTGGTTCATCTGCACCTGGGCGCACTTGACATCGCCGAGCCGATGGCCGCGGTCTCCGTGCGGACCTTCGCCCAGGGCCATCACGGACGTGAGGGGCTGCTGGCGGGC
>JBOHFT010000013.1:0-49726 GCA_050699815.1 Pseudonocardiaceae bacterium | reverse complement strand
CTTCAAGACCTGGAGAATCATGCACACCGACTACCGTCGCCCCCTTGCAACATTCGCGACAACCATCTCAGCTGTAATTGGACTGCACTTCTACACGGCCGCCTGAATAATCCTCCATGAATGATAAACACTTTCGCTTCGATACCAGCATCAACCGTCGCATATACAGCCTGTTTGATTTGTCCCTGCTTAGTATTCTTGCGCATTGCCTTGAGTAGCCGCTCACTTCCTGACTCCATCCCGTACTTCACCTCAATGCAACCGGAATTTGCCATTTTGCGAAGCAGGGTCTGATTAATGGTATCGACACGCGACAATGCGGCCCAGCGCAATCCAAGATCCTCGATGTTATCGCAGATATCGCCTACCTTATTCTTGTTGACGATGAAGTTATCATCGACAATAGCGAAACCTTCGATCCCGTACCGATCGATTAGATGCAGAAGTTCACGCCGCGCGCTGGTCCCACTTCGGTACTGCATGCGAGTTTGACCAGCTGCGCAGAAACTGCAAGGGAAAGGGCAGCCACGGCTGAACATCACGTGTGCCATTCGAAGATCAGTGCCGGCAAGCCGATCAGAGAGCACAAAGTCATCGGTGTCCAACAGGTGCCGCGCAGGAAGTGGAAGCTCGTCAATACTCCTCAGCAGCGGACGACGCGGCTCGCTGCGCACCTCCGTGCCTCGTCGCCAGTGCACACCAGCCACATCATCAAACTGCTTGCTTTCCACGCGATCAAGTATCTCAAGAATTGTCTCCTCCGATTCGCCGTCGGCAGCAACATGCGCCCGAAAGTCTCTGATCGTATCCAACGGGTAGAAGTTGCAGTGAACACCACCGACCATAATGAGAGCATCATCGCGGATTACACTTTGATCCCGAGCCTCACGCATGAACCCGTAGGTGGCGGATGATGCCAAACTGAAGCCAATGGCATCATAATCGCCCAGCTCCAAACACGTCGTATTCGGGGTGACCTTCTTGATTGACACGTCATGGCCAGCGAATTCAACAACAGCCGCGAGATAGAGCACACCGAATGGAGGGAATTCCTTCCGATGTTCTTTGAAGCGCGCCATGTCGTAAACCTCTGGGTACAGAAGAGCTACTTTCATGACCGATTGTCCCTTACCTTAAGGATTAAGCTCGTCAGCGTGTCTGCTACTTGATCAGCCGTGGCTGAGCCAATATCATGCTCATGCACTGGGTAGCCAACGCCCCGCAGGAACAACACCGCGTCCTGATACGTCGCTAGTTTTACTCGGTTTGCCTCGTCACTGTCAGCGTGGAAACGGCTATATCGCCCACGGTTGCGCGCCCGCGTTGCGCAAAGTACGGGATCGCCGACCAAGATAAACGAAATATCAGGTACCGTGATGCACCGATAGATACTCCAAATATGATCGCGCTCGACACCGTCTAGAAAGTCGAGCACCAACGAGGACGGTACATACCTATCGCATATGACGACTGAACCACCTTCGACAGCTCCGCGAATTGTTGTCCGATCATGATGGTAGCGGTCCGCCGCAACCAAGCAGGTCAGTGCCGGACCGAAAAATTCGTAGCTACCATGTCGGGCCAATTCGCCTAGCGATGACGATGAAGGAGTAGTCGTCAGCACGACAGGCACGCCAGCCCAGGCTAGGCGGTTCTCTATTAGCCCACTGACTGTGGTCTTACCTACACCACTAGGCCCATCGAGCGTGACCAATAACCCACCACCGCGCGCCATCGCTTGATTCTTGTCCTTCTCCCCAGCCGTCCGTCCAATTTTAACAGGTTGTCAACGTCGCCTTATATGCGCGCACTCTGTGATGACGGCTGAATCCCGCGATAGCACCGCATTGCTTGATCCTATTTTAAGGATACTGACGGTAATAAGAGGGTGGGAGTTGGTCGGGAGGCGCCGGGGACGGGTGAAAGGTGGAACCGGCCCGGCCGCCAGGAGATCTGAACGGGGCTGCTCGACCGGCAGCCGGGCCGGAAATCAGGAGCTGGCCCACGATCAGGCCGTATTTGCGGGCCCTGGTCCCGTGGCAGGAGTCGCTGAACCCGCCAATGTAGATCTCATCCTTGTAGTCGGCCGAGTCCCGTCGGCCAACTAACGGCCCGTCCTCACCCGGGGCAATGCGCTCAAAGCTGAAGCCCTGTGTCCTCGCGAGGTCCAGCAGCCTTTTCGCCGCTGTCAGTCCCGGACTGTCGGTCACCAGGACCCCCTCACGACTGTGACGGCCCAGTCCGACCCGCGCACCAAGGTTGCGATGATCGGCTGCACACCACTGGTACTTCGGCGGCAAGGACAAGCTTCAACCCCAGCGGGGCCGGACTTGCCCGGAGTGCTCATTTCGCGGCCTCCAGGATCGCCTGCCCCACCTCGCGGGCCTCAGCCAAGGTCAGCACCGTGGCTGTGTTCATGGTGGCGTCCAACGTGAGCACCACCCGCTTCACCACCTTGTCACGGACCAGCTCTGCTTCCCGCCACCCGATTGTTAGCCGCCGCTGAGGATGACGATGTAGTGCCGGTTTGGCGCCTGTCCGCAATCCGCGCCGATCTGAACCCCTTCGTAGATCACGACGTGGTTGGCCAGCAAGCATTTCGGTCCGACCGTGACCTGGTCACCTATCAGAGAGGAGCCAGGGTTCTGCTGCTCCGCTCGCAGGCGCGCCTCCTTTGGATAGCCCAGGACGCAGTGCTCACCCACGATGCTGCTGCTATCGAGGCTCACGGGTGCGTAGAAGGAGGTGATGTTCACGCCGACTCCCGGTCGTTGATCAGCCATCCCACTGTGACCGCGACGGCCTCGTCCTCTCGTTCCCGCGTGTCGAACCCGTGGTCTGAACCGCGAATCGTGTGGAATTCGGTGTTCGGCTTGGCAGCAGCCGCCTGCTGTGCGATCTCGTACGAGATCGCGGCGTCCTGGTCACCGTGCACCACAAGTGCGGAGACCGCGCTCGCCGTCAAGTACTTCAGCGGCTCGTAGTGATGGAACTCCTCGAACAGGACTCTGCCAACCTCAAACTCACCGTCCAGCATCAGGAAACCCTGTGTGGTCAACAGCTTCTGCTGTTCTACGTTGAAGTTTTCCTTACCCCACGGCAGTTCTGGGTTGACAAAGGTGCGTTGCAGGTCCAGCACGGGGTTCCAGAGAGCGAGCCGATTGAGGCGGTCGCCGAGCCACGGAAGGGACAGTGAGGTGGATACTGCGCCAAAGCTCGATGCAACGATCGCCAACGGACCTGGGAAACGGCCAACCATGTGCTCGACGGCGGCCTGCAGGTCGAGCATCTCGCCCGCGATTGTCATACCCCGTTGTGTTCCGTCGCTGTCGCCGTGTCCCCGGAACGAGAACCGCAACACGTTGAAGTCCGCTTCCGCCAACTGCTCGGCGAGACGAACGAACATCCCGCCTTCGGTCATGTTGGCGTTGATCCCATGGGCTTGGACAACCACACCTCGTTGCCCTTGTGCTTGGGCAGGATGCCACGCGGCGTCGAGCCGCATGCCGTCGATAGACGTCAACTCCACCTGTTGCATTCCAGCTGCTCCCTTGTCCCCGACGTGACTTTCTGCGCTCGACCAGTGTGCCCGAGGTGATCGAGTGGACCGAGCACACTGCGACGCTTTAGCCTGGCCCTCGTCAGCAGGACCCGGATGATGACTCTTCGCGGTCGCGTACTACTCTCTGTTATCAGCTGGGGGCGAAGTCCTGGGGGCGTCCAGGCGACCCGACCGAGACGGGCACGATGGGCGCGTGGGAGATAGTGCGCCGGTCTACGACGACAAGTCCGAGGTCCGGGCAGAACTTGACCTGACGGCAGCCGAGTGGCAGCGATACGACGCCGACCGTGGGCGCGATCGGCACGTCGAGGTTGCGTTCGTGGAGCACACCGACGGCGTCGTGTACACGGTGATGCGCAGCTCGGCGGATCCAGCGGGTCCAGTGCTGGTCTTCACGCCGGCCGAACGGGACGCGTTCACTCGTGGAATCCTCGCCGGTGAGTTCGACCAGGAGGAGCGCTCAGCCCCTGATCCGGGCGCCGACTGAAGACAGCCTGCGTGAACGCCCGAAGGCCATCACTGCCTGTTTACGTCTGCGAACGTGTCCAAGCCATGTCCACAAACTCGGCCCGCGGATGGGCTAGCTGATCTTGCTACGTCGCAGCATGCTCGACCCGTGGAGCAATCCTCGATGAGCGGTTCGACGGCTTCAGGCCGTCCAAATGATGGAGTAGCGCGGAGCGGGCGCCATGAGCGATGATGCGACCTGGGTTCCAGCAGGAGTGGACACTGGGCAGCCGAGCGTGGCTCGGATGTATGACTTCTTCCTTGGCGTTGGACACAACTTCGCGGCAGATCGACAGCTAGCCGACAAGGTGTTGGAAGTCATCCCCGCCAATTACGTCATCGACGTTGCTTGGCAGGATGGCTTCCCAGGCAGATGGTGGTGAGATTGAGAGCCACACTGTACCTTGCGCAACAGTGGTTTCACTTGCCTAAACGACGAGGCGTCGTCACATCTGCGTTTGTATCCAGTCTTCCCGGGACCTTCTCAACGTCGGTGCCCCGCTTCCAGCAACCTGACCTTTAGCTGGGACATCACGCTCACTCATTCAGCCTCGACGAGCAGCGGGCAATCGGTTAACGACTACACCCACGCCGCTGAGCAGTCCCTTGAGCACAGCTTCGGCCCAGAGTGAATAACCGGTGTCATGCATGCTTGCCGGGTTTGCTGGTCATGGTGCGTTGCTCGCGGGAGGAAACAAAGAGCGTCAGTGGCACTTGATAAGTAGTGGTTGGTGCGTCTGGGTGGCTGGGGTGTGGGAGTCGCAGCAGCGCCGCTACAGCGGGTTCAACGGCGCCCATGTAATGCCAGACCGCTTGGTGGGGGGCGAAGATATCCGGGTTATCGGATTTCGGTAGGCGGGCTGCGGTGACTCGATCCGCTCCCCGCATGGTGACCACATCGACGTAGCCGTCTCCCCACTCGTAGGCTGCGACCAGGACGTGCGGCGCGTGCCGGTCACCGCAGCAGTAGGTAGTGAACCCGGCTTTCTTCAATGCCGCGAACGCCTCGTAGGTCTCCAGTGGATACGGCCAGTTAACAGGAATCACGCGCAGACCCCACATGTGCGCCGGGTGTGGTGTTGTCTCGGCATGCCGAGTTCGGCCCAGATGACTTTCCCGCCGCCTGGTGGTCGATAGCAGCCCCACTCCTGGCTGGCGTTCGCTACGGTGGCCAGATGAGTGTCTGTGCCCTGTGGTGGGGTGGGGTCGCTGTCCCATACTTCGATGATCAGGCCGCGATCTCGCTGGGTTATGCGGATGCCGATGTTCGGCGGCCGGTTCTTCGGCAACTCGGTAAAATATGGGTTCGGGTTGCCGGTGGTTTCCACCGCGCGAGTTACTAGTTCCACCGCTAGCGTCTGGGCATCGGTGGCCAAGTGCCGAAAGCCCCACGCCACCGCGACGCCCCGAGCGAACAATCCCGAGAACCGTTCAGCGCTATCCGCTGCGATAAGTGTTAAATCCTCAACGGTTCGCCGGGGATACGGAGACGGCGACACCGCATAGTTGGGATACAGGGCATGAGCGGGCGTAATCATGACCGGTCCCGAACGGTGGCGAGGTTGCCGGTGATGGCCGAGAGCACGAACCTTGCAGGCTGACGCAGAGCAAAGCCCAATGCGGCATAGACTGTGCAGGGGACGCGCTTGGGCCACGGCCACCACCAGCGAGGGGTCGCCCGACAGGTCGGGCAGCGGCCATGGCGATCTACGCGGTGACACTGCTGCAACCGCAGCAACGCACCTACCAACCGAATCGACCAACGCTCGGCTGTTGCCTGGTCGGAAAACGCCTCCCCGCAGCGTACCGATTCGACAAAGGCGGCAAGCTCTCGTTCGTACTCCTCCTGCAACCTGCGGGGATCGGACACACTCACGATCCACCCCCGCCCATGCCGGACATGATCAACACGTCCGCGCCGGTTTCCATGCCGATGACCGCGCACATAGCCCGGTACATGCCATAGAACCGCGAGAAATGCCACTGGGTGGGGATGATCACGGTATGGAGGTGAGGGCGGCGCAGCGCCTCAACCAGCGCGCGAAACGCCGCCCCCTCGCGGGAGGACACGTCAAGTTGTTCGGTGTACACGTCGACCAACGCCAAGCCGCGTACCTGCGCGAACGCCCGCAGCGTGGCAGTAAGAGCATCGGCGTGCCCTGGTGGGTCGCTCGGCCACAGCCGCACGTAACCGACCACCAACGAACGGAATCGCGACCCCACGCCCAGCGTGAGGACGGGTCGGGCGACGCCTCCGGGCTGCGTCGCCAGACCGGTCCAGCTCAGACGGCAACTCATGATGCCGCTCGGTCGTAGTTGTGCAGCTTGGCTGGAATGAAGGTCGTCATGCGCTGTTGCTCAGCTATGATCTTGAAGGGCTGGAACATGCCGCTTGCGCCCCGCTTCCTGTGTCGCTTCGCTATGGTCGGTGGCCCAACACCGGGAACATGGCCGATCCGGTGAGGCTGCTTCCGGTGCTGGGCGCCTGACCACTAGCTTTGGGTGCTTCAGTGGTCGCAGTCGATCAATCGCACGCGGTTGTGAGGAACTGTCAGGAGGTGACGACGATGCCTGGTAACGCCCAGCTGGGGGCGGTACTTCGTGATCTACGGGAGGCGCGGTGTTTGACCCAGGCAGCGGTCGCCCGCCAAGCGGGGTGCACCGAATCGCTCGTGTCCTATGTAGAGTCCGGCCACCGCCAACTGCACCCGTGGCTTGCCGCCCAGCTTGATGACATCTACCGCACCAGGGGTGTGATTGCCGCCCTGATGCGGGGCACCAACCATAGGTCTAACGGCGGCGTTGGTGGGGTACTCCAGAGCGACACTCTCATTGTCGTGCTGCCCGGAGGAGGTGTAGCGATGCCGCTTTCGCGGCGAGAGTTGCTGACCTCCTTGGGCGTGGGGATCGTCGGAGGGCAACTACTCGCCCAATTTGATAAGGCGACCGAGAACATTTCGGTTGGCGACGAGACTCTGCAATCTTTCGAGGACGCCTACGCCGGTTTCCAAGCCGCCGCCCGCACCTTGCCACTGTCTAGCCTTATCGACGGATTGACCGGCAACGTGGCTATTCTTGACCGATTGCGTCGCCGTACCAGCGGTCGTCAACGGCAGGCATATAGCCGGATGCAAGCTCGTTATGCCGAGTCTTTGAGTTGGCTCAGCGAGGAAGCTGGAGACCTCGCCTCCGCGATGTACTGGATTGACCGCGCCAGTCAGTGGGGACAAGCCGCCAATTGGCCCGAAATGTCCGCGTACGGCTTCGTGCGCCGCTCAATGGTCGTCATAAGTTTCACCGGTGACGGCTACCGGGCCGTGGACAACGCCAGTGTCGTCCTAGATATGCGCCAGGCTTCCCCCCGGATACAAGGCTTGGCATCTAAGCAAATGGCCTTTGGCTACGCCTTGGCAGGCGACGAAAACGCGAGCAGCCGGGCGCTTGACCGCGCGATGCAGCTGCTTTCGAAACCGGTTCGCGAAGATGACGCGGTACTCGGCCAGCGCAGCGTGGTCGATGACGACCTATTTACGATATTCCATACCACCTGTGATATTTACCTCGGCCGTGGTCAACGCGTCGTTCCGATCCTCGAACCGCGCTTGACCTCTCTGTCCGCCTCGTCTGTCCGCACGGCCACTATTACGCGCGCCAAGCTCGCCCGTGCCTACGCCAACGCTGGCCAACCGCTGGAGGCCGCGCAGTTCTCGCTTACGGCCCTAGATGACATCGACCGCATCGGGTCATTGTCGGCGCGCAGTGAACTACGGCGGGCATTGCCCATCCTGCGACAATGGCACGGCCGCGATGACGTTCAGGCCGTAATGCAGCGCCTAACTCCTACCGCTTGAGCGTGTTACGTCGAGGGCTTCTTCTTTGACCGTGCCGTCTGCCTGACGCATTATTTTGTAAGCCCCGGCGTTCTTCCGATCGCTGATCGCGGCCACAAAGTCGGTACCTGCAAAGTGCAAGCCCGCGCCTGCGTCAGTGGCGTACCCGTCCGGCAATGTGCCACGTGCGACGCATTCTCGGAATTGTTCCCGCCGGTCGCCGTAGTGGACCGTGTTAGCGAAGGGAAGAAATCCAAGCCCGTCCGTGAACGGCTGCACTTCGCCAAAGGAATCTGTGGTGCCGCCGCTGAACCAACACAGCGACCCTGCCGACTCGCCACCCAAGACAACGCCCTGTTGCCAGCAATCCCGGAGAACTTTGTCCACACCGCGAGCACGCCACACGGCCAACAAATTAACCACGCTTCCCCGGTCGACCCAGATAACATCCTGTACATGCAAATGCGCTGCGATGCTCGGCACGTTCGGCTTGTCAAATAAGGCAAGGTGGCTAGTAGCCACGTCGCTACCTGCAAAGGCGGCGTAAAAGGCGTCAATGCTGGCCTGTTTGTCGCCAGTGCCGGTTGAGATAAAGCACAATCTCGGCCGTGACGGCTTACCGGCCAGCCCAAAGGCGTAGCGGAAAACCGGCGACGGCTGCCACGGATCACGCGACCGGTTGAAGCCCATAGAGGTAGCAAGAATCGTGGGGCGTTCAGCTGGCATAGTCACCACCTACTGGCTGCTGGACCATCACAAGTACACACACGGCACGACAGTACCAACGTCCAGCCTGCGCCTGAATACTCGCTCCAGACGCGGCCACAGACTGAACCGCCCCGGTTTCGGTGGAGACTTCAACCTTTGAAAGGATGGAGTCGTGCCCGCTCCCAGGAAGTGCCCGAACGAGCTTCGTGAACGTTCGGTTCGTCTTGTGTTGCAGATGCGGAAGGAACAACCGCAAGAATCCCATCGCGCGATCTCGGCTGTCGCTAAGCGGCTGGATGTGTATCCGGCGACGCTGCGACTGTGGGTAAATCAAGCCCCCCGGCCCCGTGGTCCCCGCCGCGGTGCCCAGTGTTCCCGGCGGCTGGATGCCCCCCGGCCCCATGCCCGGCCCGGTTGCCAGCGGCACGGCGCCCGAAGGCTCAGCGTCCGGCTGGGGCCCGATAGGTGTCCCACCGACCACCACCGCGAACGTTGCACCGGCACCGATGCCCAACGAGAGCCCGACCGCCGGGTTCGCCCAGCCGACGTCAACCGCCAAGGCACTCCTCAGCTCTGATCTGACGACCAGGGTGACAAGAGCCGTATGAACTGTCCAGGTGTTCGTAGCGGTCTTTGCTCCACAAGGTAGCTTTCTCGTAGTCGTCATAGAACGGTCGGATTCCCCGACGGCGAAGCGCCGCAGCGACCTTCTGAACGTAGGCATTCTGCTCACCTGCAAACGACAGAGCTACCTCGTACGCAAAGTCGCCGGCGCGGACATCTGAGTTCACCGATAGCCGGCGGTTTCCGGCTTGGTTTCACGGGCGTTCACGCAGATATGCGCACGCTGGTCGGGGTCACCTCGATGTGGAACTCCAGTCCGAGCCGCTGGGCGAGTCGTGCCAGCGTGGGGGACCGATCACCGCTTTCCAGCCGCGCGACGTAGGGCTGCGATACCCCGAGCTTGGCACCCAGCTCTGCCTGCGACAGCCCGTGCTCGACCCGGTAGCGCACCACGCGGCTCGCAACTTCCCGTGCCACGGCCGTGCGGTCCCATTCCGCGCGTACCGCAGGGTTGCTGAGCGCCTCAGCCTTCACCTCATCAGCGCTGGTCAGGTCGGAGAGCTTCATGTCTGGTCCTCCTCGATCAGGTCGAGCCGAGCCTGCGCTGCGGCAACCGCGCAACCGTCCGTCCAAAGCCGCGCTTGTCGGCCGGTGCCTCTGGTCCGATCGCCGCTATGACGAAGACCTCCCCCACCCGCCGGTAGAGCGCCCGCCAGGCACTGCGTCCCGCACGCAGGCGCAGCTCGCGGAGGTGATCGGCACCTGAGCCGAGTTCCTGCCACCACGCCGACCACGAAGAGGGTATCGGCCCCTCGAACCCTTGCTTGACAACCCTGTCGCAGTGTGTAGCACGATTGTCGTCGCGCCCATTGGTTGGCGAGGCACAACACATCCGGAACCGTCTGGGTGGCCCGCGAGGGCCGTGGAGACAGCTGGGCCAAGCGGTCAGATGCCGCGAAAGCCGGGCTGGTTGATGCGTGAGGTGTTCTCGATGGTGACGAGTCGCAGCGCGGACGTACAGTGCCCCGTGTCCCGGCCATCGTCGGGCAGGACTCCCGGATCGCCGGGATGGTCTAGGGCGCTCAGATAGGAGCCCATCGTGGCTACCCCTCTGTTCTCCGAACCTGGCAACTCCTCCCTCGGCGTCGAGCCGGATAAGCAGCGCACCAGCACCCTGCACGCCCCGTCGCAGATCACCGCGGTGAAGCTCGACGTGGGCGGGGACGAGCGTCTCGCCATCGTCAACTTCCGCAACGAGCTGCCGGAACCCACGTCGGCGAGGACCCGCAGTGCCTTCGTGCGGGCGGCCGAGGCTGCTGGACTGCTGGATGAAGACGGGCGGCACGCTGTGGCCCGGGCGCTCGTGCAGCCCGACGCAGCTGCACAGCTCATCAAGGCCGACCTGCTGGTCACCGAAACGATGGAGACCGCGACGCTGGCTCACGTGCAGGGGCCCGTGTGGTCCCGGCTATCGCCCTGGAGCCGGCTCAACCCGCATAGTTGACTCGATCATGACGCTGATCATCGGCGCCCGCGATGGCATCGTGACCTCTGTCGGCTGACCGGACGATGTCGTCATGGCCGCGGCCGATGTGCTGGCCGAGGGCGAGTCCTCCGATGATCACTCGCGCTGAGTCCAGCCTGGTGAGCCCAGGCATAGGCCTCAGCCGGGATTGCCGGGGTGCGCGGCGGCTGCGGTGCCGTGGCGGCAGGGGGCCTGGATCGGCTGGTGGTCCGGCGCTTGCTGGTGGTCCGGGTGGTGTGCGGTGTGGGCACCGCAGCGGCCCCCGGCGTGGCGAGGCCGTCGGCAGGTGTGTCCGGTGCGGCGGCGGGTTCCAGAGGGACGGCTCCGGTGGAGTCGTTGCTGGGGGGGCCGGGTGCCGGGATGTCGGGTGCCGGGATGGCAGCCACGGGCGCCGGGGTCCCGGCGGCGATCGGTGGGATGGGGCCGCTGCGGGAAGTGGTGAACGGCACGGAGGCCGCGCCCTCGGCGAGGACGAGGACGAGGACGCCTGCTGCCGCGAACCGCGTGAACCGCCGTGACCTGGCCCGGCGCCGCTGGACGTCGTCAGGTTCGACGTCCGCGCTGGCGGTGTCGATATCGATATCGGCAGGGCGGGCGTTGTCCGCTGGACGCCCGGACAGGGCGGACAGGGCGGCGCCAAGCCCGATCGCGGCCTGCGGATCGGCGTCGACGGTGACTGGGCGGCTGGGCTCGGCCGAGCCGGGTAGCACCCGCGAGGACCCACCGACCAGCAGCATCGCATCGAGGTCCGCCGCAGCGACACCCGCGGATCGCAGCACCCGACGCAACGCCTCGATGGTCTCGGCCACCTGCGGGCGGATCAGGTCCTCGAACCCGGCCCGGCCCGGCCGCACCTCCGGCAGCGGCACCGGGATCGTCACCTCGGTGCCGACCGGGATCTCGGCATTCTCGGGCTCGGTGAGTAGCTCGGCGAGCTGATCTACCGACACGTCAAGGGCGCGGGCCATGGTTGGCCGTATCGACGGGAGTGGCTCGGTGTCTCCGGCCTCCCACCGGACAACGGTGGAGCGCTCCACTCCCAGGCGTTGCGCGAGTGACTCTTGAGTCAACCCGACAGCTTTGCGGCGCTGGGCTAGCCCATGCCGTCTCAGCGCCATGTCGTCACCTCTCACTGAGAGCGTTTCCGCAGTTGAGGGCCCTGGTGCAGCACTGGTGCATCAGAGTTGCTGCGGTCGTGCTCTGGTCGCGGCCCGTTACTCACGGTTGTATTCCGGTTACGGTCCGACACCTTACGCACAGCAACGGAGGCATCCGCCCTGGCCTGCCAAGGGACAGTCATCAGGTGTCGCTGCCGTGGCGGAATTTCCGGTGCGCGTGGCCATGCCAGCGCGTCGGGCTGGCCGGACACCACTTCGCGGCGCTATTAGCTGCCGTCTGAGCTGGGCCGGTCCGGCGAGGGGCCTCCTCACAGTCGCCGGGTCGGCCCTCCCACCCTGCACGGGGCCGCGCTGTGGGCCCCGTGCAGGGACCCATATCAGGAATCTGGCCCTGTACCAGTGTGATCGGTAAATACCACTCATTCGTGTCGATGTTAAGCTATAAGAGTGAACCAGCCGATCCGAGAGGTGGCAAAAAGTGAAGATTTTCGAGCTTCTTGGCCCACCCATCGTTGGAACACAGACACGAAAGGGATCGGGCAGCTCCGTCGGATTCCCCCTCGCTCACATCCATCCACAGGTGATCCCCACCTGTGCACGCTATGTTGATGCTGCCCCCGCAGACCCGCCTCTAGGGTTTCGCCCCGTGAGCCAGACACCGATCTATGACCAGCTCCGTGGCGAACGGATCACCGCCGATGTCCCGGCCACCGGGGCTGAGCTCCAACAGGCAGATCACCCCGGGAAACACCGCTTCCGCACCGGCCAGTCGGGTCCGGCGGCAGCGTTGTGGGGACCGCAGGCAGCCCTTCCCCCGGCCGCCCACGCGCGGCAAGAGCCCGCACCACGCGCCAGCGACCCCCCGGCGCCCGGCGTGAGGGTGGCCGTGTTCTCCTCGCTGAGCACTGCTCCGAGTTTGCCCACGCCGTGCGGGTAGCGAATCCGGCAGCAACGGGGGAGCGCACCGATGACCGACCAGCGACCCGGCAGGCAGCCGCCTCGCTATATGCGCGACGCCGTCAGGGCGATGTCCGCGTGCGCCCAGGCCTTGTCGAACCGCTGCCGCACCTCCGCGGATTCGGCCTTGTTGCCCTGGGCGTCCAGCGCCTGCATCAGCCCGTAAAGGGCCCACCCGTTTTCGGGATTGCGGCGCAGATCCTCGCGGTAGACCGCCTCCGCCTTCGGCGCCTGCCCTGCGGCCAGCAGCACGGCACCGAGGGAGTGCCGCACGGGATAGAGCCAGTCGGCGGGTTCGCCGTAGCGCATCGCGTCTTCCAGCTCAACGCCTTTTTCCAGATGGGCGACGGCTTCCGCGGCGTTGCCCTGCCTGGCCGTGATTTCCCCGGCGAGGACTTCCCTGGCCACGTCCAGGACGGCCTTCCGGGGCTCGTCCTTGCCTGCCATCTTTTTCAGGGCCGCGAGCTCGGCCGCTGCCCTGTCGAGCTGGCCCGTGCCGACGAACGCCCGGCCGCGGGCGTAGTGCCACACCCCGGTGCGATAGACCATGTCCCCGGGCGGCGCCGCCGTATCCAGGATCTCCTGCCACTTGCCGAAGCGCACGAACGCGAACAGCGGCTGCGCGGCGAGATGCTGGGCGCCGGGGCTGGCGTCGTGCGCCGTCTTGTGGTCGGTTGCGCCGGTACCTGCCGCACCTCTCAGGGCGCCCGCGCTGCTGCCCGCCATGGACGCCGCCGCATACAGGAAGTGGTGGTTGTGCGGCACATAAGTCGCGGGATAGGCGCCTTGCGCGTGGCACTGCGAGATATAGGCGTGGTCGGCGGCCGTTGCCCGCTCGTTGGCCAGCACGGCGTCGTGGTAGCGGCCGATGCGTAGGTAGGTGTGCGCTGGCATGTGCACGAGGTGGCCCGCTCCGGGCACGAGCGAGGCCAGCGTATCGGCGTAGCTCTCGGCGCGCGCCGGGTTGTCCGACGCCTCGGTCGCGTGGATGTACAGGTGGATGGCCCACGCGTGCTTCGGGTCGCGCCTGAGCACGGATTCCAGGGTCGTGACGATCTCCGTGGTTTCCGGCCGCAGCGGCGTGCCGCCGCTGCGGTAGTAATTCCACGGCGTCAGGTCCATCAGCGCTTCGGCGAACAGCGCGGACGCGTCCAGATCGTCAGGGTATTGCCGGGCGACATCGCGCATCGCGCTGGCGAACGCCGTGTCCAGGGGTGCCCGGTCGGCTGGCGGCTGTTCGGCATAGCGCTGGGCGACCGCGGCGATGTAGGCCTGCTCGCGCGGGGTGGTCGTGGCGGCGAGTGACTGCGCCTTCCGCACCGCCTCCCAGGCCGGCGCCGCGGCGGCGGCGTCCATCGTCGCGTTGACGTTGGGGCCGAGCACGAAAGCAATACCCCACCAGCACATCGCGCATTGCGGATCGAGCGTCGCCGCGTAACGGAACGAGCGCTGCGCCTCGGCGTGATTGAAGGCAAACCCCAGCGTCAGACCCTGGTTGAAGTAGCGCTGCGCGGCCGTGGACGCGGTCGTGATCGGGTGCTCGTGGTCGCCCAGGTCCTTGAGCAGCGGCGCTGGACCGCCGGAGCCGCGTGGTGCCGATCCGCTGGCGCAGCCGGAAACCGCCAGCAGTATCACGGCGAATGCAAAAACCGGGTAACGGATCATTGCCAGCATTGCGGCCCTGCCTTCACGATGTGGAACTGGCTTCGCCTTAACGTTAGACCTCACGCCGCCACACCGAGACGCTCCGCCATTCGGGCGCATCATCATATGAATGTGACCGCATGGCTACCTGCTGTGTCTGCCGCTGGCTGAACACAGCGGGAAGACAGGGTCAATCCAGCAAGCTCCACGATCGGGTGAACGCCAGGCCGCTCGGTTGCGTAATCACCCACGGCCCGCCTCCTTCCGTGGACGCGCGGTCGTCGCCCGGGCCACGGCGGTCGGGTGATCATAACGAGGAGTAATCATGCGACAAGTTGTGAAGATCGGTACGACGGTGGCTGCGGCGCTGGTCGCCCTGTCCGCCCCAGCGCTGGCCTACGTCGGCAGCAACGCCTCCGGGCAGCCGATGATAGCTCAGTCCGTGCCCGCTTTCCTTCAGGACATCGTCCCACTGGAGGTCATCGGGCTCACCGATGACCAGCGCCTGGTCCGCTTCAACACCATTGTCCCGGGCCTGCCACTGAACGGGCCACGGGTCTCCGGCCTGCAAGGCGACGCCACCGTGATCGGCATCGACTACCGCGTCCAGAACAACCTGCTCTACGGCGTGGGCAATGCGGGTGGCATCTATACCCTCAACCCCGGCAACGGCAATGCGACCAAGGTGTCCCAGCTGAGCGTGCCCCTGGCTGGGACGTCGTTCGGCGTCGACTTCAACCCGGCGGCCAACCGGCTGCGGGTGATCAGCGACACCGGGCAGAACCTGCGCCACAACATCGACGACCCCAGCGGCATGCCGGTAGCCGGCACCACCGCCGTGGACGCCGCGCTTACCACTCCGCCCACGGCCGGCCCGACCACCGGTGTCACGGCGGCCGGGTACACCAACAACGATCTGGCCGCCACCACCGGCACGACGCTGTTCGACGTCAGCACCGCTAACGACACGTTGGTCGTCCAATCGCCGGCCAATGCCGGGACGCTGGCGATGACCGGCCAGCTCACGGTCAACGCGGCCGCCAATGCCGGGTTCGACGTCTACTCGACTCTCCGCAACGGCACCACGGTCGGCAACAGGGCGCTTGCGACCCTTCAGGTCAACGGCAGCTACGCGCTGTACGAGGTGAACCTGCTCACCGGCGAGGCCATCTCCCGGGGCGCGTTCGGCTTCGGGAACAGCGTGGTGGACATCGCCATCCCGCTCAACCAGAGCTGATCAGTAATCACCCGGTTACACCCCTGGGCTGACCGGGCATGCGGTCAGCCCAGGGCACCCATCCTGCGGCGGGCGAACCGGGCCCGGTGGGCGCTGCGTATGGTGTCTGAGGCGATGCCTCAGAGGGGACACCTCCCAGGGGGAGACCTGATGAGCGCAAGCCTGCGGCGGGTCCGGGCGCGACAGTGCCAGTCAGCGCCGCCGCCCACCGACCTGCGCGACGAGCGAAGCCTGCGGGCGGCCTACGCCACGCACTCCGACGAGCTGTACCGCTTCGCGCTGCGGGAGCTCCGTGACGAGGGGTGGGCGCAGGACGTGGTGCAGGAGGTGTTTCTCCGGGCGTGGCGGGCAGCGGATAGCTACGACGCCCAGCTCGGCGGCGTGCGCACGTGGTTGTTTACGATTGCCCGAAATGTGGTAATCGATCACGTCCGCCGCAGGGCCGCTCGACCGGTGACTCCGGTCGCTGCCGAGAGCCTTGTCGCGCTGGGTGGCGCGGACGCCGGGTTCGATGAGGCGGCCATGACGAGCTGGGTGGTAGAGCACGCGCTGCGGCGGCTCAGCCCGGAGCACCGCGAGGTACTGGTCGAGACCTACCTGCGGGGACGCTCCTACGCTGAGGTCTCCGCGGAGACCGGGGTGCCGGTGGGTACCCTGCGGACGCGGGCGTTCTACGGGCTCAAGGCACTGCGGCTAGTGCTGGATGAGATGGGGGTGCAGCTGTGAATGCAGCGGCCCACCTGGCGTGGCGGGAGCAGCTGGGGGTCTACACCCTTGGCCAGCTCACCGGCGAGGAGTTGCGCGCGATGCAGGGCCATGTGCAGACCTGCCCGGAGTGCCAGGCCGAGGTCGACGCGCTGGCCCCGGTCGCCGCGGCGCTGCGCATGGTGGACCCGGACAAGCTGGACGAGCCGCAGCCGCAGCGTCCTTCCAGGTCCGCGACGCTACCGGAGACGTGGTCCTGGCTGCCACGCTCTGACATCTCGCTGCCGGGACGTTTCGCTGGCGGGTCTCAGTAGAGGACGCTCGGGAGGTAAGCGCCCTGGGGTGGGGTGTACCGGCCGACAGTCATCAGAGTCATCAGCTGCACCACCTGAAGATCTCGTTCCAAGCACCAGCGGAACAGGTCGGCGTTGGTGGTGGGGACGAGGATGCCGGGGCTTTCGAACGCATCGGCAGCCATGATCAGCGCTGTGAGGTCCTCGTTGCTCTCCCCCACGGCGTGGGCAAAGAACGCGAGGCCGGTGGCGTAACCGCTGATCCGCCCGTCATGCTCGACCACCAGTGCCGTGCCCTGCGAAACGGCATCGGCCAGCTCGCCCGCCCGGTCGTGCCCATGAACGTGACGGCAGACGGCGTTGCACGCCTCGGTGTCCGCGGGCGTGGCGCGCCGGGTCCGGTAGCCGGGGATCTGACCCTGGGGAGGCGTGCCCCGCATGCAGGCGAGCTGGTCACGAACCTGGAAGCCGAGCTTCGCGTACAGGGACAGCGAACGGTTGTGGTATGCGGATTGAACAAGGCGGATTCCTGGGGTGGCCCGCTCGGTGGCCCGCTCGGTGGCCCGCCGCATGACATCCTGCATGAGGGCGCGGCCTACCCCACCGTCTTGGCTGGCGGGCTCCACCGTGATCGGGCCGACGCCGGTGATGAGCGAGCGTTCGTCGAGGAAGTTGCTGCCCACGACGTGGCCGTCGGCTTCGGCCACCACCGAGTAGAAACCAGGATGGCCGAGCATCATCGACACCAGTTCAATTCCCGACTCGGGGGTCATGTCCGGGGGGAAGTTGTGCTTCCTGGCGATCGCGGCGAATGCCTCGTGGCAGATCCGCCCGCAGGTCTCGGCGTCTTCGGGCCTACCCGGCCGCAGCGTGAGATCCATATGGCCACCTCTCGAACGTCAACTCAGGCATTTTCTTCCAGTAGGCCGGTGCCACGCCATGGGTGCTGGCGGGGGGAGCACATCGGGGCACGTCCCACCCGTCGGCTTGGGCGAGGTCCACCAGCTTGTGGATGTCACGTGGCAGGAGCGCCCCGGCGCAGGTCGGGGGTCTGCGGCCGGGGCGCTCGGATGGTCTGTCGCCGTCGCACTGCGCAGCGTTACCTGTCGTATCCGAAACGTTACATCGATGTGGGGCTGGGCGTGGTGGAGCAGTGTTGCCACGGCTGAGGATGATCGAATGACGTGATGTTGGTTGTGCTCCGCTTACGGCAGGCTTGCGCTGCCGGCGTAGGCTTGAGATCGCCCGGGGGATTAAGTTAGGTCAGGCCGTGAGCGGACTAAGCAGCCATGCAGCACGAGCGATCGAAGTAACTAAGGTCCACGCTGACGGCGAGACCGTAGTATGCGCCTTTCAGCGGCTCTCCATCGATGTGCCAGAGAATGAGCTCACCGCGATAAT
This sequence comes from Pseudonocardiaceae bacterium, assembly GCA_050699815.1. Taxonomy (GTDB): domain Bacteria; phylum Actinomycetota; class Actinomycetes; order Mycobacteriales; family Pseudonocardiaceae. The sequence continues at coordinate 31,675 of JBOHFT010000013.1, read as the reverse complement.
GGGACCCTCGGGGTCTGGGAAGTCGACACTTCTGTACTGCCTCGCCGGACTCGATCGTGTAACGAGTGGACGCATCTTCATCGGGGACCATGACATCACTACGCGCAGCGACACCGAACTCGCCATATTGAGGCGGGAGCGGGTCGGTTTAATCTTCCGGGAGTGCGATCTGGTGCCCGAGCTCACTGTTAGGCGAAACATTCGGCTGCCACTCTTGCTTGCGAGACGAAAAGTCGACAAGGAGTGGTTCGATCATATCGTACACGCGGCGCAGCTCAAGAAACTGCTTGACCAGATGCCTGCACAGTTGTCTTACGGGCAGCGGCAGCGGGTTGCCGTTGCCAGGGCGCTCATCAACAGGCCAAGGATTGTTTTCGCCGACGAGCCGACCGGCACTCTTGATTCTCGCTCAAGCGAGGAGCTCCTGGTGTTGCTGAGAACATTCGTCGACGAGACGGGCCAAGCCATGTTTATGGTAACTCGCAGTCCTGTCGTTGCTAGCTACGCCCATAGTGTCGTATTTCTGTCCGGCGGGAGAATTGCTGACTGTATGGCCGACCCCACGCCAGGTGGCATCCTTGATCGGATAAAGGCGCCGCCGCCAGCCCCCGACCCCCTGATAGGCACCTAGCTTCAGTCACCAGATCGTGACGCGCTGGTCGGGTGGGCGGAAGAGTTTGTCGCCTTCCTTGACGGTGAAGGCGGCGTAGTACTCTGGCAGGTTGCTGACGACGCCGTTGGTGCGGAACTCGCTGGGGCTGTGGGGATCGCTCAGCAGCTGCGCGCGCAGTGCCTTGTCCCGGGTCTTGGCGCGCCACACCTGCGCCCACCCCAGGAAGAAGCGTTGCTCGCCGGTGAAACCGTCCATCACGGCGGCCGGCCGCCCGCCGAGCGACAGCCGGTACGCGCGCATCGCCACCGTGAGCCCCGACAGGTCGGCAATGTTCTCGCCCAGCGTGAGCTCGCCGTTGATGTGCTGGCCGGGCAGTGGCTCGTAGGCCGCGTACTGCGCGACCAGGGCAGTGCTGCGTTCGGTGAACCGCTGCACGTCCTGCGGCGTCCACCAGTCCCGCAGATTGCCCGCCCCGTCGAACTTGCGGCCCTGGTCGTCGAACGCGTGGCTGATCTCGTGACCGATCACCGCCCCGATTCCGCCGTAGTTGACCGCGTCGTCAGCGGCCGCGTCGAAAAACGGCGGCCTCAGGATCGCTGCCGGGAACACGATCTCGTTGCGCGACGCGCTGTAGAAGGCGTTGACTGTCTGCGGGGTCACGAACCACTCGTCGCGGTCCACCGGCTTGCCGAGCCGGTCGAGCTCCCGCTGGTGCTCGAGCTGGGCGGAGCGCAGCACGTTGCCCACCAGATCGTCGCGGGCGACCGTCAGCTTCGAGTAGTCCTTCCACGTGTCCGGATAGCCGATCTTCACGGCGAGCTTGCTGAGCTTGTCCCTGGCCTCGGCCTTGGTTGGGTCGCTCATCCAGTCCAGCCCGCCGATGGACGAGCGGTAAGCGTCGATCAGCTTGTCGACCAGCGCGTCTATCCGCTGTTTGGCCTCCGGCGGGAAGTACCGTTGCACATATCGCTGGCCGAGCAGATCACCCACCGCGCCGTCGACCGCGGCGATACCCCGTTTCCAGCGGGGGCGGATCTCCTGCTGCCCGGCCAGGTCGCGGTTGCGGAAATCGAAGCGCGCCGTGACGAAGGCATCGCTGAGGTAGGGGGCGAGGCTGTCGATGAGCTTGAACTTCAGGTACGATTTCCAGTCCGCCAGCGGCACGGAGGTCAGCGCCGCGCCCAGCGCGGTGAAGTAGCTGGGCTCAGCGACAACGAAATCGGGGGTCTGCACACCCGCCGCGCCGAGGTATGCCTTCCAGTCCAGCCCTGGCATCCGCGTGGTGGCGTCGGCGACGGTGTACTTGTTGTAGGTCGCCGTCGCATCGCGTTCCTGCGCGGCGGTCCACTGGACCTCGGCGATGCGGTTCTCCACGGCGAGGACGCGGCTGGCGGAGCCGTCCGGATCGGCGACGCCGATCAGACCCAGCAGGCGGGCGGCGTAGGCCCGGAGCTGATCGCGCAGCGTCACGAACTGCGGATCGGACATCAGGTAGTAGTCCCGGTCGGGCATGGTCAGCCCGGCCTGCGAGACGCCCGGCAGGTAGGCCGACGCGTTCTTGGCGTCCTGGTCGATGTACAGCGCGATGGGGCTGGAGACGCCCTTGACGGCACTGTCGCCGAAGTAGCGGGCCAGGTCCGCCGGGCTGGTGAGCGCGTCGATGCGGGCCAGCGGCTCCTTGAGCGGGGCGGCCCCGAGCGCCTCGAGTCTCGCGGTGTCCATGAAACTCGCGTAGAAGTCACCGATCTGCTGGTCCGGCGAGCCGGCCGCGCCGGGACGGGCCGCGCTGTCCGTCACGATCGATCGCAAGTTGTTCTCGGACTGGTCAGTCAGCACATCGAACGCGCCGTACCGGGTCCGGTCAGCCGGGATCTCGGTGGTGCGCAGCCACTGGCCGTTGGCGAACTGGAAGAGGTCGTCCTGCGTTCGCACCCCGCGGTCGTATCCGGGGAGCAGCAGGCCTGATCCCAGCGCCGCTGGTGTGCTGGTGCAGGCCGCGACGGCCCACACCAGCAGCACGGCGAGCACCGCACGGCACAACCGAGACCGATTCACCGGATCCCCCATGACTGACGTCCATGTGATCGAGATGAACCATAGAACCAGATAGGTGTGGCCGACATGACGTCACGGGGTACCGGCGTGGCGGCGCTACACTGTTGCAGTTGTATCCGCATCGGATAGCGCACGGTAGCCGACAGCGTGCGGGAGGAGTCCGGTCGCATGGCTCGCCCTATCGTGGCCGAGCGGGTGCTGCTCGTGGAGGACGACCGCGGCGACGCGTTCCTGGTCGGCGAGCTGCTCGCCGAGGTCGACCCGGCGATCACGCTGGTCGTGGCGGAATCGGTCGAGCGGGTGCTGGACGGGGGTTTGCTGGCGGACGCGGACTGTGTCCTGCTGGACCTGAACCTGCCAGGAACTTCCGGTGTGGACGGGCTTCGCCAGCTGCTGCGCGCCGACCCCGTTGCCGCGATCTGTGTCCTCACCGGGCTGGACGATGATCACCTCGGCATCGAGGCGGTGGGGGCCGGCGCCCAGGACTACCTCGTGAAGGGCAAGACGGACGGCGCCGTCTTGATCCGGGCCATCCGATACGCCATCGAGCGCCGTCGAGCGGAAGCCACCGTGGCGCGGCTGCGCGAGCAGGAGCTGGTCGCTGCCGAGTCGGCCCGGCTTGAGCGAGGCCTGCTGCCCCGGCTGCTGCTGGACGGCAGCGCGGTGGACGCAGTGCCGTTCTACCGCTCGCGGCGCGACGCCGCAGTGATCGGTGGCGACTTCTACGACGCGATCCGCTGCCCGGACGGTTCGGTGCACGCCATTGTCGGGGACGTGTGCGGGCACGGCCCGGACGAGGCCGCGCTCGGCGCGCTGCTGCGGGTGTCCTGGCGGGCGCTGGTGCTCAGCGGCGTCGGCGAGCCCGGGGTGCTGTCGGCGCTGCAGCAAGTGCTGGTCAGTGAACGGCATCAGGCCGGGCTGTTCACCACGGTGTGCACGGTGGCGATCGCCGACGGGACGGCTCTGCTGCGGGTGGCCGGGCACCCGCAGCCGGTGCTGGTGCGCCCGCGGCTCACCGCCCAGCAGCTGGTGAGCGGACCGCCACTGGGTCTTGTCCCGGCGGCCAGCTGGAAGGGCAATGAGCTGCCCCTGGATGCTGGCTGGGCGCTGCTGCTGTACACCGACGGGTTGAACGAGGGCCGCGGAATGCGTCCCGGTGAGCTGCTCTGGGAGGAAGGGCTGCTGGAGCTGCTGGCGGCGGAACGGGACACCGGGCTTGCCGAACTGCCGGCAAGGCTGGTCGAGCACGCTGTGCGGATCAACGGCAGCCCGCTGGCCGACGATGTGGCGATCCTCCTGCTGTCCGATTCGGTGCAGGCCGGGCCGGGCTGCGCTGCTGTGGGATGAAGGCTGCTGTGGGATGAAGGCTGCGACGCTGACGCGGTGGATCGGCGCGCTGGTCGGGGTCGCCGCGCTCGCGCTGTTCGCCACGCTCGCCGCGGTGATCGTGATCAGCGGCCAGAGCCGGGACGCTGCGACCGAGCTCGTCGACCGGATCGCGCCGTCCCGCCGGGTGGCCGGTGACCTGCTGACGGCGCTCGTCGAGCAGCAGAATGACGTCCGCGGCTATGCCCTGCGCGGCGAGGAGATCTCGCTCCTGGAGTACCGCAAGCAGGTCGGCCGCCAGGAGCGCAGCGTCGCCGAGCTGATGGCGCTGCTGCCCGCGGACCCGACGCTGCGGGGGGATTTGGACCGCACGCTGCAGGCCGCTGACCAATGGCGCCGCGATGCCGCCGAGCCGATCATCGCCGCGGTAGCCCGGGGCGGCCCGCGACCGGCCGACGATGAACTCTACCGGGTCGATCAGCAGCGGTTCGGGCCCCTGGTGGCGGCCGCCGAGGTGCTGCGGGCCGATCTGCAGCAGGCCCGCGATGGGTCGGCGGCCCGGCTGGGAGTACTTGAGCGGCTTGAGGTAGCGGTGCTCGCCGTCAGCGGCGTGGTCGCCGCCGGGGTGCTCGCCGCCGCCGCGCTGCTGCTGCGGCGCTGGGTGACCACTCCGCTCGCCGCGCTGGCCGCCGACGCGCGCCAGGTGGCCCGCGGCGACTACGAGCATCGGGTGAGTGCGGGCAGCGCCCCGCCCGAGATCGCCGCGACGGCCGCCGACGTCGACGCGATGCGCAGGCGGATCGTCGCGGACCGCGACGCGCTGGCCGCATCCGCGGTTGAGCTGGCGCGGTCCAACCGGGATCTGGAGCAGTTCGCCTTCGTCGCGTCGCACGACCTCCAGGAGCCGCTGCGCAAGGTGTCCAGCTTCTGCCAGCTGCTGCAACGCCGCTACGCTGGTCAGCTCGACGAGCGCGCGGATCAGTACATCGATTTCGCTGTGGACGGCGCCCAGCGGATGCAGCAGCTGATCAATGACCTGCTGGCGTTCTCCCGGGTCGGGCGGACCACGGAGGGGTTCGGGCCGGTCGAGCTGGCCACGGTGGTGCAGGCCGCGGTGGCCCAGCTGGACGCGGTCCGTGAGCAGCTCGGCGGCGAGGTCGTCGTCGGCGAGCTCCCGGTGATCCCCGGTGACCGCACGTTGCTCACCCAGCTCATGGCCAACCTCGTCGGCAACGGGCTGAAGTTCCGCCGCCCGGAGGTGCCGCCGCGGATCGAGATCGGGTCGCGGCCGGTCGGGGATGGCTGGCCGGTCCCGGGTTGGGAGATATGGGTCAGCGACAACGGCATCGGCATCGACGCCGAGTACGCCGACAAGGTCTTCCAGATCTTCCAGCGGCTGCACCCCCGGGACGCCTACGCCGGCACCGGCATCGGACTGGCGCTGGCCAAGAAGATCGTCGAGTTTCACGGCGGACGGATCTGGTTAGACACCGAGCGCAGCCGCAGCGCCGAACCCCAGGGGCACGACGCGGCGGGTGCCACCCTCCGCATCTGGCTCCCCGCCTTGGCAGAGGAGATCCAGCAATGACCCAACCGCGGGGCCATACCATCAACGTGCTGCTGGTCGAGGACGATCCCGGCGACATCCTGATTACCCGCGAGGTATTCGAGGGGCAGCTGCACAACCGGCTCGACGTGGTCACCGATGGCGCGGCGGCGCTGGCCTACCTGCGCCGCGAGCCGCCCTACGCCGACGTCCCGGCAGCTGATCTGATCCTGCTCGATCTCAACCTGCCGCGCCGGGACGGCCGGGAGGTGCTGGCCGAGGTGAAGGGCGACCCGGCGCTGCTGCACATCCCGGTCATCGTCCTGACCACCTCGAGCGCCGAGGAGGACGTGCTGCGCAGCTACCAGCTGCACGCCAACGCCTACGTCACTAAGCCGGTGGACTTCGACTGCTTCATCGCTGCGATCAAAGAGATCGACCACTTCTTCGTCAGCGTGGTCCGGCTGCCCTCCGGTGGGCTCTCCCGCACTCAGATCTGAGCGGCGGTGATTCTCGTGCGGTGGCGGTCTCCAGAGATCGTACTCGGTTCCCGGTGGTCTGCCCTGACCGCATTCAGCGGGCTCAGCGTCCCAAAAGTGGGCCTGATTACCCCGCTCAGCCCGCTGAATGCGGGTCAGGCTCGGTGATGGTGAGGATTGCGTTGATGAGCTGGTGGGTGCGGGTCTGGGATCGCAGCCACGACGGCAGGTCCAGCAGGGCCATGATCTCGTCGGCGAGCACCTCACCGACTACGCCCGGCCACAGCCGCTTGGCTTTCGCGGCGGCGGCTGCGGCCATCTGGTCCGCGGCATACCGGTCTAGTTCGTGTACGACCGCAATGTGTGTGTCAAGCATGGGAGACCACCTCGGGCCACGCGTTGCAGGTTCTGGCACCGACACCGAGATCACCGGTCTGGTCATCCTGGGTGTCCTACCCACAGAGAGCGCTCACACCGCCCCCTGCGTACCGTCATCCGGCGAAGATTTCCCCGGATCTGCCGCTTTCTGGCTGAGGCCGCACGTCAGCGGACTCCGGCCATGAGCCGGCGGATCATCGGGCTGAGTGCGACGAGGATCACGCCGACGACGATCGCCGCCCCGCCGAGGCTGGCGAAGTATGGTGCCTCGTGTTCTGGGCGGTAGAAGCCGGCCAGCGATCCGGACAGCGCCGTGCCCAGGGCGACGGACAGGAAGTACAGCGCCACCGTCTGGCTGCGGAACACCCCCGGGGAGATCTTGGTGGCCAGCGACAGCCCGACCGGTGAGATCAGCAGCTCCCCGAGGGTGAAGACGAGCAGGATGACGGCGACCGCGAGCAGCGGAGTAGCCGCCCCGGCGCCGCCGGCCCAGGGCAGGAACAGCAGGAAAGCCAGGCCGATGCCGACGGTGCCGGCCGCGAACTTGATCGGCGTTGACGGCTGGCGGGGCCCGAGCGTGGTCCACAGCAGCGCGAACACGGGTGCCAGCACGATGATGAACACCGGGTTGAGCGCCGTCACCCACTCCGTGGGCATCTCCCAGCCGAAGAAGTTCTTGTCGACCCGCCGGTCGGCGTAGATCTCCAGCACGGTGAACTGCTGCTGGAACAGCGACCAGAATGCCGCGTTGGCCACGAACAGCGGGATGAAGGCCAGCACCCGGCTGCGCTCCACCATTGTGATCCTCGGGCTGGTCAGGATGACCGCGAAGTACCCCACCGCGGCCACCCCGCACAGGACCACGACGACGTCGGAGAGGTTTGCCGCCGTGATCACTGCGCTGGTCACCAGGACGACGATCGCGGCGGCGACCAGCACGGCGGCGCCCGCGACCATGGGCCACCGGGAGCGGGGCAGCGGGTTGGGGACGACCCTGGCCTCGGCGCCCAGGTTACGGCGCCCGATCGCGTACTGGATCAGGCCGGCCGCCATGCCGATCGCGGCCACGCCGAAGGCGTAATGGAAACCCAGCGTGGTCCGGGTGAGCCCGGTGAGCAGCGGGCCGAGCAGCGCACCGGTGTTGATCCCCATATAGAACAGCGAGAAACCGGCGTCCCGGCGGTCGTCGTTGTCCGCGTACAGGGTTCCGACGACGGCGGTGGCGTTTCCCTTGACCCCGCCGCTGCCCAGGGCCACGCACGCCAGGCCCACGCCGACGCCCGCGAAGCCCGGCAGCACCGCCAGCGCGAGGTGCCCGATCATCACGAGAACGGCGCTGGCGAACAACGTCCGCTCGGCGCCGAGCACCCGGTCGGCGACCCAGCACCCGGCGATGGTGGAGACGTAGACCAGCCCGCCGTAGGCGCCGACCAGGCTGGTGGCGGTGGCCTTGGGCAGCCCGAGCCCGGGGCTGGGGTCGGCCACCTCGAAATACAGGTACAGCGTCAGCGAGGCGAGCATCCCGTAGTAGGAGAAGCGCTCCCACAGCTCGACGCCGAACAGGTTGGCCAGCCCGCGGGGATGCCCGAAAAACGCCCGATCCCCACGGGTGTCGGTCACGGTGCTGCTCATCTGCGCAACTCTGCCCCCCGGGCACCCGCGGTGGCCCTCGGGCACGCCGTAACGGGACGGCGCGTGGGCCAGACTGCGTACCATGCGCCAGTTGCTGCCCGCCGCCGCGGACCCCGTCGATCCGAGGGACGTCTACGCCGACCTGCCGGTCGCTGCAGGCCGCCCGGCGGTGCGGCTGAACATGATCGCCAGCCTGGACGGCGCGGCGACCGTCGGCGGGCTGTCCGGCGGGCTGGGTGGCCCGGCTGATCGCCGGGTCCTCGCGGCGTTACGCAGGCTGGCCGACGTGGTGCTGGTCGCCGCGGCAACGGTGCGCGCCGAGGGTTACGGCCCGATGAAGGTGCCGCTGGCGATCGTCACCCGGTCCTGTGCGCTGGACTTCGGCTCGCCGCTGTTCACCGAGGGCGCCCGCCCGCTGGTGCTGACCGTCGCGGCAGCGCCGCCGGACCGGGTGGCCGCGGCGCGTGCGGTCGCCGATGTCGTGGTCGCCGGGGAGCGCGACGTCGACTTGCCCGCCGCGCTGCAGCGCCTCGGTGCGGCCGGGCACCGCAGCGTGCTCGCCGAGGGCGGTCCCAGCCTTAACGCGCAGCTCGCCGCGGCTGACCTGGTCGACGAGCTGTGCCTGACCGTCGCGCCCTGCCTGGTCGGTGGGGACTCCTGCCGGATCCTCACCGGCCCCCCGGCGGGCCTGACCGGGTTCGCGCTGCACACCCTCTGCGAGGACGGCGGGTACCTGTTCCTCCGGTTGCGCCGCTTGGGGTCAAGGGTTCGGGGTCACGGGTGCGGTAACGGTCCGTAGCTGGTGTTCGGCTGGCTGGTCGCCGGGGCGATCCCGCTCGGGTCAGCCGACTTCGGCGACGGGCTCAGCACGGAGCGCAGCAACGCAAGCGCGTAGCCGAGCAGCAGGCCCAGGCCCGCACCCACGGCCAGGTTCCACGCCGGATGCGGCGAGATCGGGTGCGTGGGGAGCTCTGCGGGCTGCACCACCCGGGCGATCACGGTGGGTGCAGCCTCGGTGTCGTTGGCAGGTTTCTCGAGCTGGGCGAGCAACGCCATGAATTCCGCGCCGACAGCATCCGCGATCTGCTGTGCCCGCTGGGGGGAGGTGTCGGTCACGGTCGCTGTGATCAGCACGGTCTCGGGCTGCGAGGTGGCGGAAATCTGCCCGGGCGCGATCTCGGTGTGGAGGCGATCGCTGACCTCGGTGCGGATGCGATCACTGATGATCAGCGCAGTGTAGGTCTTGACCCTCGCTATGGCCAGCTGGTTGCCCTGGTAGACGCTGGTGGCGTCGTTGTGCAGGCCCTGAGTGGAGACGAACAGGGTGGTGCTCGCGGCGTATTTCGGGGTGGCGGACCAGGTGAATGCTCCTGCGCACAGCAGGCCGAGGGCGAGTCCGGCGGGCAGGAGCCAGTTCCTGAGCACCAGCAGGTACTCACGGAGAGTCACAAGCTGGCCTCCTCGCAGCACGTGCGGAGTCCCGGAACCTCCGGTTGTGGACCGTCGATCGGATAAAGTTGACCACGCGACGGGACGTATCCGGAATGAGGTATTCCGCCGGTATCGTCGGCCGGCCCTCGTGCGCGTACTGATCGAGGACGATCGCTACGGCATCGACGATGGCATCGGTCTGCACGCTGGTGCACACAATGCCCCCGGTGTCGAGGGCCTCGGGCCGTTCGATGCTGTCCCGGAGGGTCACCGCCGGGAATCCCAGCATGGTGGATTCCTCACTGATGGTCCCACTGTCGGAGAGCACCACCCGCGCCGATTGCTGGAGCCGGACATAATCGGTGAACCCGAACGGCGGATGGAGGATCAGCTTCTCGGTGAGCTCCGCCGGCTGGTGTTCGAGGCGCTTGCGGGTCCGGGGGTGCGTCGACATCAGCAGGGGAAGCCCGTACTCCGCACCCAGCACCCGCAGCGCCCGCAGCACGCTGGACAAGCGTGCGGGATTGTCCACGTTCTCTTCCCGGTGCAGGCTGACGAGCAGGTACTCGCCTTCGGCAAACCCCTGCCGGCGCAGTGCGCCGCTGCTCGATATCGCCGCCCGGTGGTGGTCGAGAACCTCCCGCATGGGCGATCCGGTGAGCATGATCCGGCTGGGGTGGATCCCTTCACTGAGGAGGTTGCGGCGGGCGTGCTCGGTGTAGACCAGATTGTAGTCGGAAACGTGGTCAACCATGCGGCGGTTGACTTCTTCAGGCACGTTCTCGTCGTAGCAGCGGTTCCCGGCTTCCATATGGTAGACGGGGATTTTCATCCGCCGCGCCATGATAGCCGAGATGCAGCTGTTGGTGTCACCGAGCACCAGTATCGCGTTCGGTTGCTCCTGCTTGAGCACGCCCTCGGTCTTGGCCAGGATGTCACCGAGGGTGGCGCCGAGCGAGGAGGTGTCTGCGCTGAGGAAGTGGTCGGGGCGGCGCAGGCCGAGGTCGCCGAAGAAGATCTCGTTGAGCTCGTAGTCGTAGTTCTGGCCGGTGTGCACCACGACGTGCGTGGTAGTGCGATCCAGCCGGGCGACGACCCGGGACAGCCGGATCATCTCGGGCCGTGTGCCCATGATGGTGACGACCTTGATAGGTCGCTGGGAGCTCACACGTTCTCCGGATAGGTGTCGGGAGACACTGGATCGAACAGATCATTGGTCCAGAAGAGGGTGAAGAGCAGGCCGTCACCGGTGTTGGAGATGTTGTGCACCCACATCGTGGGCATGTCGACGATGACCGGGTCGGCACCGGACACCTGGAACCGCACGGTCTCGTCGGTCAGCACGCGCCGTAGCGCGATCTCGGCCTGACCGGAGATCACCACGAAGCGCTCGACCTTGGTGAGGTGGAAATGCTCGCCCCGTACGATTCCCGGCATGGTCGTGGAATAGGACAACTGGCCGGGACTGCCGTGGGCCCGCACCGCCTCGACGAACGAGCCCCGGTGATCGGTCCGCCGGATGAGGGGGATCGGCCACTGGTCGGGGAAGGTGAACGAGCGGTAGGTGTTGAACAGGGCGGTGTCGAAGGCATCGAGCAGCTCGGGTATCTCGCCGACCTGGTAGCGGGAGGCGAAGCGCGAGAGGGTGTCGAGCAGCGAGCTCACGGTGCGGCGGCTGGCGTCCGCGTCCGCGGGGTGCCCGGGTTTGGCAGTCAACAACAGCTTGGCGGCGTCCTGGACGTGCAGCAGGGTCAGCTCGCGGTCCACGTCGACCGCCGGTTGGCCGTTATGAGCCAGCTGGTGGGCGAAGGTGGCGACGACGGAGTTGTAGAACGGCCGTCCGTGCTCCCCGAAGAGGTTGGGCAGGCGCAGGTCGACGAAGTCCACCCCGATATCGGCGGCCGCGGTGGCGAGGATCTCCGCAGCCTCCCTCTTGACGGTGCCGTAGTGGGTGCCGTTGCCGGCCTGGGTCGAGTTCGCGTACACGACGGTGGCCGGCGGCGGGTCGGCCCGGCGCAGTCCGGCTGCGAGCTGACGGGCCAGCGCGGTGTTGCCCGACCTGATCTCGGGCGGGGTCCCGCGGTTCACCCCGGCGAGATGGAGCAGCCGATCCACACCGGAGATCGCCTTGGTCACGGCAGCAATGCTGGTGCCCGCCCCGAGCCGCACCGCGGTGACCTGGCCCGCGCCCTGGGCACGGGCGCGCACCCGGGTGTGCCAACCGAGGAAGCCGCCGGCTCCGGTGACCGCGAGGGAAGCCGCCATCAGGCGGCTCCGACCCGGCGTCGGCCGGCTCTGGTCAGCTCGGCGTGCACCTCGGGCAGGCTCAGCAGCAACTTCTCGATTCCGTCGACGTCGAGCCGGACCGCGGTGTGTGAATCGTAATCCGCCAGCCGTGCCTGCTCCCGGTTGCCCTCGTCGAAATACAGGCCGTAGTTCAGGTCGCGGGCGTCCGCGGGGATCTGGAAGTAATCGCCGTGGTCTTTCGCCCGGGCCAGCTCCTCGCGGCTCGCGAGGCTTTCTGCCATCTTCTCGCCGTGCCGGATTCCGATCACCTCGACCTCCGGGCGGATGCCGAACAGGTTGCCTAGCGCGGTGACCAGGTCGGCGATCGTGCAGGCGGCCGCCTTGCGGATGAACAGATCACCCTGGCGGGCCTGGGTGAAGGCGTACTCGACGAGATCGACCGACTCGGCCAGCGACATCATGAAACGCGTCATGCCCGGGTGCGTGATGGTCATCCGCTTGCCTGCGGTGAGCTGCCGGATGAACAGCGGGATCACCGACCCCCGCGAGTACATCACGTTGCCGTACCGCACACAGGATACGATCGTCTCGGCGTTGGGGTTGTTGAGCCCGTGTGATAGGGCGACCTTCTCCATCATCGCCTTGCTCATGCCCATCGCATTGATCGGGTACACCGCCTTGTCGGTGGACAGGAGCACCAGCGATCCGACGCTGTTGCTCTCGCAGGCCCGCACGACATTGTCGCTGCCGACGATGTTGGTCCGGATCGCTTCCATCGGGAAGAACTCGCAGGAGGGAACCTGCTTCAGGGCCGCGGCGTGAAAGACCAGCTCCACATCGCGGCTGGCCCGCTCGACACTGAGGTAGTCGCGGATGTCCCCGACGTAGAACCGGACCCGGGAGTCGCCCAGCTCCTGGCGCATCAGCTCGTGTTTGGCCTCGTCCCGGCTGAGCACCCGCACCTCGGTGATGCCGGCTGCCAGCATGCGGCGCACCATTGTCTGGCCGAACGAGCCGGTTCCGCCGGTCACCAGCGCACGCTGGCCGGCGTAGAGCGTGGTCATGCCCGCCCCCTGAGGGTCTTCGAGTGGGCAGCGTCGGCCAGGATGGTCTCCAGGCTCTCCATCGCCGCGGCGGTCGACATGTTCCTCCGGTAGTAGTCCCACGCGGCTCGCCTCTTGCGCCGGTGCGCAGGCTCGTCCTCGGCGCAGGCCAGCCGGAACGTCTCGGCCAGCGCCGGCGGGCTCTCCGGTTCGCAGGAGAAGCCGAAGCCGCCCTCGGCGCACATCCTGGCGACGTCACCCGGCACCGTGGTGATGACCGGGCAGCCGGCGGACAGGGCGTCGCCGAGCTTGGAGGGGATCGTCGCCCGGAACACCGGCCGGTCCTTGAGCGTCACGAGCTGGTAGTCCGACGCCGCGTAGATGGGCGGCATCTCGGCGCTGTCGACCCGGTCGAAGAACCGGATGTTCGCCGCGCGCAGCTCGGCGGCGAGCCGCCGGACCGCCGTATCGGCGGTACCCGAGCCGACGATCGCCACGTCGAGTGGCGAGTCGTCCTGGCACAGTGCCGCTGCCCGCACGATGGTCTCGACGTCCTGCATCTGGCCGACGTTGCCGGCGAACACCGCCAGCGTCCGGCCGGGCCGGCCGAGCCGGGCTCGGACCGCCGGGTCGAAGGCCGGCGGAGCCGGGCGCTCGCCCCCGGACCAGTTGTACAGGACGGAGATCTTGTCGGCGGGGACACCGCGGTCCACGAGGGTCTGCTGCATGCTCGGCGCGATGGCGATCAGGTGGGCAGCTCGCCGGTAGAGAAACCGGAGAGCTCCGCTGAGGGTGGCCGACAGCAGCTGGCGCACGACAGGGCCGCCCGCCATCCCGGACTCCAAGACGGAATCGGGCCACAGGTCCTGGATGTGCAGGACGTAAGGACGGCCACCCAGCGCGTGCCCGGTGGCAGCGGCGGTGGCAGCCGTCATGGGGGTGGCGTAAACGTAGACGACGTCGCAGTCGCTGAGGAAGCCGAGGGCGGCGGTCGAGGCGGAGGCGAAGCTCAGGAAGTTGACGGCTCGCTTGATGCCGTTGGTGTCGTGACTCGGATACAGCGGGACCCGGCGCACCTGGACGGGCCCGTCGGCCTCGCGGTGGGACCACCGCTGCCGGTAACCGGCGAAGATCTTGCCGGTGGGGTAGTTGGGGAAGCCGGTCAGGACCTTGACCTCGTGTCCCCGCTCCGAGAGCTGGGCAGCGGTGGGTGAGGGGTTGGGCCCCCGTTCGGGTGAGTACCACTGAGTGATGATCCCAATTCTCACTAAAAGTTCCTTATATGCACTGAATAAGTGACACCTGTTAGAGTGATACTATCATTCAAGTATGACGGCGAAACGGGCATTCGGGTCCTCCGTGTCCATGGCGGACCTGCAACAGAGCGCGCACGGCGCGGGCCACGACTACGCGGCCGGCTCGCCCCACATCCGGCACCACGCCCTGCGGAGCACCGTCGTCGCGACACTCCAGGAGGTCGTGGGCGAGGTGCTCGATGCCCGGGGATCCTGCCGCGTGCTGGAGGTCGGCGCCGGGCACGGGGTCTTCACCGACCACCTGGTCGCCATGGGCGCCCAGGTCGAGATCACCGAGATGAGCGCGCCCAGCGCACGGGTGCTGACACATCGATTCCGCCACAACGACCGGGTGCAGGTGGTCCTGGACACCGACGGCGCCGCCGCCGGCCGTGGTGGGCCGGTCGACGTCGTCGTGTGCCTGTCCGTCCTGCACCACATCCCCGACTACCTGTCGGCGGTGCGCTCCTACACCGACCGGATCGCCCCGGGCGGCGCCTTCGTGAGCTTCCAGGACCCGCTGTGGTACGCCCGCCGGTCGCGCCTGTCCCGGCTGGTCGAACGCGCCGGGTACCTCATGTGGCGGCTGCCCCAGGGCGAGTTCCGGCGTGGGCTGGCGAGCGTGGGACGGCGGCTGCGGGGTGAACTGGACGAGACGAAGGTCTCCGACATGGCCGAGTACCACGTTGTCCGTGCTGGTGTCGACGAGGTGGCGCTGCAGGAGCTGCTCCGGCCACATTTCGCCGCGGTGCGGATGGTGCACTACTGGTCGGCGCAGGTGGGCTGGATCCAGGCAGTGGGCAGCCGCGTCGGCCCGCCGACCACGTTCGGCCTGATCGCTCGGCACCGCAGCTGAGGCAGGAGCGCCGACGATGGCCGGATCCGCGCCGGGCCGTGGCGCCACCCTGCGCAGCTTCGTCGTGGTCACGGGATCCACCCTGCTGAGCGGTCTGCTCAACGCGCTGCTCATCGCCCTGGCCGCGCGCCGCGGTGAGACCGACGAGATCGCCGCGTTCATCGTCATGACCGCTGTGCTGGCGATCGTCGGGGTAGCGTCCGGTGGTGGATCCGGGATGCTCTACCTCACCGGGACCGAGGACGAGCGCCGCGCGGTGCGGAGCCAGAAGGTGCTCGCGGTCTTTCCGGCCCTCGTGCTCGCCGCGCTGGCAGCGGGCGCCTTCTACCACGACCGGGGCTACTCGGCGCTCGCCCTTGCCGCCGCTGCCCTGGTGTTCATCGGGAACAACTTCGCCGAGCTCCCCCTGGCCCAGCTGTACCGGGACACCCGGTTCCTGCGGATCGCCGCACCTACCTACCTCAGCAAGGCTGGGGCCATCGTGGCATTCGTGGCCGGTGCGCCCCTGACGATGGCGCTGCTCGTGGGGGCAGCCGTCAACGTCGCCTCCCTCGAACTGCTGGCTGGGCGGAGCTCGTCGCTGCGGGCCCTGTGGAACGACCGGCCCACCGTCGCGGCTGCCCGCCGGGCTTTCGGCTCCGGCCGGGGCCTGTACGTCTACACCGTGTCCGAGCTGTACGCCCTCAGGGTCCCCAGTATCGGGCTGTCGCTGGTCGTCCCCGTGACCGTGATGGGTGCTTTCGGTGCCGTCGCGGCGGCATACCAGGCGCTGCTGTCGGTGTTCCAGTCCGGCCTGCTCATGGTCGCGTCACTGCGCGCCCGCCGTCGCCTCGGCCTGGACCAGAATGCGGCGCACCGGCGCGACGCCGAGCTGCTGAGCCTCGGTGGCGGCATCCTCTGTGCCATGGTGGTCGTCGCCGTCGCGCCCTGGCTGACCACGCACGTGCTGCAACTGCGGGTGCCCGAGTCGTCGACGTGGTTGCAGATCCTCGGGTTGAGTATCCCGTTTGTCCTGTTCAACCGCATTCTCGCCACGAACGCCATCGGCGACGCCAGGTATCCTGCTGCCGCGCGGATCGCGGTGTCGCTCGCCGCGATGACCACCGTGTCGCTGGCCATCGCGATTCCGCTGCTCGGGGTCACTGGCGGGGTGCTGGCGACGCTGTGCGCCGAAGGGGTTGTGGCAGGGGCGCTGCTGGCCCGCCGCCTCCCCTCGGTGCGGGGCGGCCAGATCTCGTGACCGGCCGCCGCCGTCCGGTGCAGCGGTCATCGCGCCCGGTTCGCACCGAGGAGGTACCTGAAGTACGCCGTCGGATCGAACGGCCGGGGGTCGGCCGGGACCTCGGCCGTGAGGGCCCGTGCCACCGCGTCACGCAGCGCGTCGTCGTCGCCCGCGGGGAAGGCGCACAGGGCGCCACCAGCGATCTCGCGGTTCTGCGCAGTGTCGAGGGCGATGACCGGGTGGCCACTGAGCCGGGCCTCGCCCAGCGGGTAGCCGAACGCCTCGATCCCGGTCGGGAAGTAGATGGCCCTGCTTCTGGACCAGGCGACCCGGAGCTGCTCGTGGGGCAGCCGGCCCAATGCGACCACGCGGGGGTGGTGCGCCAGGAAGGCCGGCAGCTCGGAGACCGTCGCCGTGATCCGCACCTGGATCTCCGGATCACCATGCGCGTCCAGGGCCCGCACCAGCTCGGCGAGCCGCTCGTCCATCCGCTTGTAGGGGTGGAGAATGATGGGACACAGGATCGCGGGGGCCCGGACGTTGCCCGGCGGGAACGCATCCGGCGCGATCGGGTTGAACCGGACCACCACGCGGTCGCGTACCTCGGGCAGTATCGTGATCACTCGCTCCGCCATCGCGGTGCACGGCGCGATCAGGACATCGGACCGCTTCGCGCCGAAGCGCACGACGACCGCCTGCGCGTGCACGGAGCGCGGCACCGTCGCCCCGAACTCGCGTTTCTCGGATTCCGTCAGGTAATGCAGCGCATTCTGCATCACTGTCCACCGCTCGCCGCCCGGCGTCATGAAAGCGGCATTGTTGGAGGCCACCTTGCGCGTGGCGTTGCGCGCTGTCAGCTCCCGGCGGACGAGCCAGTCGGCCGTCAGGTACCGGCCGCGTCCGACGACGCGCACGTCGCTGCGGTTCTCGATGGCGAGAAAGCGCTCGAACTCGTTGCGATAGCGCGCTGCGCCGCCCTCCTGCCCGCCCGCGACGTCCACCACGACCTGACCACCCATTCGCCCTCCTTCGGTGCGGTGCGGCAGTGCAGCTGACCGGAATTCCTGAGCATCGGGTCAGCCGCCGTGAGGCTGACCTTAGCCTTGTCCTCGTCCCGGTGTGGGTGCTGCTGGGGACGATCGGGCTCGCGCTGCACGGCGCCGACGTGGGAGTCGCTGCGGTTCTCACCGGGATGGGCGTCCTTCAGCTGGCCTTCGGTGTCTGGGTCTTCTGGACCCACGGTGGCCGGCAGATTACCGCCGCCGGCGTCTACTCGATGTCCGGAGCGATGTTCGTCGGCTTCGCCACGATCTACTACGCGCAGTGGCACGGATCTGCCGTGCCGCGGGTGTTACACCTGGCCATGGTGCTGTGCTACTTCAGCCACGTCGCCATGTACGCACTGTTCTGGCGCACGTCATACCCGGCGGAGCAGGCAGCTGCGCGAGCCTACGCCACCCAGCAGGTGACCGCGTGGCTGGGGAAGACCGGGCTGGTGCTGATGGGAACAGCGGTAGCCGCGCGGCTGGCGGGCATCGAGGTCGTGATCATCAGCTCGATGGCCTTCGTGAGCGTGGTCTTGTTCGTCTGTGCCTCGTTTAACCACCCTGGTGGGCCGGCCGGTCGGTTCTGGTACCTGTTCGCCGCCGTGATTGGCTTCATCCTGTACTTCGAGATCTTCTTCTCGGGGTACGGCCGGCTCAATCTGGCGACGCTGTGCATCGTGTTCGCCGCCGCGGCATGCCGCTCCTTCCGGCACCGTTCAGCGAAGCTGATCACCCTGGCTGCCCTGCCGGGCATGTTGCTGATGTTCGGGGCGATTCGCGAGACATTTATTCAGGGGCTGTACCCAGAATATGACGATACCGCGCACAATGGTTTCGAGTCGGTTGTGGAACCATTTTTTACGTTCGGGCAGGTTATCGAGGGCATCGGTGGGGGGACCATCGACTACGGTTACGGCTCCACCTTCGTCGCCACGTTGTTCCTGGAAGTCCCTCGCGCCTGGTGGGAAGGTAAACCGATCGGCTTCGGGGCTGTCCTGATCCAGGTGCTGTTCGAGAAAGGCACCTACGCTGAGGGAGCATCGCTGTCTGCGCTGTCGGCGGGCGAATGGTACTTCAACTTCGGCGTCGCGGGCATCGTTGCCATGGTCCTCGTGCTCGGGCCGGCGATCCGGTGGCTCGACGGCGTGCTCCATCGCGTCGTCACGCGGCCACTCGGCACCAGGGGTGACTCCCTCGCGCTGGCCGCCGCGCTGGTGGCGGTGGTGGGCATGAGCGACCTCATGTGGGTGGGGACCTTCACGTACAACGAGCGCGCGGGCACCCGGCTGCTGGTGATCCTCGCCATCGCACTGCTCGGCACGGGTGTGCTCCGGCGAAGGGTGCGGGCGCTGGCCGGGCGGTGACGGGCCGATCTGCTCAGCGTGCGTTCAAGGCGCGTCCCAGGGCCGCCCAGCCCTCGGCGCCGACGGGTAAGACGAAGCCGGCCCCGGTCAGCCAGCTCTGTTTCTGGCCCTGCCCGAACCACATCAGCTCCAGGCCCCGGCCCAGCGTGTGAGCGCGCCGGGAGCGCCGGCCAGCCAGCAGCAGCAGTGCCGTCACCGGCTTGGCGAGGCTCACCGGTACGTGCCGGGGCGTGCGGTCGCCGAGCAGCTCGAGGAAACGCCCGGTCGTGATCTCCTCGGCCGGCTGCAGCACGACCTTCGGCACGTCTGCCTGGTAGGCCGCCAGGAATTCGACTGCGGCCCCGACGTTCTCGATCAACGCAAGTGGGGTGGGACGGTCGCCGCGGCCGGCGGTCGAGCTGAGCGGGGAACGGGCGATCCGGTTCAGCTTCCTGGACCGCAGCCGGGCCACGCCCTGCACCGACGGCAGCCGCAGGATCACCGCATGGTCGTGGCCGGGCCCCTCGATGATGCGCTCGCCGAGAGACCTGCTGGTCGAATAGGGCGAGTGCACGCGGTGCTGGGTGGTCTCGTCGAGGGGATCCATCCGTCCCTGCACCGAGATCGAGCTCAGCTGGATGAACCGGCGCAGGCCGGCCTGCCGCGCGGCGGCCGAGACCACACCTGGCAGCAGGGAGTTCGCACCGAAGAGGTCATCGGAGCCGTCGGCGTTGCTGACCGGCAGCCCACCGCTGTTGATCACTACATCGGCCGAGCCGAGCAGCTGCGCCAGCCGGTCGATCGTGGCTTGGTGGCGCGGGAGCTCGGCTGCCAGCTCGGGCAGCGTCCGTGCGCTGGTCGTGAGGCGGGGAGCCGGTTCGTCGCGGACCTTCCAGCCGGTCCCCCGCAGGGCTGCCACGCACGCCGACCCGATGAACCCGGAACCTCCGAGCACGATCGCTGACTCCATGGTCCCTCCCGATCAGCGGCGAGTGGCGCGCCAGGACGCCGAGGCTCCACGCCCGGCAACGTGAGATCACCAACGTAGAGCGGCCGCCTCCGCGCCGTCCAGGCAAGCCCGGATTCAGGCGCAGTACGCCGTACAAATGTCACCCGTTTGGGTGACAACTAAAGAGTTATAAGCAGGCATCATCGACGAAAATTAGCACAAAGCGACACTTTGCCGTCGAGAGGACCACCCGATGGAGTTGAGCCGGGCCTGTCGAAGATTGATCATTTTCGGCTGGGACGGCCTGGCGTGGGTCCTCGGCCTACTGACCGGCTGCTGGTTCCGGGTCGGCTTCAACGCCACCGCGATCGACCTGCCGGGTCTGCTTCGGATTTCCGCCGTCGCGATCGTCGCACAGCTGATCATCGGAGTCGGGTTCCACCTCTACCGGGGCCGCTACTGGGTCGGCAGCCTCGACGAGGCGCTGAACCTCGCCCGCGTGACGGTTGCCGTGGGGGTCCTGGTGTCCGCACTGGATCTCCTTGCCGCCCAGCCCTGGGTGCCGCGGTCAGTTCCGCCGACGGCCACCCTGGTCGCGCTGTCGATCGCCGCTGGTGCCCGGCTCGCCGTGCGCCGTTACCGCGAGCATCGAGCCCGGCCGGCCGGCCCCTCCGCGCAGCGCGTCATCATCTTCGGGGCCGGTGCCGCCGGGCAGCAGCTGGTGCGCTCCATGCTCTCCGACGCCGCGAGCGGCT
This sequence comes from Pseudonocardiaceae bacterium, assembly GCA_050699815.1. GTDB lineage: Bacteria > Actinomycetota > Actinomycetes > Mycobacteriales > Pseudonocardiaceae. The sequence continues at coordinate 11,459 of JBOHFT010000013.1, read as the reverse complement.
ACCTGCCGGTGGCCCTGATCGATGATGATCGGAAAGCCCGGGGAAAGCGCATCGCCGGGGTGTCGGTTCGCGGCGTGCGGGAAGACATCGGCGAGGTGGCCCGGGCCACCGGGGCGGACTTGCTCGTCTTCGCGGTGCCCAGCGCCAGCGCCGCGACCGTGCGCGAGGTCTCGCGGGCCGCTATCGAGGCCGGACTCGGGGTGAAGGTGCTCCCGCCGCTGCGCGAGCTGTTCCGCCCGTGGGTGGGTTTCTCCGACGTCCGTGACCTCGACATCATCGATCTGCTGGGCCGCCGCCAGGTGGACACCGACATCGCCGGGATCGCCGGGTACCTCGCCAACCGGAAGATTCTCGTCACCGGCGCGGGCGGATCCATCGGTTCCGAACTGTGTCGCCAGATCCACAAGTACGGGCCAGCCGAGCTGATGATGCTCGACCGGGACGAGTCGGCGCTGCACGCCGTGCAGCTGTCCATCCACGGTTGGGCGCTGCTGGATTCACCGGATGTCATCCTCGCCGACATCCGGGACGCGGAGACCGTGCAGGAGATCTTCAGCACCCGCAGGCCGGACGTCGTCTTCCACGCCGCTGCGCTCAAGCACCTGCCCATGCTGGAGCAGTACCCAGCCGAAGCGTGGAAGACGAACGTGCTGGGCACGCTGCACGTGCTGGAGGCGGCGCGGGCCGCAGGCGTCGAGCGGTTCGTCAACATCTCGACCGACAAGGCCGCGAACCCCAGCAGCGTGCTGGGCCGGTCCAAGAGGATCGGGGAGCGGCTTGTCGCCGACGCGGCCGGCCGGGCACTCGGCACGTTCCTGTCGGTGCGATTCGGGAATGTTCTGGGCAGCCGGGGCTCGGTGCTCACCACCTTCGCCGAGCAGCTGGCGCGCGGTGGCCCCCTCACCGTGACCCACCCCGACGTCACCCGGTTCTTCATGACCACCCCCGAGGCCGTGCAGCTCGTCATCCAGGCGGCTGCGATCGGGTCACCCGGTGAGGCCCTCGTGCTCGACATGGGCGCACCCGTGCGCATCGCCGACGTAGCACGTCAGCTGATGGAAATCGCCGGGAGGTCGGCACCCATCGTGTACACCGGGCTGCGCGACGGGGAGAAGCTGCACGAGGAACTCTTCGGCGACGGCGAAGAGCGTGGCAGGCGGCCACTGCACCCCGCTATCTCCCACGTGTCAGTGCCGTCGCTGACACCCGTGGAGATGCTCGAGACCGCGTCGGTCGTCGGCCCGGCACAGGCGCTCGTTGCGCTGACCGCGCAACCCGCGCAGTCGGTGCCTGATCTCGCCTGGCCCCCGGGTATCTCCGATCGGCGCCTCCCTCCCGGCGCGGACCTGCGCTGGAGTCCAGCATGACCGCGGCGGCCGTGCTGGCGCCATTGGCGTGCCTCGTGGTCGCCACCGCCGCCCAGCCGATCGTGATCCGGATGCTCCGCTCCGGCGCGGTGGTCGATATCCCGGGACCTCGTTCCTCGCACACCGTCTCCACACCCCGTGGCGGCGGGATAGCCGTCGGGCTGGGCATGCTCGTCGGCGTCGGTGTCCTCAACGACAGCACGTGGTCGCCACTGATCGTGGCGCTGGTCCTGTTCTTCGCGATCGGTCTGGCTGAGGACCTGCGAGGTGTCCCGGTCGCGGTGCGGCTGATCCTGCAGTTGCTGAGCGGCGCTGTCGCGGCCTACCTGTTGTTGCCCAGTGCGCCTGCGCAGTTCCTGCCGGCCGCGGTCGTGGTCGGGATCGCTGCCGTATGGATCACTGGGTACGTCAATGCGTTCAACTTCATGGACGGGATCAACGGCATCTCAGGAGCCCACGCCGTGCTCGGCGGCCTGGCTTTCGCCGCGCTGGGATTGTGGCGCCACCTCCCCTCGCTCACGGTCGCCGCAGCGATCACCGCCGCGGCCGGGCTCGCGTTCCTGCCCTGGAACGCCGGGCGCGCCAGGGTCTTTCTCGGTGACGTGGGCAGCTACACCCTCGGAGCGGCGCTCGCTGTGCTCGCCGTGTACGCCGTGCTCTGGGGCGTGCCGGTAGCGGCGGCGCTGGCTCCGCTGTCGCTGTACCTTGCGGATACCGGCTGGACCCTGCTGCGGCGCATCCTCCGGAAGGAGGACTGGCTGCGGCCGCACCGGGAGCACGCCTACCAGCGGTTGTGCGATGCCGGTTGGTCACACCAGAAAGTGACCCTGCTGACGTTCGGCGTCGGCCTCGCCGTGACCACGCTCGAAATCGTGTCCTTGAGTGTGAGCACGCGTCTGCGAATCGTGGCCACTGTGCTGGCGGCCGCGTTGCTCGTCGCCTACCTCGCCGCCCCGCGGCGGCTCGCGGGCGATCCACTCACCCCGGCCCCTGCGCGGTCTCCTGCAGCCCGGCGGCGTTCGAGAAGAACCTGATGCTGGGATCGAAGCCGTTGATCGTGCCGTGCGCTTGGCCGTCCAGGGGTGTCACCATGAAGTCGGTGAGCCGTAGCCAGGAGCGGAAGCAGCAGGTGTTCTGCCCGGTGATCGTGAACCCTTCCGCGGCCTGGCTCCACTGCCAGTAGCCGCCAAGAACGGAGAGGCCGCCACCGCCTGGGCCCGCGGTGACCCGGGCGAATGAGCGAGATTGCTCCGAGTACATTCCGGTGAGGATCAGCCCGGCGCCGTTGGTGAGCTCTACATCGACGTCGGTCGAGCCGATGAACCCGCAGTTCTCGCACTCGATCGTGCCCCCGGCCGCGCTGTGCAGGCCGATCGGCGCCCTGAAGACGTAGACCCCGCGGAACGTGTTCGCGGTGGCCTGCGGGTTCGCCAGTGATATCCCGGCGCGGGCCGCTCCGAATATCGCCACATTGGTGATGGTGTTGGAATCGCCGTTCAGCGAGTCGGTCCAGAGCAGTCCGTAGTCGAAGTTCCCCGGCACGCCGAACTTGCCGATCTTCAGGTTCGACAGCTGGCTTGCCAGCGGTCCCCCGGCGGGCGTGTTGGCGAGCTGCACAGCGGCGGTGGCGTGCTGGCCGTCCGGGACCTCGAAGACGAGGTGGTCGAGAGTAGCGAATTGCGCGCCGGCCAGCCGCAACATGGGTGACGTCGCCGGGCCCGCCCAGATGAAGTGCGTGTCGCGGATGACGTCCCCGCTGTTGACGACCAATGTCTCGGTCAGGCGGACGACTCGCGGGGTCCCGTTCGGGGACGGCGGGGCTTGACTCGATGCCAGGCACGAGACACCCAGTGTCATGGTTGCAATGATTCCGGCCGAAATGAGAACAATTTTCAGGTTCGGCATTCGTACTCTCAGTGATGTCAGGCGAGCAGTCGGTATGACCGTTGGGCGTGGGCACATTGTGGCACAGAAAGGACGGTTGTCATCGGAGCCCGGCCTTTCTGGAGCAGGCGGGCCAGGCCTTCCAGCCTTGCGCACCGCGCACCTTCTCGGCGATGGCGATCTGCTGTAGCCGGGTAGCGTGGTTGGCGGTGCCCGCGTAGGCCCTGCCGCCGAAGGCTGCCCACGTCCGGCGGCTGAACTGCAGCCCGCCGTGGTACCCATTGCCGGTGTTGGCGCGCCAGTTGCCGCCGCTCTCACACAGTGCCAAGCGATCCCACTGGCGGTTCGAGGCCGCCTGGGCCGGCGCTGCTAGCAGCAGCGGAACCGCCATGACGACCGCGGCGATACCAGTGCGGGTGATAAACCCGGAGATCCCCTTCATGATCCAGCCCCCCGTCCAGGACTGCGCACGCGGCTGGTGACCTCCCGGCCGTGCGGGAGTCGGCTCCCGCACCGGATCGATCAGCGGTCTGCGCCCCTGTCCCGAGTCAGGGTGAGGTGTGCGGTATCCGGTCCCCCGAGGGACAGGGCTCTGCGCGCCGGGCCCGGATTCCCGCACCAGGTGGCTCCGTGGTGCCGGACGATGTTGACCGTACGGATAACCGTGCGTGACGCAAGAGGGGTGATGCTGGACCCGGTTGGTCTATGGGCGCTGTTACCTCGCTGTCACCCGGCGCAACGGATTCACCGTCTTCGCAGGTCGGAGGGCTACTGTTGGTTCCCTCGGCTGGCCCGATCGCCGGTCGCCAGGGCCATCCTGATGGTGATTCAGGTCACCAGATATCACTCGTTAGTGAACGTATCCAGAGGTCCTTCTGGTGGGCTGCCGGGACCGCGATCGCGGTGACCACCAGGCCGTCACTGATCAGCCACCGGCCGTCGAATCCGGTCAGCTCGTGCCCCGCGATCGTCGGCCCGGCCGTCCGCAGGCGCGCGGTGAAGGTGCCTTCGGCGGGATCGCTGGTGGTCGGCCCGATCGTGATCGCGGCGTCGGAGAACCCCAGCCAGCGATGCGTCAGCGGGAACCACGCCTTATACACCGTTTCCTTGGCGCAGAACAGGATCCGGTCCCAGTGCGCGGCGCTGTGCGCCGCGGCCAGTCCGGCGATCTGGATCTGCTCCTCGGCCAGCGCGATGGTGCCCAGGACGTCAGGTGGCAGTGGTTCGTGGGGTTCGGCGTCGATCCCGACGGTGCGCAGATCCCGGCTGCGGGCCACCGCCGCCGCCCGGTAACCGGCGCAGTGCGTCATGCTGCCGACGACTCCGGGTGGCCACAACGGCTCGCGGTGCGCACCGGACAGCACCGGCGCTGGCGGCAGGCCGAGCTCGCGCAGCGCCCGGCGGGCGCAGTGGCGGACCGTGCGGAATTCCCGGCGCCGTTTCTCGACCGCCCGGCTGATCATCGCCTCCTCCTGCGGGTACAGCACGGCGTCGGAGGGATCGCCGAACGCCTCGGCGCAGGCGACGGCGCCGGGCAGGATCTTCTCGAGCACGTCCTGAGCATCGCACCCGTGGGCTGCCGCTGACGTCGCCCGGGACGACATAGCTGATTATGCTGCCGGTGCCGTCACTCCCCCCGGGAGGTGCGTCGCGCCGTCGGGCGGAACCTCCAGCTCCCGGAACGTCTGATGGATATGGTGTGCGCCGATGAGCGAGTCAGGGGCGGGCCGAGGGCCGCGTGAGGTGTTCGCGGAGCGGTTCACGTTGCTGTGCGCCGAAGCCGGTGATCCACCGTTGCAGCGGGTGACCGCGGCGTTAGCGCGAACCGGCCTGACGGATGAGTCGGGACGACCCATCCGGGTGACCGCGGCGCGGGTCGGCGACTGGCGGCGTGGCCGGAACGTGCCTGCCCGGTTCGCCACGCTGGCCGCTGTGCTGGAGGTGCTCATCGGGCAAGCCCGCGAGGCTCGGCCGGGTCCCTGCGTGGCGGGCCTGTATGACCTGGGCACCTGGCGCAGGCTCTGGGAAGAAGCCCTGGCCAGCCCGGTAGCCCTGGCGGGAAGCCGGGTTTCAGGCCATCCCGCCGCTAGTGCGGAGTCCGGCGCGACGCTGGGCCCTGGCGAGACAGGTGTGTGCCCCTACAAGGGGCTTGCGGCATTCGGCGAAGAGGACGCTGAGTGGTTTTTCGGCCGCGATCGGAGCACGGGGACACTGCTGGTGCAGCTTTGTGGTGCGCTCGGCGCCGGGGGAATCGTCATGCTCGTCGGAGCATCGGGCGCTGGGAAATCTTCCTTGATTAATGCTGGCCTGATCCCGGCGCTGGCGCGAGGAGCACTCACGGTGGGGTCCGGAAGCTGGCCGGTGGTTGTCATGACCCCGGGGATCGATCCACTCGGCGAGTTGGCCCGTCACGTTCCGGAGCTGACCGAAACCCTGGATACGGCTCAGCACGTCACGAGAGTGCAGGCCGCTGACATCGACGCGGATGCAGTCGGCTCGGTATCTGTGCGCCAGTTCGCGTCCCGGGTCCGAACCGCGTGTGCCGCGCACGCGGAGCACGCGGCCGGGTACAGCGCCAGGCTGATAATTGTCGTCGACCAGTTCGAGGAAACGTTCACCTTGGGCGAGAGTGAACAACGGCGTCTGCTGTTCGTGGACACTCTGGAGGCAGCCAGCACGCCCGACGCCCCGGGCGGGATAGCTCCAGCAATGGTGGTCGTGGGGGTGCGGGCGGACTTCTATAGACGGTGCCTGAACTACCCCGAGCTCGCCGCCGCATTGCAGGATCGGCAGATGGTCCTGGGCCCGATGACGGCGGAGGAGTTGCGGGAGGCGGTCACCAGCCCGGCGAAGGCGGCCGGCCTGCAACTGGAGGCCGGTCTGGTGGAGTTGCTGCTGCGGGACCTGGGAGTCAGCGGCGGGCGCGCCCGGGCCGGGGTCAGCCGGCGGTCCTACGACGCGGGGGCGCTCCCGCTGTTGTCCCATGCCGTCCTGTCGACGTGGCAGCGCCGGGAGGGCACCACGCTCACGATCGCCGGTTACCGGGCGGCTGGCGGGATTTACGGCGCGGTGGCGGAGACCGCTGAACGGGCCTGGGCCGAGCTGGACACCGCCGGGCAGGCCGCGGCGCGCTCGGTGCTGCTGCGGCTGGTGCGGTTCGGGGACGACACCAAAGACGCCCGCAGGCGGGTCACCCGCGAGGACGCAGTGGAGCAGGCAGGCAGCCGTGCGGCGGCGCAGCGGGCGTTGGAGGTGCTGGCCCGGGCGCGGTTGGTGATGCTCGATGCCGGCTCGGTGGAGATCACCCACGAGGCGTTGCTGGACGCCTGGCCGCGGCTGCGGGGCTGGATTGATGAGGACCGGGCCGGGCACCTGGCTCGGCAGCGCCTGGTCGAGGACGCTGCGGTGTGGGACCGGGGCGGGCGTGACCCCTCGCTGTTGTATCGGGGGTCACGCCTGGACAACGTCCGGCACCTGGCACGGGTGGTGGACTCGCCCGGCCCGGCCGGCCTGCCCCGGGACTTCCTCATCGCCTCGGTGCGGCAGCAGCGGCGCAGCGTCTGGGCCCGTCGAGCCGCCGTCGCCACCGTGGTGGTGTTCGCACTGATCGCGGCGTCCGCCGCGCTGGTAGCTGTCCGGCAGCGAGACGAGGCAGTGTTCCGGCGGGTGGTGGCCGAGGCGGACCGCATGCAGGCAACCGACCCATCCCTGTCAGCGCAGCTGAACCTGGTCGCGCACCGGATGCGCCCACTCGACAACGACGTCTACACCAGGTTGGTCGCGACGCAGAACATTCCCCTCGCGACGTCGCTGGCCGGCCACAGCGGTGCCGTGTATCTGACGTCATTCAGCCCGGATGGGCACACCCTTGCCACTGCCAGTTACGACCGGACCGTCCGGTTGTGGGACATCCGCGACAAGACAAACCCCCAGCCCCTCGGGCAGCCACTCACCGGACATACGAGTTGGGTGAGCTCCGCGGTGTTCAGCTCCGATGGGCGAACCCTGGCCACCGCGGGCGACGACCAGACCGTCCGGCTGTGGAACGTCACCGACCCCGCCAGCCCGGTGCCGCTCGGCCGGCCGCTCACCGCCCAGGGCGGCACGGTCTATCTCGTGGCGTTCAGCCCTGATGGGCGCGTTCTCGCCACCGCGAACGAAGACCGCACGGCCCGGCTGTGGGATCTGCGTGACCCCACCAACCCGGTACCTCTCGGACAGCCGCTCACCGGGCACCAGGCACCGGTGCGGTCGATCGCGTACAGCCCGGACGGACGGACACTGGCGACGGCAAGCGAAGACCACACAGCCCGGCTGTGGAACCTCGCTGATCCCGCCAACCCAGTGCCGCTCGGCAAACCGCTGACCGGGCACGAAGACGGGGTGCGCTCCGTCGCGTTCAGCCCGAACGGGCGCCTGCTCGCCACCGGCACCTCGGACAGTGCCGCGCGGCTGTGGGACGTTGCCGACGCGGCTCATCCGGTGGCCCTGGGACGGCCCTTCACCGCGCACGACGCCCCCGTGCGGTCGGTGGCGTTCAGCCCGGACGGACGCCTGCTCGCCACGGGCAGCGCGGACGGCACGGCCAAACTCTGGAACGTGGCCGACCCAGCCCGCGTCATGTCCTTCAGCCAGCCGCTCGCCGGAGGGACCGGCACGGTGTTCGCCGTGGCGTTCAGTCCGGACGGGCGTGCGCTCGCCACGGGCAGTGAGGACGGAGACGCCCGGCTCTGGTCGATTCCGTCCGCAGTCGTGGTCGATCGTGTTCCCCTGGGGTCCCGGCCGGTGTTCAGCCCCGACGGGCGCCTGCTTGCGGTAGGCAGCGACGACCGGACCGTCCGGTTGTGGGATGTCACCAACCCGGCCATCCCGACGCTCCTGGGGCAACCCCTCACCGGGCACCGCACGGGTGTGTTGGCAGTCGCCTTCAGCCCCCAGGGAAATCTGCTGGCCAGCGGTGGTGGTGACAAGACCGTGCGGCTGTGGGATGTCCGCGATCCGGCGCATCCGACATCCCTTGGCCAGCCCCTCATGGTAGACACGCGGTACACGGCCGTCGTAGCGTTCAGCCCCGACGGGCGTGTGCTGGCCACCGCACACGACGATCAGTCTGTTCGGCTGTGGGACGTGTCCGACCCGGCCAGCCCCGCAGCCCTGGGACAGCCCCTCATCGGGCACAGCGGCTATGTGAACTCCGTGGAGTTCGGCCCGAACGGGCACGTGCTGGCCACCGCAAGCAGCGACCAGACGATTCGCCTGTGGGACGTGTCCGACCTGGCACATCCCCGGGCCCTCGGACAACCCCTCACCGGCCATACCGGGGACGTGCGGCAGGTCGTGTTCGGGCCCGATGGGCGCACCCTCGCCAGCGTGAGCAACGACAAGACCGTGCGCCTGTGGGATGTCCGCAACCCGGGCCGCCCGGCGTCCCTGGGGCGACCCCACACCGGGCACAACGCCCCGGTGCTGTCCGTGGCGTTCGCCCCCGATGGGCGCACCCTCGCCAGCGGGAGCACCGACCAGTCGGTCCGCCTGTGGAACGTTGCCACGCTGGCCGACGTGACACCTCTTGGTGATCCGCTCACCAGGTACGCCAGCATCGGGCACCTTGTGGCGTTCAGCCGCGACGGGCAGTTCCTCGCCAGCGCGAATGGCAACACCGTGGGTCTCTGGGATCTGAACGGAGAACACGCCATCCAGCGAATCTGCGCCGCCACCCGCGGCGTGCTGACCCCCGGACGATGGCAATATCACATTCCCCAGCTCCCTTATGAACCACCCTGCTGAAGATACGGTGGTCGGCGCCGTGAACTCGACGCCGACGTCTGAACGGGACTGACGTCTTCGACGGGTGCGCCGGGCACATCATCCACATTGCCCGGACCCGGGGCTGGCCCACGCTGACCGCCGACCCGGGTCGGCTGCGTCGCGTCTACCCTGCACGTGAGTTCGGCCAGGCCGATCTTCATCCTGCCGAGGGGACCGTTACTGTTCGTCTGGTCACATACCGAGGGGAAGCGGTGATGCGCCATGAGCGATGAGCACGACGGCACGGCCGGTGGGCGGGCTGGTGATCCTCCGCCGGTGGATCCTGCGTTGTTCTGGCGGGTGGATGTGCGCCGGGTGCTGGCTGCGCTGGATATCGGTGGCCTGTACCGGGTGCTGGGGGCGGAGGCGGGGATCAGCCAGCGGCAGATCGCGGCGCTGGCCGGGCAGTCTCAGTCGGAGGTGAGTGAGATCGTCGCGGGCCGCCGCCGGGTGGAGAGCCATCAGGTGCTGGTGCGTATCGCGGAGGGGTTCGCTATTCCCCGGGAGCTGATGGGCTTGTCCTGGTGGGGCCCCAAGGGCACCTATTGTGGTGAGGTCGCGGTTGCTGAGCCACCGAGGGAGGAGGATGCGGAGGTGCGTCGCCGGACTCTCATTGCCACCACGTCGATGGTGGCGTTTGGTCAGGTGGTGGAGGGTCTGGGGGAGCTGGCCCTGCCGGCCGCTGAGGCGCTGCCGTTGCGGCTGGGCATGGTGCATGTGCAGGTGGTGGTGGCGGTCACCGAGCGGCTGCGCGGGATAGTGCGCCAGTTCGGGGGGCAGGCCGGGTTGTTCGGTGCCGCCACGCAGCACTACACGCGGTGGCTGGCGGTGCCTGCCGCTGAGGGGGTCAAGGCGCGGCTGGGTGCCGCGCTGGCGGAGCTGTACACCGAGGCGGGCTGGGCTTATCACGACTCCGGGGTGGACGGCGCAGGTTGTTTAACTCGTGCGCTGGGGCTGGCTGATGATGCCAAGGACGGTTTCGGGATCGCCAACGCGGCCTGGACCGCCGGGGCGACGCTGGTGCGCAGCGGGCATCCCAACGACGCGCTGAAGTGCTTTCAGCTCGGGCAGTTCTCGCTTCGTGAGTTTCAGCTTGGTAAGTCCACGCCGGTGACCCGGTGGGCCGACGACCCCCGGATACCGACGCTCACCGCGTGGCTGACCCTGAACTCCGCGACCGCCTACGCCCTGATGGATCTCCCTGATCAGGCTAAGCGCTGTCTCGCTGAGGCACGCGAGGGGTGGGCGCCCCGGGATGCGTTCGAGCGTGCGGCTATGGATCGTGCCACTGCGGGGATTCAGCTGGACCTGGGCCAACTCGACATCGCGGAACAGTTCGCGGCGAGCGCGGTGCGTACCTACGGTGAGGGCCACCGCCGGGGCCGGACGATGGCCGAGCTCGCCCTCGCTGAGGTGTATGTGCGGGCCGGGGAGCCCCGCGGGCTGGTGCTGGCCCGGCAGGCCATCGAGGCGGTGAGCACCCTGCAGTCCGTTGCCGCGCGGCACGAGCGGCTCGTGCCGCTGACCGCTGCGCTGGAAGCCCGCCCCGGCAGCGACGCCAAGGAGATCGCCCGGATGGCCCGCCAGGTCACCGCAACACGGGTGTAGGTCCCGCGGTCCGCGCATCGCCGTCGCGTGTCGTGAGCCGGACCCGGGAGCTCACCGGGCATCTCGCCCGGATTGCCCAGCTCAGAACAGGTCAACAACGAGGCGGACACCACAGTCGGTGTGGAAGCTCCTGCTCGTGGGTCCCCCAGCGTGGCGATGCTGACGGTTCAGGCCAAAACTGTTCATAATGGACAGTGACGGACAGCGCTGGCCGCGCATCCTTGCCGAGCGCTCTCCGCAGGGGGATCGGTGGCGCCAGCTGGTACGGCATCGTCGAAGGCACCGAGTAGACCCCGCTCATCATCGTCCGCGCGATCTCCGGTCCACCGATCGGGTAGCTCATGGACATGGGGGCCGGTACGGCAAGTCGGGCAAGTATTGGTCCCACTCGATTTTGGTGATAGCGGGCCATGTGATGCTACAGATTCGAGCAGCGGCACTGTCGACGTTGGTTTCCCACAACCGCGCAGTTCTGTCCGCACTGCCGGTGGCCAGGGTGCGCCCGTCAGCGCTGAAGGCCACCGACCAGACATTGTTGGTGTGGCCGGTGAGGGTACTCAGCGAGCTGGGACGGCGCAGGTTGCTGATATCCCACAACCGCACAATCCTGTCCGCACTGCCGGTGGCCAGGGTGCGCCCGTCAGCGCTGAAGGCCACCGACTCAACGGTAGCTGTCAAGTCAAATGAGACAGTGGATCTTACTGGGTTGGCTCGTTCTGGGTGGGTTGGTTGATCCACACCTGCTCGGGCAGGTGTGGTGGCTGGGGCCGGTGGCTGAACCGCTCGGGGTGT
>JBOHFT010000012.1:0-52066 GCA_050699815.1 Pseudonocardiaceae bacterium | reverse complement strand
GTCCAGACGACCACCGGGTAATAACACACATTCGGGTGGTCGGTACCAACGCCAGAAAGGCCCGGCCCGTGAGCACCGAACCCACCACCCACGAGCTGGCCGCAGCGATCCGCGAGGGCGAGCTGACACCCGAACAAGACGCCTTGCAGCGAGGCCATCGCTCTCAGCGTCCGCCCTCGATATCGTCTTTCATCCTCCGCGCCATTTCCGCCACTTCACGTACCGCGGGTTGGGGGTCGTCGCCGAAGCGGGCCGCGACCTGCTCGTAGACCTCGATCTCCTCCTCGGACCGGTCGAGCTGCCCCAGCGTGACGCCTTGGTTGACCAGCGCTTGGGCCACCTGCTCGCGGAGGGCGGGTTGGGGGTCGTCGCCGAAGCGGGCCGCGACCTGCTCGTAGACCTCGATCTCCTCCTCGGACCGGTCGAGCTGCCCCAGTAGTACTCCGACGTTGTAGAGGGCGGCCGCGTCTCCGGAGTGGGCGAGGGTCTGCATGGCGGTCATGGCGTGGTCGAAAGCGCGCTCTTGGTAGGCTGCGATTCCGACTTCCCAGATGCGCTCGGATCGGTGGATGGCTTCGGGACTGACAGTGGCGACTTGGAGAGCGTGTCGCCAGATCGGGTCGGGGACCGCCGGTCGTTGGGAATCTCGTACGATCTGGTCAACGACGTAGTCGTGGGCGCCGTACCCCTGCGTCGACTTGCTGACTAAAGCCTGTTCGTACAGGTCACGGTCGATAATGGGATCGCAGACCCAAGCGGACGCTTCCTGAAACAGAGCCTCCTGGTCGGTGGGTGTGCGTGTGAGCAGTTTTTGACGCTCTCTCGGGGGAAGCACCTCGGTCCACAGCCGTCGGGCATCGTCTACGGGTAGGGGTTGCTGCAGGCCGGTCCGGTACCACGCGATAAGGGTGTCCGCCAAGACGCGGTTGAGTCCTCTGCCATTACCGAGTTTTCTCATCAATTCAGGCCCCGCGACCAGCCATTCGCCCAGGCCCACACCGTTGTCCAGCGCGCTCAGCAGTGCGGTGTCAGAGATCTGGGCGTGGGCGGTGTCAAGCTCATGGTCGCTGAGGGCGGCATCGAGATCCACACGGTTCACCTGTGTCTCATCGACGAGGAATTCCCAGGCCGGATCAGCGAGCTCGGTTTGGCGGCCTTGGAGCTGGCTGGTACGCATCGTCGCGACGACCACGACGCGTGGCGCGCCGCCGAGCACCCGTCGTACAGTTGCCGGGTCCAGACCTCGACCGATGTACTTGTCGAGGTCGTCTAACCAGATCACCGTGTCCTGCCAGCCCAGATCGGCATCGGCCAGCCTGGACAGGCCACCGTCCGGCAACGGCATCACCAGGCGCCACCCGCGCAGCACCGGATCTTTGCGGGTGCCCTCACAGGCACTGCGGGTCTTGCCCGCAGCCGAGTCGCCGACTACCAGCACGATGCGACGCCCGCCCTCTCTGGCCTCCGCCAACGCCGCATCCAGATCGCTGTCCTTGTCCCGGGGGAGGTAGTTCAGGTGTGAGCCGCGGGCGTCAGAGGACAGACCTTTGACGCCGAACGCCCTGAGACCCTCGACATCGGTGACCTTTGAGGGGACCCCGGCCACCGTCAGCGCGTGAGGATCCACACCTTGTCGCCACACGGGTGCCTGGCGGTCCTCGACGACCGGGTCCAGCCCGAGCGCAGCCGCCGCCGACGCAAAGGTCGGCTCGTTAGCGACGTCCTCGACGGGGACGACAAGCAGCCGCCGCTGCTGGCGGGCGGGGTGCACTTTGGCCACGAGTCCCACTAGCCGGGCATGCTCGTCGTGCACGGCCGACCCCGAGAACCCCTCCCACAGCAGGGCGTCGTCGGGAACGCTGACGCTGACATCGAAGGGAGCCAACCCGTGTGCATCCCGAGCCCCGCCAGCGGGAAGCAGCCGGCCCGGCGCCTGGTCGCTGTCTCGCAGCCCGGTGGGTCTGGTCTCAGCGTCGGGGAATCCGGTCGCCACGCACTCGCTGGGGTGTTGGCCCATGTCTGCTAGTCGGGGCGACCGCTCGGTCGGCGGATGCCACAGCGAGCCGGCCTCTGGAGTGATCCGAAGTAGGACCAGGTCGCGAGCCGGGTGCACCCAGGCGATGCCGCAGTCGATCCAGCCACTCGCGGACACAGCGGCTGCCTGTCGCATCTGGAGCACCGGCCGCGTGCCGGAGCCGACCGGCCACCTGGGGCTGTCCCCGCCGCTGGACAGGTAACGGTCGAGCACATGCCGACAGCACAACACCCCCCACCGGCCGACAATCCAACCACTGCCGCATGTGCCGCGACCATCAGTGCCGGCCGCCCACACCTCCACCAACCGTTCCGGTATCCGCATAGCCCAGCCAGCCCCCTAACCGCCCTGCGCTTCGCCGTCCGGGCGGTGATCCTGCGCCGAGCCGACCTCAAAAGGCGCGCCACCGACGCCGACCGGATTCAACACCACCTTCACGCGGTTCGTATCCCCCCGGGACACCTCGCCACCTCCTCCCACCGACAGCACATTCAGCACCTTGATCGAGGCTTGGCCGCCGGCCTTCTTGACCACCTCGATGGCCAGCTCAACCTCGACCGACCCGACGCTGAAGCGCACATCCGCGCCCTGCCCAGAGTCCTGCGCCTTGCGCAGCTCAGCGCGTACCACGTCGATCGCCTCGGCCAACCCCAGCCCGCTGTCCACCATGAGTTCTCCCCTCATCCTCGCCGCAGCGCCGTCACAACCCATAGAGGTATCGGTCGGAAGCCTCTTCCCGTCACACGTCCACAAGATTTCGTCAGTGGGTACTACGCCGGGTCGCCTCCCGGTTACCGGGGGTGCGCAGCAGCGTGGCGATGCGGTCGCGCTGTTCGGGGGTCAGTGGCGGGAACGAGTCGACGATGGCCCGGACGTACTCGGCGAGCACCGGGGCGGGGCGCTCCAGGGTCGCGGGGTCGGTGTTACTCGGCGGCGGCTCTTGCGCGGTCTGGGCGGGCTGCCTCCGTGAGGGTGGCCGCGATCTGGGTGAGTCGGTGGCCTCGATCTGCGGTGCTGTCGTGGTCGGTTGCGCATGCTCGGCTCTGTTTCGTGTCCTGTCGGCGCCGGGTTCTCGCTTTGAGTTTCTTGGTTTTCTCGTCAGATGTTTTTTCCTTTTCTCAGGGCAATCAGGGGTGGTTGGGGGTTTTCCGACGTGTCTTGGCCCGACCTCTGCCAGCAGGGCGGGATACGCGAGTCGGCTGATCGGCGAATCAGTCGGTTTCGGTTGCCGTGTCGGAGCCGGTTTCATCGGTCACCGCTCGATCGAGGGCTGCCCGGATGTCCGCGGTGAGGTAGCCGCGCACCCGTCGTGGCGCGCCGTCGTCGGTCGGCACGTAGTGGCGGGTCGGCCGACATCCCAACTCGCCCATTCGCCGGGCGAACAGGCTTGGCTCGACGTCTAGTCCGTCGGTCAACTCGGCTGTGGGCACGAACTCCCGCCCGTACGGACTGAGATCATCACCGAGGTAGTCCACAACGGATGCCAAAGGTTCCGGCAACTCGGCTGACCGCTCCGAACTCCACCCTTCGGTCTCGACGGCGGTTCCGGCACCGAGCGCCTTGACCACACTGGCGGGGTCGATCGCCTGTCGCTGATCGTCGCCGGCCGCGTGACCGGCCAGCGTTCCGGCTGACTCCCGCAACGCCCGCCCGCGTGCGCAGACCTCCCGCCATTGCGGGTTGGGCATGTAGTAGGTGCGCACCGTCATCGCCAGCACGTCGGCCCCGGCGTCGGTCTCGCCATCCGGCCGCAGAATCCCCACCCCCTTATGGGAGGGGAGCAGGGTGGAGGCGTCGTATCCGCGGGTGTTCATCTGCTCACCGAGCACGATGTTGGAGTCGCGCCAGTCCATCACCCGCAGGGCGAACCGTGACCCGAGTACCGCCCGCAGCCGTGAGGGGATGGTGGTGGAGTCCGGGCGTTGGGTGGCCAGGATGACCACGATCCCCGCCGCGGGCCCCTTGCGGACCAGGTAGGTCAGCAGGTCGGCGATGTACTCACCGAGTGTGGTCTTCTTGCCGCCGACGTGTTCGCGGGTGGGGTTCTCCAGGAACACGTGGACCTCGTCGATGATCACTGCGGTGATCGGCATTCCCAGGTTCGGGTCCCGGGAGATGGCTGGTGTGATCTTCGATTCCGGGCAGACCTCGTCGTCGAGGGTGGCCATCCGGGCGAACCGGGCTTGGACTTGGGCCACGAGTTCCACGAGATGGTCGCGCACGGCGTGGGCGTGGTCGAGTTCGTCGCCGCGCACGAACCGGTAGGCGACCTGTTCGGCGGCGTCCCAGTCCTTGCCGCCCTTGCCGTCGAACACATACAGCCGGGTGTAGGGGTCCAGGATCAGCCCGGCGGCCGGCAGCCGGATCGCGAAGGTCTTGCCTTGCCGGGGGATCGCGCCCACCAGTAGCGAGGTCCACACCAGGGGGAGATCGATCCGACGTTGGCGTGCGTCTCGGCCGAAGGGCACCGGCCGCCACGCATCCCAGCACTCCACATCCAGCAACGGCGTCCGCAGCGGCGGACCGGAGTAGGGGTCCTCGTCGGCTACCCAGAGGAACACCCGTCCGGCGTGGCCGCCCTTGCCGCGCACCCGTTCGACGATGAGCTGGACCTCATCGACGGCCAGGGCGGAGGCGAGCGCGTCCCGGTGCTTGATCGCATCGGCTGCCTTGCGGGTGGCCGGCAGGTCCACGGTGATCGCCCACCCGTCACCGACCCGCGCGGCGCGCTCGACCAGGCGCAGGCTTTCGTCCTTGCCGATCAGCTTCGCGTCCCGGAATGCGTCGACCAGCACCTGTGGGTCCATGGTCCAGGTGAGCGTGCGCGGACCGGCCAGCACCGCCTGACGGCCCGGCGAGCCGTCCGTGCGCCGACCGGTGATCGCCAGTGCGACCGCACCGGCCCCGGCTGCGATCCACACGACAGCAACGCCGTAGACGAGATCGGCGCTGATCATCGTCACCGCACCGGCCCAGATCGCGGCTGCGGTGAGTCTCCACCGGAACAACGTCAAGGCGCGGATCTCGAGGAACTTGTCCGCCAGCCTCTCGGACTGCTCGGCCGCGTCGCGGTAGTCGTGCACCCGGACCCACCGACGCCACCCCCGCGCGGCGACGACGAGGCCCCGGCTGACGGCACCGGCGAAGCGACACGGCGAGCGCACGACCCACACGATCATGTCCTTGGCGGCCTGCCGCAGCGCCGGGCGGGACTTGAACGTGACCGGCACGGATCGAGAACGCCCCCACCAGGTCACGACCCGGTGGATAACCGGCCGCCGGACGTCATATGCCGGCTCGACAACCGCCGTCTCGCGCGTCTGGGCCGCGACGTGCAGAGGGAGTCCGTCTCGTGGTGATGGGGGCGGGTGGCTGGTCATCGGCGGTCCCGCTTGTGTGTGGGCGGGTGGATGATCTCGGTGACGGAGAGCATCCGGGCGATCGCGGCACCGGCGAACAGTGCGGGGATGCCCAGGGCCACGGCCCAGGCGCGGGCATCGGAGGTGAACAACAGCACCGCCCACTGCACGGCGACGATGAACGCCGCGGTACCCAGCGCCCGCAGGAGGGTGCCGCCCATCCGGGTCACCTCCTGGCTGTGGCGGGCCAGACGGTGCCCGCTGCGGGCGCCGCTGCGAAACGCCACCAGGATCCCCAACCCGGCCACGGCCAGCACCACGACCAGCACGGCACCATCCGGTGTCAGGCTCATCGGGACTCACCCCCGCCATCGCCGGTGGCCCAGCGGGTACCCCCGGTCTGCGGGTCGTTGCCGGTGGGCTCTGCGAGCAGTCGAATCAGGGCATCGGCGGGAACCACCAGCCGGCCGTGTCGCCGCACAGCGCGCAGCGTGCCCAGACGGATAGCGCGAGAGACCATCGAGGGCGTGACGCCGAGAATGCAGGCGGCTTCCCGAACCGTGTAGTACGCCCGACGCCCGGCGTCGGACATGTCAGTACGCATGAAAATGAAGCCCTTCGTAACAAGAATTCGATGATTTAATCGATGATTTCATCGAGAAAGGGGCGTGCTGGTTGCATTTGGCGCGGGACGCGCCGTGTCACGCCGCGACATCGCGTGGAACAACTAATCTCTGCGGCGAGGCGGAGCGCGGAGGAATAGGTGTCGGAGGATTGGGTGGCGGTCGCGAAGGCCATCAACGAGCGCGTGAATGAGCTCGGATGGCGTCAACGCGAACTTGTGGAGCGCTCGCGGGTCTCGCCAGCCATCGTCCGGGAGATCCAGCGCCACACCGTGGAGCGCCGCCGCAGCCCCCGGACGCTGGAGTCGCTGTCGGTGACGCTCGGCTGGCACCCCCAGCACCTGGCCGCGGTGTTGCACGGTCGCCGGCCGCCGCGCCCGGGTGCGCCTGCAGTGGAGGGCGACGACACGGTGTGGTCCCGGCTGGACGCGCACGAACAGCGCTTGAGCGAGATCACCCAACGCCTGAGCGACATCACCGAACGTCTGGATGCCTTGAAAACCGATCTCGCAACGGTGGTCGCGCATGTTCGCACACATCGGTAGAGCCGAAGGCTTCCGGCTGCTGGACCAGGTTTTCTCCATGCCCATAATTCCAGCTGGAATCCGCCGCGAAACCCATGCATCACCGATGCGCATCCAGTGCATGAGTAGTGCAGATTCAATGCACAACGCCGCGAGAAACGCGCCACAATGGAGTTGATGAGTGGCTGGACGGGTCGTACCGCGTGTGCGCTACAGGCCGCATTGCGCCTGAGTAACGAATCGTTCGCGGCGCAGCTTGGGATCGGCGTCCGGACTGTGGCTTCATGGCATCAGAAACCCACCCTGCGACCGCAGTCCGAGATGCAACAAATTCTTGACACGAAGCTGGGACAGGCGTCGGCGGCTGTGAGAGCCCGGTTCGCTGCCTTCGTTGCTGATCAGCCACCGGCGCGGGGTGCTGACACTGGCTCAGGATACGATGACGGGACAGCAGAAACCGAGCGAAGGCGAGGCGCTGATCCGAGCACGGCTGCCGCGTTGCGGGTTGCTATCGCGGTTGTGGTAAAAGACTCCGAAGTACTCGTCGTCTGCCGCCGGGGAGACGACGGAGGCGGGATCTCCTGGCAATTTCCAGCAGGAATGGTGAAACCAGGAGTATCACCGGAGACCGTCGCAGTCCGGGAAACCCTGAGCGAAACCGGGGTGCACTGCTCGGTCCTACGCCAGCTCGGCAGCCGTATCCATCCGATCACCAGCGTGCTCTGTCACTACCTGCTCTGCGAGTATCTGGCAGGGGACGCACAAAACCTCGACGTTATCGAGAATGTTAGCGTGGTGTGGGTGGACAGGAAGATCCTGCCCCGCTTCATCCCGCCCGACCGGGTCTTCCCGCCCGTCCTCGAAGCCCTGGAGGTAGTACGTGACTCAACCGACTCCTGATCGACCACAGCCGCCCATCGCGGCCGCGGTCATCGTCCACAGCGGCCGGGTGCTGCTCGTTCGGCGGCGGGTGAAAGAAGGAAGCCTGTCGTGGCAATTTCCCGCCGGGGCAGTAGAAATAGGCGAGTCAGCCGGTGAGGCAGCCGTACGAGAGGCGCGCGAGGAAACCGGGTTGACGGTAGTGGAGAGGAAAGTACTCGGCGAGCGCGTTCACCCAGCTACCGGCCGCACGATGGTTTATGTCGCGTGCGACGTGGTCAACGGCCACGCCCGAGTAGCGGATCACGACGAACTTTCAGAAGTAGTGTGGTCGGAGCGCCAGCAACTTGCTAAATACGTACCCCACGGCTTCTACGCGCCAGTCCAGCAACACCTAGACCACATGCTCGGCGCCTGAGACAAGGGTGATCCCGCGCAGCTCACTGCGCGGGATCACCCTTGTCTCGATCGCTAAGATCGCAGGACATCGGCGAGTCGCTCCCGGACAACACCCGAATGCAGCAGCTCTGGCAACTCCACACCGCCAACAGACAGTCGCGTGCTGGCTACCTGATCGACAGTATCCGACGGAAGGGAGTCTAGCAGTTCGATGGAACGCGCAGCCCATTCCTTAGCGATATCGAATGGACGACGGTCGCTGCCGACATATTCGGTGGCGTAACGGCACGCCAAGGCATAAGCTGTCTCTGCGGCAGCTCGTGTATCAGTAGCCAGCTCATGCTGAAATGTTGCCTCCAGCTGCCCTAAAGAAACCCGCCAGCGAGCGTAATCAGCCACGGTCACACATCCCACCGTCAGTAGGCGAGCTTCTCGGCAAGTGTCTCATAGTCGAACTGTTCGGTATCGTCAAACCACAAGTCAACCTCGTACTTGGCCTCGTCGGCCTTTCCGGAGGCATGGATAAGGTTCATGACTGCCTTTCCGCTGACCTCAGACGATGCCTTGGTCTGATGCGCGAAGTCTCCCCGCACAGTACCCGGCGTGGCGGCGTTCGGGTACGTGCTGCCGATGATCTGCCGTACCTTGGCAACCGCATCCACACCTTCGAGAACAACAGCAATGACCGGGCCGCTTTGCATGAAACTCGCGGTAGAATTGTAGATATCGGCGCCGAGCCGCTCTTCGAGATCAAAGTAGTGCTTACGCGCGAAATCAGCGTCGAGTCTCGCCATCTTGATGCCCACAATCTTCAGTAATGCATCCTCAAACCGTGTAATGATCCGGCCCGTAAGACCACGAGCAAGGGCATCAGGCTTGAGCAGGACAAGGGTCCGCTGGACACCCAGGTCCGGCGAGTCAGTCATGAGCTTCCTTCCGTTGGACGACGACGCCAAAGCCTACCGCGCGGTGCGGTCCGCATGGCCGGGCTGTGTTCGCAGAGAAGCCATGCGGCGTGCTATGTCGTCGTCATGGCGTACGCGTGTCCTACCCCTGCAACGGCGCTGACCTGAAACTTACTTTCAGCTCGTCGCGTCACGGCCGGGGAGCCCG
This sequence comes from Pseudonocardiaceae bacterium, assembly GCA_050699815.1. Classification (GTDB taxonomy): domain Bacteria; phylum Actinomycetota; class Actinomycetes; order Mycobacteriales; family Pseudonocardiaceae. Next base: position 43,134 of record JBOHFT010000012.1, on the reverse strand, counting down.
CTCCCCGGCCGTGACTCCCACGGATCGTCGGCCGCCGGTTGAGCCTCCCCCCTGAACCCACCGGTTGAGCGTCACCGTTGTCGTGAGGCTCCCGGCGGGGTTTCCGCTTCCCGGCGGCCGGCCCCGTTCCAGCCGACTGACTCCGTGGCAGGCGACAACACGGGCCGACACGACGAGTTCGGTGTCCCGTCCCAGCGTCGAGTGCCGTTGACGTATCGGCCTGTGTCCGGGGTCGGGGACAGCTGGGACAGCCCTCAGCACCCGTCCCAGCCCTGCTCCGGTGAGCCATTCCGGCAGGTCAATAGGCATTGGGAACCTGTCCCACCACATCTGTCCCGCACGATGTCTGGCAGGACACGTGGGACGCCTCGCGGGTTCTCGACGTTCGACAAGTGGGCGGCTGGTGCTGGACGGCCACGCTGATCACTGTTGCTTGCTCACGCTGGACCGAGCGGCGGTGACCCGGTTGTTCGATGCGGGTCGCGGAGTGGTCGAGGTGAGTCGGGCCTCGTGGGTGCCCTGTCCCTCGAACGGGACAGCGCAAACTATGTCACTTCCCGTGATCCAGAGCTTCTAATACTGGCGGGAAGATCTGCTCGACGGGAATATAGCGAGTCAGCGTGGCCTTGTCTGCCCAGGTTAGGCCAACATTTTCTGCGGGATCCATATTCTCGACTTCTCCGGTCATGTACTCACAGAGGAGATAGTCGCACAAAACATTCGTGATGGGATGCACGCGGCTACCCAGGTCGCGAATCAACAGACAGTGCACGCCTGTTTCCGCCAGAGTTTCGCGGACCGCTACGCACCCGGGCTCCATGCCCGGTTTCACCATTCCCGCAGGGAATTGCCAGGAGATCCCGTTCGCATCGCCACCTCTCCGACAAACGATGAGCACATCCGACCTCTTCACCACAACGGCAACGGCGACTTCCAACGCACGCACGCCGGGCGGAAGAGCCGTAAGCCCCTTGATGGTGTCGAGTTCGCCTGGCGCAGCTAACAGTTCTTCGATATTGGTGTCGAAGATGCGTTCTAAAAGACGCGCGGTCGCTGGCCGAAGCGGGCCGGGTGATGTGCCATCGGGCCGGGAGCCAGCGGCCAGTCGTTGAAGGTGCCGAATACTGAGCGTGCCTTTCTCGCCGTACTCGCGGGCGAATGTCTCAACGTACTCAGAGAATTCCTCGAATGTCTGCCGTCGTTGCCTGATTCGCAGTTCGAGCACAGTCCGCGCTGGTCTCGTCGCGGTGTTCCGACTTGACATCTCCTGTCTGCGCCTCTCCGTAATCGAGTTTACCAAGGGATGTGATCTCAGCTGACCGCATCCGGCCTACCGTGCTCGCGGAGCCCTGTTCGCGGGAGCCAGCCTTTAAGTCTATAGCCCCCGTTGGGGCGGCTGACGGCTGGAGATCAGTGATGGTGGTCCGTACTGACCGCGTAAACAGGCGAGTCGGGTGCACAACCACAATCAGCGTGACCCATCAACTCCGCCCCTGATAATCATGTCCTGTCCCGGCGTAGGATATCTGCCTCAGTCGTGCGGCCCGTCATGGGGTTTCCCGATCACGCCTGCTGCTCTTTCGGGTCGATTCGGATGGTGTCCGGATCGAATCCCGGCCCCGGCCGCGTGATGGGCAGCACGGTGACCGTCATCAGGCAGTCGAGCACGGCACGGCGCCGGCCGATATCCAGCCCGGCCCACACCGCGGCGGGGTTCGGTGCGTCCACAATCCCGGCGAGTGGGCTGGTGGCGGTCACCGCAGTGATCTCAGCTTCGGCGCGTTCCAGCCGAGCTGTGGCCCGGGTCCGGGCGATCTGCGCCTCAGCCCGGGTCAGCTCACCCTCGCCGAGCATCTCGGCGATCTCGGTCAGCCGGACGCGGGTGGCGTTGGCGGTGGCGCGCAGTGCGGACAGGTTCACCTCCGGTGCGGCGGGGCGCAGCAACTCGATGGCGTCCGGGCGGGACAGCCGCCCGACGATGATCGCCTCGATGTAGGCGTCCAGCGGCCCGGCCGTGCGGACCACGTGCCCGGTGGTGCCGCGCTCACCGGGACAGCGGTAGCACGGGATACCCCGCCCGGCGGTGGACACCCGCAGCGACGGCCGCTCACACCCCCCGCACCGGTAGAGCCCGGAACCCAGCCACTTCACCCGGGCGTCGGAGGTGGTGGTGCGCCGGGACGGGTCGGTCAAGATCGCCACCACCGCCCGCCACTGCCCCTCGGGCACGATCGCGGGCCAGCTCGCCGGGCCGATCACCTGCCCCTGGTGCTGCCGCAATCCGGCGTTGCGGGCCTTGAGCAGCATCGCCCGCACCGCGAGCGCGTCCCATGCCCGGGCTTTCATACTGGTGGTCAGCCCGGTCGCGGTCAGGTCCCGCGCCACCGACCGCAGCGACGCACCCGCCAGCACCGACTCCACGGCGGTACGCACCGCGGCGGCCTCGGGCTCCCGCACCGTCACCCCGTCGTCCTCGTAACCGAACGGTCGCGGACCACCCGAGCGGCGACCGGCCCGCGCGCGCTGCAACGCCGCTGCGGCCACCCGCTCCCCACGGTGTTCGCTCTCATACCGGGCCAGGGTGCCCAGCGTGCGGGCCAGCATCCGCCCGGACGGACTCGACAGGTCCAACGGCCCCGCCGTCGCGGTGTGCGTCGGCACGTCCCGACCGTCGTTACACGCGCTGATGTAGTCCTCCAGCTCGATCGGGGAGCGATGCAACCGGTCGGTGTGCCAGGCCAGCACCGCGCTGATGCGCCCGGCCCGGATCGCGTCGAGCATCGCCCGGTACCGCGGGCGCGGCTTGCCCGAGTAGGCGGACAGGTCGTTGTCGCTGAACACGTCGGCCACGATCCAGCCCAGCCGCTCGGCCAACGCCCGACAGTCGGCCTCCTGGCGCTCGACGCCCAGCCCGGCACCGGTCTTGTCGTTGCTGATCCGCGCGTAGATCGCGGCGATACGAGGGGGTTCTGCAGTCATGCCGAGAGTGTGTCACACGCCGACTCTTCTCCAGTGGTAAATACCCGGCGTGCTTCCCGTCACTGCTCGTCGGCCTCGCTTCCGTCGCCAGCGAGGATGAGGTAGAGCGAGCGGCGTGCCTCGGCCAGGACCCGCTGCGCGGCCTGCACCTGCTGCGGGTCGCCCAGCGCGAGCTGCCGGAGGGGGTGACGCAGCTCCTCGAGGGCGCCTCGCAGGTCGCTGCCGCCGCCGGAGCGTGCGGTGAACTCGGTGAACGGGTCGGGCATCGCGTCGCCGTGCGTGTGCAGGTATGCCTGGCCGGCGTCGGTGAGGGTGGCCAGTTTGCGGCCGCCCTGGGCGACGGTGTCGATCAGGCCCTCGTCCTGGAGCTGGCCGAGGGTCGGGTAGACGGCGCCGGGGCTGGGCCGCCAGGCACCGGAGGTGCGCTCGGTGATGGCCTGCATGAGCTGGTAGCCGTGCATGGGCTGCTCGGCCAGCAGCAGCAGCAGCGCAGTGCGCACGTCGCCGCGTTGCGCTCGCCCGCGTCCCGCGCCGTGGGGACGGCTGCCGCGTGTCCTGGCACCGCCGACCGCGTCAGGGTGCGCGGGAAAGCCGGGGTGGTGGTGGCGCCGGCCGTGGTGGAGGCCGACGGCTGGGTGGCCGCCGTGGCGACGTGAATGGTGGTGATCGGTGTACATGTCTTCTCCATCTGTGGGAATGTCTCTGGTCGAATCGATCGACACGCTCATGATATATCGAGATAGTCTCGAACGCAAGGAGGATGTTCAGTCACGTACCCGCCCGCGGTGGCCCCTGGCCACCAAGATCGCAGCAGGGCCCCTGCAACCCCTGATCGAGTTGGCCCGGCGGCACGCCGCCCGTGACCAGTTCGACCCCAGTGCCGTGCAGCACCTGTTCATGGTCCGCGGGAAGCTGCTGCCGATTGCGTTCCTGTTCGACCGGTCGTTGAAGGCGGCCCCGCATCCAGACGATCATGGCAGTGCTCGGGCACCGCTCCCGGCGATGTCACTGATCTACGCCAGAGAGCCTGTCTGGCCCAACGGTCAGACGGCAGTGACAGCGCTAGCTTGCCGCGGCGCTCTCCCGCTCTTCGGTCTGGGCCTGGGCGTAGGCCCCGGCGGGGTCCCACGCTGCGAGCGCCCGAGCGGCATCAACTAACGCCAGCTCACGCAACTGACGCGCCGCGGCGACACCGACGCTGACCCCACGCTGGTGCGTGCACCGGTGCAGGTACGCCGCTGTTGTCTCGTCCGCCTCGAACTCGACCCGTTCGGTCATGTGGCAAGGGTACCGGCATTTCGTTGCCCGCGGCCCGCGGCGAGGGCGGTGGCATTCGCTGCTGTGGGTGAGGCCCGTGAACTCGACACCGACGACGTTTGCCGTTTCGGGGACGTCGCTGGAGTCGAGTCACGGCAGTGACGTCCAGGATGCAGCTGGACTGGTTGCGAGCTTGAGGATCGGCGGGACACACACCGGGTCGGCACGTGGGGGCAACGTAGGCTATGGCGGCTGGCGGTGCTGGGAGCGCGGCCGGTCGGAGGGGTTCCCTGCAGCAGGAAGACGGCCATGCTCGCCTACGCAGTGCGCCGGGTGCTGGTCTCGGTGCCGATCCTGGTCATCGCGACGTTCGTGGTCTTTGTCATGGTGTCGCTGTCCGGGGACCCGCTCTCCGAGCTCAAGACCCGCAATCCGCCGCCGCCACCGCGCACCTTCGAGCTCGAGGCCCAGCGGCTGCATCTCGATGAGCCCCTGCTGGCGCGATACTGGAACTGGCTGACCGGGGTCGTCCACGGTGACTTCGGGCCGTCGGTGCAGTCCACCCAGGCGATCGGTCCCGAGCTGGTCGAGCGGTTCCTGGTGACGTTTCGCCTCATCGCGGTGGCGATGCTGCTGGCAGTGGTGCTCGCCGTGATCATCGGGGTGATCAGCGCCGTCAAGCAGTACTCCGGGACCGACTACACGTTCACCTTTCTCGGGTTCCTGTTCCTGGCCATGCCGTCGTTCTGGTTCGCGATCCTGCTCAAGGAAGCCGGCATCAGCGTCAATGAGACGGTCGGCAAGCAGGTGCTGTTCACCATCGGTGACAGCTCGGTCTACCTCGAGGGCGGTACCTGGGCGTCGATCACCGACCTTGTCGGCCACATGATCCTGCCCACGATCTCGCTGGCGCTGCTGTCCTTCGCGGCCTGGAGCCGCTTTCAGCGGGCCTCCATGCTCGAAGTCCTCAACAGCGACTATGTCCGGCTGGCCCGGGCCAAGGGGCTGCGGCGGGGCCCGGTGCTGACCCGGCACGCCCTGCGTACCGCGCTGATCCCGCTGACCACGGTCACCGCGCTGGATCTTGGTGCGATCATCTCCGGGGCCATCGTGACCGAGAACGTGTACCAGTGGCGGGGGGCGGGCAGTTTCCTGCTGGAGTCGGTCCAGCGCTACGACGTCTATGCCGTCGCCGGGTGGCTGCTGATCTCAGCGACCTTCGTCATCCTGTTCAACCTGGCCGCTGACCTGCTCTATGCCGTGCTCGACCCGCGGATCCGGTATGCCTGACCGGGTCGTTGCGCAGCGCAGCCAGGGGCAGCTGGTCGCGCGCCGCTTCCGGCAACACCAGCTGGCCGTGGCCGGCCTGGTCGTGCTGCTGGCGCTGGTAGTGCTGGCCTTCGTCGGTGGCTGGTTATGGAAGTACTCCGTCGCGGACATTACCCCGGACGAGTCACAGCCGCCGTCCTGGAACCACCCTTTCGGCACCGACGCGGCGGGGCGTGACACATTCGCCCAGGTGCTGCGGGGCACCCAGATCTCGATCGGGATCTCGGTGCTGGTCGCGGTGTTCGCCACCCTGATCGGAACCGTCTGGGGTGCCGCCGCGGGCTATTACCGGGGCACCGTCGACACCGTGATGATGCGAATCGTCGACCTCATTCTCACCCTGCCGCTGCTCGCGGTCGCCGTGGTGCTCGGGCACAACGCGGGCGGCAGCTGGTGGCTGACCGCCGCGGTCATCGCCGGGTTGTCCTGGGCCTACGTCGCCCGGGTGGTGCGCGGTGTGGTGCTCTCGCTGCGTGAGAAGGAGTTCATCGAGGCCGCCAAGGCGCTCGGTGCCAGTGATGCCCGGATCATCTTCCGGCACCTGGTGCCCAACGCGCTCGGCTCGGTCATCGTCAACGCCACGATCCTGGTCGCCTTCGCCATCCTGGCCGAGACCGCCCTGTCCTACCTCGGTTTCGGGGTGCGGGCCCCGGACACCTCGCTGGGGCTGCTGGTCAGCCAGGCCCAGACGGCCGTGCAGACCCGGCCGTGGCTGTTCTACTTCCCGGGCCTGTTCATCATCCTGATCGCGCTGACCATCAACTTCATCGGCGACGGCCTGCGCGACGCGTTCGACCCCCAGCAGACGAAATGACCCCCTCCCCGGCGTGTCGTGTCCCGGTGTCCCGCGTGTCGCGTCCTGGTGCACGGTGTGTCGTGTTCTGGTGTACGTCGTGACGTCCACAGACGCTGCCGTGCTCGACGTCACGGACCTGCGGGTGGAGTTCCGCACCGACGAGGGCCGGGTGGCCGCCGTGCGCGGGGTGAGTTTCCAGCTCCGCCGCGGTGAGGTGCTCGGGATCGTCGGCGAGTCGGGTTCCGGCAAGTCGGTGACCTCGCTGGCCGTGATGGGCTTGCTGCCCGGCTCGGCCCGGGTGTCCGGGTCGGTGCGCCTGCAGGAGACGGAGCTGCTCGGGGCATCGGACAAAGAGCTCAGCCGGGTGCGTGGCCGGGGCATCGCGATGATCTTCCAGGATCCGATGACCTCGCTCAACCCGGTCTACCCCGTCGGGTACCAGGTCGCCGAGGCGATCCGGGCGCACCAGGACGTCACCCGCGACGCGGCGCGCAAGCAGGCGGTGGAGCTGCTTGCGGCGGTCAGCATCCCCGACCCCGCGCAGCGGGCCCGCAGCTACCCGCATGAGCTGTCCGGGGGGATGCGCCAGCGGGTGGTGATCGCGATCGCGATGGCCAACCGGCCCGAGGTGATCATCGCGGACGAGCCCACCACCGCGCTGGACGTGACCGTGCAGGCGCAGATCCTGGAGGCGCTGCACACCGCGAAGGTGGAGACCGGGGCGGCCATGCTGCTCATCACGCACGACCTCGGGGTGATCGCCGGGCAAGCCGACCGGGTGCTGGTGATGTATGCCGGCCGGGTCGTCGAAGCCGGCCCCGTCGAGGAGATCTTCTACGCCCCGCGGATGCCCTACACGCTGGGCCTGCTGGGCAGCCTGCCCCGGCTGGACGTCCGGGTGCGGCGGCTGCACCCGATCAGCGGCGCGCCCCCTTCGGCGATCGACCTGCCGCCAGGGTGCCCGTTCACCCCCCGCTGCCCGCTGGCCGCCGCGGTCTGCGAGACCGAGGAACCGCTCCTGACGGGGGAGGGGCATCTGTCGGCCTGCCACTTCAGCGACAAGCTGGACGGCCTGGAGCCCGGCGACCTGTTCCGGGAGACTGAGGTATGACCCCGCAGCCGGTGCTGTCGGTGTGCAACCTGGTCAAGCACTTCCCGGTGCGCGGCCGCGGCCTGGTCCGCCGCCAGGTCGGCGACGTGCACGCCGTCTGCGACGTGTCCTTCGACCTGTACCCGCACGAGACGCTCGGGCTGGTCGGCGAGTCGGGCTGCGGCAAGACCACCACGGCACGGGTGCTGCTCAACTTGCAGCCGGCCACGGCCGGTCATGTTTACTACCAGGGCAGCGACCTGACCCGGCTGCCCCGCAAGGCCATGCAGCGGCTGCGCCGCGAGCTGCAGATCGTCTTCCAGGACCCCTACGCGTCGCTCGACCCGCGGCTGCCGGTCAACGAGATCGTCGCCGAACCGCTGCGCATCCACGGCCGCTACACCGCCTCCAGCCGGGACACTGTGCGGGAGTTGCTCGCGCTGGTCGGGCTCAACCCCGAGCACGGCAACCGGTACCCGCACGAGTTCTCCGGCGGGCAGCGCCAGCGGATCGGCATCGCCCGCGCGCTGGCGCTGCAGCCGAAGGTCCTCATCCTGGACGAGCCGGTGTCCGCGCTGGACGTCTCCGTCCAGGCCGGGGTGCTCAACCTGCTGGCGGACCTGCAGGCGCAGCTGGGCCTGTCTTGCCTGTTCGTGTCCCACGACCTGTCGGTGGTGCGGCACGTGGCCGACCGGATCGCGGTGATGTACCTGGGCCGCATCGTGGAGACCGCACCGGCCGACGAGCTGTTCAGTGCGCCGGCGCACCCCTACACCCAGGCCCTGATCTCGGCGATCCCGCTGCCGGACCCGCGCAAGGAGCGAGCCCGCCAGCGGATCATCCTCAACGGTGACGTGCCCAACCCGGCCAACCCACCCTCGGGCTGCCGGTTCCGGACCCGCTGCCCCCTCTTCGCGGATCACCTCACCACCCCCCAACGCCACCGCTGCGCCACCGAGACCCCCACCCTCATCAATCACACCCACTCCACCGCCTGCCACCACACCACCCTCTCGTCCGCATTGAGCGGGGAGCCGCGCGGGTGGCGGTGGGTGGTGGTGCATGCGCATCCGGATGATGAGACGTTGTGGACGGGGGGGATGATCGCTCGCTACTGCGCTGCGGGTGTCGGGGTGACGGTGGTGACCTGCACGCTGGGTGAGCAGGGGGAGATCCTCACTCCTGAGTTGCGCGGCCTGGCCGCCGACCGCGCCGACCAGCTCGGCGGTTACCGGTTCACCGAGCTGCGCGCGGCCTGCGCTGCGCTGGGCGTCACCGACCAGCGGTTCCTCGGCGGGATCGGCCGGTGGCGCGACTCGGGCATGGTCGCGCAGCCCGGCGCCAGGGCGAGCGTGCCACCAGACCTGCACCCGCGGGCATTCGCCGCCGGGGCGCTGGCCGAGCAGGCCGACGCGCTGGTCGAGGTGCTCGCGGAACTGCGCCCGCAGGTCGTGGTGAGCTACGGCCCCGACGGCGGCTACGGCCACCCCGACCACGTCCGGGCCCACCAGGTGACGATGGCCGCGGCCGCGCGGACACCCGAGGTGGCCCGGGTGTTCTGGGCGGTGCAGCCCGTCTCCGCGGTGGCCCGCGGGATCGCCGCGCTGCACGCGATGCCCGGGCTGCCCTTCCCGCTGCCGGAGCCCGGCGGGCTGCCGGGGGTGCCCGACGCCGAGGTGACCACCCGGCTGGACGTCACCGCCTACCGCAGTGCCGTGCTCGCGGCGATGCGCGCCCACCGCACCCAGGTCACGGTCTGGACTGCCGGGCACCACCAGGCATTCGCCCTGTCCGACGGGGTGGCCCGGCCGGTGCTCGGCACCGAGCACCTCACCCTCGTCCGCGGCCCGGCCGGTGGGGTGCGCGACGACCTGTTCGGCGGGCTGCCCGGCCCGGTGGTGGCGCGGTGAGCCTCAGTGCGCGCCTCACCTTGGTGGTGCTGGTGCTCGATGCCGTGGCGCTGGCCGCCCTGGAGCTGTTGTACCTCCCGCTGCGGGTGGGTGCGGCGCCGGTACCGATCACCATCCTGCTCGCCGTGGTGAGCACGCCGTGGCTGGTGCGCAGCGCAGCGGAGCTGGGCGGGCCCCGGCCGGTGGCCGCGGTGCCGCTGGTGGTGTGGGTGCTCGCGATCGGTGTTGTCGGCGTCGCCGGGCCGGGGGGCGACGTGCTGCTGCCCGCGGACTGGCGTTCGGCGCTGCTGCTGGGCGGGGGCCTGTTCCCCGCCGCCGTGGCGCTGGGCCGTGCGCTGGCACACCCTGCCACTAGCGGGGTTGTTGGTCAGCCTCCAGCCACCGGAGATACTGTGCAGGTAGACGGCCCGTCCGGGTACCGTGAGTGAGGAGCAGGAGAACCCCCGTGACCTATGTGATCGCAGAGCCCTGCGTGGACGTCATGGACAGATCGTGCATCGAAGAATGTCCGGTGGACTGCATCTACGAGGGCGAGCGGATGCTCTACATCCAGCCCGATGAGTGCGTCGACTGCGGTGCCTGCGAGCCCGTCTGCCCGGTGGAGGCCATCTACTACGAAGACGACGTCCCCGAGCAGTGGAAGGACTACACCAAGGCCAACGTCGACTTCTTCGCCGAACTGGGTTCTCCCGGCGGAGCGTCGAAGGTCGGCCCGGTCAAGGACGACCCGCCGTTGGTCGCCGCGCTGCCACCGCAGAACGAGGAGTGACCCGGGGCGCGGCGCTCCCGGACTTCCCCTGGGACAGTCTCAATGGCGCGATCCGGCGCGCGGCGCAGCATCCCGGCGGTGCCATCGACCTGTCCGTCGGTACCCCGGTGGACCCGGTGCCCGACGTGGTGCGGGCCGCGCTGCAGTCGGTGTCGGCGCTGCCCGGCTACCCCGCCACGCACGGCACGCCCGAGCTCCGCGAGGCTGCCGTCGCCGCGCTGGCGCGCCGTTACGGCGTGACCGGTGTGCCGGCTGAGGCGGTGCTGCCCACGGTGGGCTCCAAGGAGCTGGTGGCCTGGCTGCCCACGCTGCTCGGCCTGGGCCCCGGCGATGTCGTCGCGCTGCCGGAACTGGCCTACCCGACCTACGAGGTCGGCGCGCGGCTGGCCGGCGCGACCGCGGTGCGCCTCGCCGATGGCGAACCCGCTGCGCCGGGCACCCGGCTGCGCTGGCTGAACTCCCCCGGCAACCCCACCGGTGACGTCGCGCCGGTGAGCGTGCTCGCTGCCGCGGTGGGTCAGGCCAGGGAGATCGGTGCTGTGGTGGCCTCCGACGAGTGCTACCTCGCGCTGGGCTGGGAGGCGCAGCCAGTCTCGGTGCTGCACCCGCAGGTGTGTGACGGAGATCACAGTGGGGTGCTGGCGGTGCACTCGCTGTCCAAGTCGTCCAACCTGGCCGGCTACCGCGCTGGTTTCGTGGCCGGGGACCCCGCGCTGGTCGCCGCCCTGCTCGCGGTGCGAAAGCACGCCGGGATGATCGTCCCCCGGCCAGTGCAGCAGGCGATGGTGGCCGCGCTGTGCGACGACGCGCACCTCGCGCGGCAGCGCGAGCGGTACGCCCGGCGGCGGGAGGTGCTCTGGCCGGCGCTGGACCGGGCCGGGTTGCGGGTGGCGCGGTCCGAGGGCGGGCTGTACCTGTGGTGCACCGCGGGCGAGCCGTGCTGGGACACCGTGGCACGGCTGGCCGAGGTCGGCGTGCTCGTCGCCCCCGGCGTCTTCTACGGCCCCTCCGGTGCGCGGCACGTCCGGGTCGGGCTGACCGCGACCGACGAGCGGATCGGCGCCGCCGTGCAGCGCCTGGCCGAGCTGCCGTGACCCCGTTGCGAGGATGCATGCCATGACCACGACATTTCTCCCCGTGCTCATCGGGGAAGGTCCTTCGCTGTTCTGCTTGTAGCACAATGGATAGGGTGCTGCGCGTCGGGCAGGTCTTGCTGGTCGTCGTGGTCGCCCTGCTCACGGCAGGGTGGCTGCTGCAGCGCCGCCTGATCTACTTTCCGGACACCGCCGTCCCGCCCGCCGGCAGTGTGCTGCCCGGGGCACAGGAGATCACGCTACGAACCCAGGACGGGCTGGCACTCGGCGCCTGGCACGTCGCCCCCACCCGCGCCGACCGCGGCATCACCGTACTGGTCACGCCGGGCAACGCCGGCTCCCGCGCGCTGCGGGCGCCGCTGGCCCGTCGGCTGGCCGCCAAGGGGTTCGCGGTGCTGCTCCTGGACTACCGCGGGTACGGCGGCAATCCCGGCAGTCCCTCGGAGGACGGGCTGATCACCGACGCGCACGCCGCGCGCGCCTACCTCATCGGCCAGGGTGTACCGGCGCAACGCCTGATCTACTTCGGGGAGAGCCTCGGTGCGGCGGTAGCGACCCGACTCGCCACCGAGCAGCCACCCGGGGGGCTCGTGCTGCGCTCGCCGTTCACCAGCCTGGCCGCCGTGGGCGCCCGGCACTACCCGCTGCTGCCGGTCGGGCTGCTGCTGCGGGACCGGTTTCCGGTGATCGAGCTGATCGGCCAGGTCCGGGTGCCGACGGCGGTCGTCTACGGCTCCGCCGACACGATCGTGCCGCCGGAGCACAGCGCGGCGGTGGCGGCCGCTGCGGGCGGCCCGGTGCAGGCGGTCGAAGTGGTCGGGGCAGACCACAACGACGCCGCGCTACTGGAGGGCAACGAACTGGTCGCCGCCGTACTCGACCTCGCGCAGTCACTCACCTGAGCCGCCCGGCCGCGACAACCTCAGCCGCTCCGCGCCGTTGCCCGCTTCCTCCGTCCGCTCCGGCTACCGTTCGCCCACGCGGCCAGCCAGTTGCTGAGGATCGGTGCCGGGCGAGTAGGTGGCCACACTATGGCGAGAGCGCGCCGGGACACGGTGGAGGGCTTGAACCGGCGACAAGTTCCGGCTCGGGCCAGGCGCGCGCGAGTTCCCAGGCGGTGTGGAGCGGTCCGCCCCTTGGCTCGCACGAGCGGGTCGGGGTCTTGCATCAGGCGTGAGGAGGCGGCGACGAGGTCGCCGTCGCGGTCTGCCTGCCCAACCATGGCTTCTGCTGGTGCCCGGAACGTGGGTCTGAATAGTTCATACATCAGGCCCGGCTCGAGTGGGATGACCTTGCACGCGCAGAGCGCGTGATCAACGCCGAGGTTGCTCCTCACGCCGCAGCTCGGGCGAAGGGCTGTCGCAAGCCGCCCGTCCTAGTGGGCAACCGGCGATCAGTTCAGCCTGCCTAGACCCACTGATCGCCCTTGCAGGCTGTCGAGGAGGCGATCGACGTGGGACGCGGAACTCTTAGCCTCGGCGGCGATAGTGACCGTGTCCTGCCACTGTGTCGCGGCAGCGAAGAGGTCATCGGCGGTCATCCCCATCAGCTGCTCGCGCGTGATCCCCATCGTCGTGAGTAGATCATCAAGTCGAGGTCTTTGGGTGGCGGAGGGAAGGTCCTGGGTCATAGTGATCCTTAGTAGTGTTCGCTGTGCGTCATGCAGATGTCACGCACAGTGGGGTCGGCCAAACCAATGTGGCAGCGAGTGGGATAAGCCGCGCGCCGGGTGCAAGCTGGCTAGCGACCGGAAGTAAACCATGGCCGACGACCTCCCCACCAACGGCGGCACAGTTGCAAAGGTGAAGGGTGTGCTCGCCATGCACCCAAGTGGGGAAGGCAGGCCCTCCGGCACCTGAAAGCTGTAACAAACCGGGCATCCGAAGGCGGGTTGCGTAGGTTTGGGCGGTCAGGTGGACCAGCTCGGATGGGCCGATCGCTTAATGCAATTAATACCTCGGTCTGCCGACCCGGTCTGCAATGCACCATGGTGGTGCCTCCCCAACCATCAAGTGTCGCGCGGGCAGCTGCCCCGCCTCGGTCAGCACCTCAGCGAGGTTCCACTGGCCCACCGCGGGAACTCCTTGATCACTGACGGACCGCATCAGGGTCGTCACCCGCCGAACCTCATCGCGGAGTGCGTCCTGGCTCTGCTGCCACTGCTCTGCCGATTGTTAACCTCGTGAATCATCAGGTGTGCTGGGATGGGTTTGCCAACCAATCCAGCTGGGTTTCAGCTCAGCCGACGCCTACTGGCCGGCTGGCCCCGGCGAGCGAGCGAGCCGATACCTTGAGTACCCGGGTGGCAACGTTCGCCGAGCCGGTGAAGCCGTACACAGTGGTGGATCTGTTGCTGTGGCGTGCGCCCGCTGCCCGTTTGGGTGGTGTGGGCGGCGGCCCGCCACCAGGTGCAGCAGGGATGGTGGCGGTGGTGATCGGGGTGCCGGCAGTCGGTGTCTTCGGGTCTGGGGTTGGTGATCTGTCACCTCTGGGTGGCACCCCTCTAGGCTGATCGGCTGTGACACTAGATGCGGATGCACCACAGCCATCACAGGCAGCGCCTCTGAGTGTTGAGCACGCCAGGCTGAAGGCGATGCGTGCTCACCTGGGGGCGCAGCTGGCCGCGTACCGCACCGCGGCGGTGATCTCCCAAACACAGCTAGGCCAAGCCCTGGGTAGAACGCGACACACGGTCTCGAAGATCGAGCACGGCACACGCACCATGTCTGCCGGGTTGTGGGCGATCGCTGACCAGTTGTGCGGCGCTGAGGGTGCCTTGATCGCTGAGCACGAGGTGTTGGCGCAAGCTGAAGCCGATTATCGGGATCGTTCTCGTGCTCAGCGCCGTCAGGCACAGATCCAGCAAGCCGGTGCGCAGGCGCAGCGACAGGTCCCGCCAGTAGTTGTCGTGTCCTGGCCAGATGTGCTACCCAGGAACACAGGTGATGGGTGGTCAGACGGGGTGCTGGCCAGCGCGGGGCTAGGCGAGGAGCTACGACAGGTGGTCACACAGTTAATGCAGATACTGGGTCGTCGCGACGCGATACGCACGCTCAGATTAGTGCTCGCCGCTGTGGGCCTGTCTGGACTGGATCTCGACGAGTGCACCCGCCTGGCCCAGGCTGTGGCCTGTCCGAGCCGGGTGGATGCCCGCACGGTGAATAATTTGGCGGTCACACTAGCGCATTGCAAACGTTTAGAGGACAGCCTTGGCCCGTGTCAAGTGTTGGATACTGTCACAGCACTGCACCGGCTTGTGCACCGTCTTCTGGACGGTGATCCTCCTGCTCACGTGCGCAAAGCGTTGAGTCTGGTCGATAGCAATATCGCCTGCTCCATGGGTGGGTATCTGGTGGATATGGGACAGCTTGACCAGAGCAGCCGCTACTTTGCCCACGCCCGTAAAGCTGCTCACGACGCGGGCAACACTGTTTATGCCGCCTATGCGGCAGCTAAGACCAGCTTTGTCGCGTTCGAACGCGCCGACACACCCACCGCCCTTGATGCTGCTGCGGCGGCGCGTAGCCTCGCGGCACGCACCGGTGACCCTCGTTTGAAAGCCTTCGCTGAGCAGGTGGCCGCCGCCTCCTACGCCCTCGATGGCCAATACGGCCTGTGTATGACCGCGTATGACCGCGCCCACGATATGCTGGCCACCGCCAACGGATCAGTGTCGGAGTCTCCGGCGTATTGGGTGCATCACGCCAGCATCGACGGCCAGCGTGGCCGCATGCTCACCCGGCTAGATAAACTCCAGCAAGCCCTGGATGCCGCCCACAGCGCCCTAGCACACTACAACCCAACCTATATCGGCAGATACACACTATGCCAGCTACGCCTCGGTCACACACTGGTACTCTCCCGTGAGATCAGCGAAGCCACCCGCGTTCTCGCCGAGGCCGCCAACCAGGCCCACCTCTACCCACGACTCACCGCAGAACTGCACACCACCCGAACACTCCTACAACCCTGGGCAAACACCCACGCCGTCACAACACTCGACGATCAACTCCACGCCTGCGGGCTCTTCCCCGCCACACTATCAAGACCGGGAAACTCCCCGTGATAGCGCACGGATAATAAGCTAATCAGGCGAGCACGGGCAGGTAGGGTTAGTTCTTTCTGGATCTTCGTTGACTCACAAGTCAATGAAGATCCAGGTTACTGTTTTTTAAGATATTCAGGAATGCTGTCCACTCGGTGTGACTACAGGAAAGTGCAGGGCTAGAGGGAGTCTTATCACCCCGACCACACCAGCACCAGGTCAGAGGTGACGCGCACGGACCTGAGGGGCTAGGAAAAACTTCGGCACGTATTCGGCACAGCCACCCGTAGACGGCCGGACGGTCGCAGACAGTCACTACGCTCTCCGCATGGGTGACGAACTGGGCCTCGGTCAACGTCCTGCCGACTGGCCCCCACCTTCGCCCGTTCCGATCCCAGAGGGATGCTTCCTCAATGGCACCGACGTCGAGTACCTGGGCTTCAAGGGCCAGAGGCTATGGCGGTCTCGCGTGGAGCGGCGCCTCTACACGTGGGACGCGTTACACGGTCACGTCGAAGTTTTCAACCTCCGTGGACGGCATGTCGCTGTACTAGACGCCTTCACCGGCGCCATAATCGGAGAAGCCGTGCCCGGAAAGAGGATCGATGTCTAGCGCGACGAGCTTCATGGACGCATGTTTCGCAGGCCAAGCGCTACTGGACGATGTCGATGATTGGGTCGATGCGTGGCACGACGCCGGAGGCAGACCGCGCGGCACGGCTGAGAGCCTCAAGAGCTACCTCGGCTTCAATGACTTCGAGTACTCGCTGTGGGCGGAGAAACCCAGTATGCTTCGCCTCATCGTTGCCGCTCGTCATGAGCACGCTCGCCGTCGGCATAGTACTTCTGATCAATTGGCAGCGTGGGCGTGTTGGGGAGGCGCTGTTTCGCTACCGGGGCCTTCGTGACATCGTCACGATCGGGGATCCAGTAATTCTGCTCGGTGCTGGACCTGCTGCCAGGCGGCCGGCCACGCCTGCCGGGTCGTCACCCGGTTGACCTCCTCGCGCTCCACCAGCCGCCCGGCGGCGAAGACCACGTCGAAATCCACGACGTCACCCAATTCGCCCAGCAGCCGCTGCACCTCGTGCTGGGCGACGCAGGCGTCCTGGTGCTCGCCCAGCACGTCTTGCAGCGCCACCGTCGACTCCACCAGCTTGCGCACCGGCTTGCGGCCAGCGGTGGCGGCCAGCTCACCGGTGTAGCGCAGCCGCTTGCCCTGAATCCGCAACGCGTGCAGGACCTCGTCGGGCGGGTCGTCGCTGGCCCGCCGCACCGCCTTGGACAGCCTGCGGTACTCGGTGCGGACCAGTTCGATCAGGGAGGGACTGGCCGCGGAGCCCGAAGCGGCGGGCAGTGGCGTGGACACCGCGGCGGCCAGCCGGCGCAGCAACGAGACATACCGGTCGCTGTCTAGTGCGGCGAGCATCTCGGCGCGGGCGGTCTCCCGGCCGGCTGCCAGTGCCTCGATCAGGGTTTCCACCGCCTCGCGGCTGGTGTCGTCGAAGGCCGCTGCCCGGCCGCGGAGGCGCTCGATGAGCACGTCGGCGTCGCGTACCGGCCCCAGCGCCCGGCCCAGCCAGCCCAGCTCGGCGCGCAGGTCGTCGGCCCAGGCCCGGTCCAGCAGCGGCCGGGCGGCCTTGAGCGCGGCCCGCATCCGGCGTACCGCGACCCGCATCTGATGCAGCTCTTCGGGATCCTCGCCGATCCGGGTGCCGGGGTCGCGGGCGAGCAGGGTGCGCAGCCGGGTGTCCAGCGCGGCGCGCAACTGGTGCACGGCCAGGTCGGAGGGCCGGGACCGGACCGGTTTACCCAGATTGATCAATTTGCCAGGTGGCGTGGTCCGGTGCGGGCTACGAGTGACGGCGCTCACCATATTAATACTAGTGAACTACAGCCCGTGCAGGGTGACGGATCAGTCGTTGGAGTGCAGCGCGACGTTGAGCTTGATGCCGGACCGGCCGCCGCGGTGCACCGCGTGCACCGTGCCGGTGATGGAGTCCCGGCGGAACAGCACCCCGTCGGCGCCGGACAGCTCGCGGGCCTTGACCACCGCGCCGTCGGGCAGTGTCACCTTGGTGCCTGCGGTGACGTAGAGGCCGGCCTCCACCACGCAGTCGTCGCCCAGTGAGATCCCGATCCCGGCGTTGGCGCCGACCAGGCAGCGCCGGCCGACCGAGATCTGCTCCGTGCCGCCGCCCGACAGCGTCCCCATGATCGACGCGCCGCCGCCCAGATCGGAGTCGGCGCCGAGGACGACCCCGGCCGAGATCCGGCCCTCCACCATCGAACTGCCGAGCGTGCCGGCGTTGAAATTGACGAATCCCTCATGCATGACCGTGGTGCCGGCGGCCAGATGGGCACCGAGCCGCACCCGGTCGGCGTCGCCGATCCGCACCCCCGAGGGCACCACGTAGTCGACCATCCGCGGGAACTTGTCCACCCCGTACACGGTGACCGGGCCGAGCCGGCGCAACCGCATCCGGGTCGCCTCGAAGCCCTCCACCGGGCACGGCCCGGCGCTGGTCCACACCACGTTGGACAGCAGCCCGAAGACCCCGTCGAGGTTGATGCTGCGCGGGGTCACCAGGCGGTGCGACAGCAGGTGCAGGCGCAGGTAGACGTCGTGCGCGTCGACCGGCGGGGCGTGCAGGTCCGGCACCGTGGTACGCACGGCCACCAGCTCGACACCGCGCGCTGGGTCCGGTCCCAGCAGCGCGGCGATCTCATCGGGCACCTGGTCGTGGGACACCCGCATGGTGCCAGCCTCGTCGGCGTCCTGCGGCAGGCCCGGCACCGGATGGGGGTACCAGGTGTCGAGCACGGTCCCGCCGGGTGTGACGGTGGCCAGCCCCACGCCATGCGCGGAATCGATCTGCGGGTCGTTCACGACTGGCCACGCTACCGTCACACCTGTGAACCTGGATCTGACTGCCGACCCCGTGGAGCTGACCGCCGCGCTGGTGGACATCCCCAGTGTGTCGGGGCAGGAGGCGGCGCTGGCCGATGCGGTGCAGGCGGCGCTGGCCGCGCAGGCGCCGCACCTGCGGTTGCTGCGCTGCGGCAACACCGTGCTCGCCCGCACCGAGCTGGGCCGCCCGCAGCGGGTGCTGCTCGCGGGGCATCTGGACACCGTGCCGATCGCCGGCAACCTGCCCAGCCGGCGGGCCGGCGGCCTGCTCTACGGCTGCGGCACCTCGGACATGAAGTCGGGTGACGCGATGATCCTGCACCTCGCGGCCACGGTGCCAGCACCGGTGTGTGACCTGACCGTGGTGCTCTACGACTGCGAGGAGGTCGAGGAGGCCCGCAACGGGCTGGGGCGGATCGAGCGGGAGCACCCCGAGTGGCTGGCCGCCCAGCTGGCGATCCTGGGCGAGCCCACCAGCGGTGTGGTCGAGGCGGGCTGCCAGGGCACCCTGCGAGCCGACGTCCGCACCCGCGGTCGCCGCGCGCACAGCGCCCGGTCGTGGCTGGGGGACAACGCGATCCATGCGGCCGGCGCGGTGCTGGCCCGGCTGGCCGGCTACCGGCCGCGCAGCGTCGAGATCGACGGGTGCACCTACCGGGAGGGGATGCAGGCGGTGGGCATCTCCGGTGGCGTCGCTGGCAACGTGGTGCCCGACGCCTGCGAGGTGACGGTCAACTTCCGCTTCGCCCCGGACCGCTCGCTGTCCGACGCCCAGCAGCACGTCCGCGAGGTGCTCGACGGGTTCGAGCTGGAGTTCACCGACGGCGCGTGCGGTGCGCTGCCGGGTCTGGGCGCCCCGGCAGCCCGGGAGTTCCTGGCTGCCATCGGGGTCGCGCCGGTCGCGAAGTACGGTTGGACGGATGTGTCCCGGTTCGCCGCATTGGGGATCCCGGCGCTGAACTACGGACCCGGCGACCCCAACCTCGCGCACACCCGGGAAGAGCATGTGCACACCGATCGGATCACCGCCTGCACCGGTGTGCTGCGCCGCTACCTGACCGCCGCTACCTGACCGGCAGACAAATCGGGCAGCTCACTACGCTGGCCGTCATGTCAGAGGATGGATGGCGCGGGCCCAGCAGCAACGGAGAGGACCAGGAGCGTCCCCGGGAGAAGCTGCGCGGGCCGGTGGTGCTGCGGCGGGGCCGCCGCCACGAGGCGACCACCACCGATCAGCGGCTGCTCGACTCGCGCGGCCCCAGCGCCTGGGTGCACACCGATCCGTGGCGGGTGCTGCGGATCCAGGCCGAGTTCGTCGAGGGCTTCGGGGCGCTCGCCGAGCTGCCCCACGCGGTCACCGTCTTCGGTTCGGCCCGCACCCACCGGGATCATCCCGAGTACGCCACCGGTCGCGCGCTCGGTGCGGCACTTGCTGCGGCCGGCTTCGCGGTGATCACCGGTGGTGGCCCCGGCGCCATGGAGGCGGTCAACCGCGGGGCGTCTGAGGCCGGCGGGCTGTCCGTGGGGCTGGGTATCGAGCTGCCTTTTGAGGAGGGCCTCAACCCCTGGGTCGACCTCGGCATCAACTTCCGCTACTTCTTCACCCGCAAGACCATGTTCATCAAGTACGCCCAGGCCTTCGTGTGCCTGCCCGGCGGGTTCGGCACCCTGGACGAGCTGTTCGAGGCCCTCACCCTGGTGCAGAACAAAAAGGTCACCAAGTTCCCCGTCATCCTGCTCGGACGGGCCTACTGGGGTGGGCTGCACGCGTGGCTCGCCGACACTGTGGCGGCTCAGGGCAAGATTAACGAAACGGAGCTCGCCCTGCTGCACATCACCGACGACATCGGCGAGGCGGTGCAGCTGGTCAGCGCGTCGTACCAGGCCTGGCAGGACGCGCATTGAGGGCGGGCACATGGGCACAGTGCTGAGCTACCTCGTCGTCGCGGTGGTGGTGGCCGCGGTGGTGTTCCTGGCCGCCTCGCTGATCTTCGGCCGAGGCGAGGAGCTGGCCGCCCTGCCGCTGGATGCGACCCCGACCTGGCTGCCAGACGGACCGATCGCCGGCGACGACGTGCGTGCGGTGCGGTTCGCCCAGGTGCTGCGCGGGTACCGGATGTCCGACGTGGATTGGATCATGCAGCGGGCCGCGGCCGAGCTCGATACGTTGCGCGCCCGAGTGGCCGAGCTGGAGGCGCAGCGGTGAACATCACAGTGCGGGTCGACGTCACCGTGCCGCCGGAAACGGTGTTCGCGGCCGCCACCGACTGGCAGCGCCAGGGCGAGTGGATCCTCGGCACCACCGTGCGGGTCAGCCACGGCGACGGCCGCTCGGTCGGGTCCGAGGTGGAGGCCGTCACCGGGATCCGCGGGATCGGGGTCACCGACCGCATGCGGATCACGGTGTGGGACGCTCCATCCCGGTGCGAGGTACGGCACCTCGGGCGGGTAGTGCGCGGCACCGGCATCTTCGCGGTGCAGGCACGCGGCCGCGACGCCGCTACCTTCGAGTGGACCGAGCAGCTGGAGCTGCCGCTGGGCGTGCTCGGCGCCTGGGGCTGGCCGCTGGTTCGCCCGGTCTTCGGCTGGGGTCTGCGGCGCTCGCTGGACAACTTCGTCGGCTTCTGCCGGAGATACCCCTGATGAGCGTCGCCACCGGGCCGGACGGCCGGGCGCGCTGCCCGTGGGCGATCACCGCCCCCGACTACCGCGACTACCACGACACCGAGTGGGGGGTGCCGGTGCATGGCGAGGCCGCGTTGTTCGAGCGGCTCAGCTTGGAGGCGTTCCAGTCGGGCCTGTCCTGGTTGACGATCCTGCGCAAGCGCGACGCCTTCCGGCACGCTTTCGCGGGCTTTGCCCCTGCTGCGGTCGCGGCGTTCACCGGCGACGACGTAGCGCGCCTGCGCACCGACGCAGGCATCGTCCGCAACCGGGCCAAGATCGAGGCGACGGTGCGCAACGCCAGGGTGGTCACCGAGCTCGGTGCGGACCTCGACGCCCTGCTGTGGTCTTACGCACCCGGCCCGCGGCCCGCGCCACGCACCGTGACTGACGTGCCGGCCCGGACCCGCGAGTCCGAGGCGATGGCCCACGCGCTGCGGCGCCTTGGTTTCACCTTCGTCGGTCCCACCACCTGCCATGCGCTCATGCAGGCCACCGGGATGGTCGATGACCACCTCGCCGGCTGCTTCCGCCGTGCCCATGGGTGAGCTCCGGCGCTGGTGAACCGGTGGTCCCAGGGTGCGCAGTGGGCCGGATCGGCACGAGATCATCGGTAGCTTTTCGTGGGTCCGAGCCGATAAGGGAGAATGCAGGCGGTCACCGGTGTCGCGTGGCCACCTGCGGTGACGAATGCAGCACGGAGGGAGCACGCTATGGCGGCCATGAAGCCACGGACCGGCGACGGTCCCCTCGAAGTGACGAAGGAGGGACGGGGCATCGTGATGCGCGTCCCGCTCGAGGGCGGCGGACGGCTCGTCGTCGAGATGTCGGCGGCCGAGGCGGTCGAACTTGGCGAGGAATTGCGAGCCGCCGTGGAGTGACGGCCCGCCCCAGCGTTCGTCGTCCCGTGGCCTCGGTTGGCGCCTCCCTGCGCACCGGGGCCTCGTCACGAGCTGACCAGGAGACACCCGTGCCTGCTATACCGAAGATCCCCACCTCCCTGGTCGAGGTCCGGGTGCACGCGCGCCGCGGTTCCGGGGTTGCTGACGTCGTCCTGGTCGGTCAGCCCACACCGGACGATCAGCTGGTCCTGGGCCCCGGCGCGGATGCGCTCGGGGTGGACGAGCGGTGGCTGGCCCAGTATCAGGTGAGCGCCACCGCGGGCACGGTAGCGGTGGTGCCACTGGCCACGGCACGGCCTGATCACGGGTGGCTGCTCGGCATCGGGCAGGGCAGCGCGCGGCACTGGCGGGCCGCTGGCGCCGCGCTGGTCCGGGCCATCTCGGCGGCGCCGCGGCCACCGCGCACTGTGCAGGTGCACCTGCCGCCTGGCACGATCGCCCACCAGGCGGCGGCACTGGCGCTGGGGTGCGTGGTGGGCTCGCACAGCTACCGGATCACCAGCCAAGGCCGGCCGCCGTGGACGACCACGGTGCGGCTGGTCCCGCCACCCGGGCACCCGCCGCGGCCGTTCGCCACCGCGGTGGACAGGGCGCAGCTGCTGGCCCGGGCCACCGGGCTGGCCCGGGACCTCGCCAACACCCCCAGCGGGCACAAGGACCCGGCGTGGCTCGCCGGCACCGCCGCCCGGCTGGCGGCCGCCGTGCCCGGCCTGCAGGCCACGGTGCGCGACGAGCACTGGCTGGCCGAGCACGGCTTCGGGGGAGTGCTTTCGGTCGGCGGCGGTTCGGCCCGGCCGCCCCGGCTACTCGAGCTGGCCTGGCGCCCCCCCGGCGTGGACGCCGGCCCGCACCTGGTGCTGGTCGGCAAGGGCATCACCTTCGACACCGGCGGAATCTCGATCAAGCCGGCCGACAGCATGCACCTGATGCGCACCGATATGTCCGGCGGCGCCGCGGTGATCGCCGCGCTGCTGGCCATCGGCCAGCTGAAGCTGCCGCTGCGGGTCACCGGGCTGGTGCCCTGCGCGGAGAATCACGTGTCCGGGTCGGCGCAGCGCCCGGGAGACGTGGTGCGGCACGTGGGCGGCACCACCACCGAGGTGACCAACACCGACGCGGAGGGCCGGCTGGTGCTCGCCGATGCACTGGCCCACGCGGTGCGCACGCTGCACCCCAGCACCCTGGTTGACGTGGCGACGCTGACCGGGGCGATGAAGGTGTCGCTGGGCGTGCGCACCGGGGGGTTGTTCGCCACCGAGCCCGAGCTCGCCGAGCGGATCCGCCTCGCCGGCGAGACCGTCGGCGAGGACTGGTGGCCGATGCCGCTGGTCGCCGACCACGCCGAGGGGGTCCGTTCCGACCTCGCTGACCTGCGGCAGTGCCCGCCCGGGCCGGGGGGCATCACGGCGGCGCTGTTCCTGCGGGAGTTCACCGGGGGGCTGTCCTGGGCGCACCTGGACATCGCCGGCCCGGCCCGGGCCGAGCAGGACTATGATGAGGTCAATGCGGGCGGCACCGGCTTCGCCACCCGCACCCTCATCGAATTGGCCTGCTCGTTCACCGGCTAGGCGCGGTGACGGCACGGTGCTGCTTGGCTTCGTCAGCGCCGAACACCAGCCGATCCAGCAGCGCGAACTTGAGGATGAACAGTGGCAGGAAGCTGGCGTTGAAGGCCACCGCGACGACGACGGTGCGCAGCACGCGGTCATCAATGGTGGCGCCGATCAGCCGATCAACACCGGCGGTGATGCCGATCGCCACCAGGCCGCTGAATATGATCACTGCCAGGTAGGGCAGCAGTTCGCGGCGCATTCCCACCGGGCCGCGGCGCCGCCACGTCCAGTACCGGTGGATGAGGAAGTTCGGCACCGCCCCAGCGGCGAAAGCCACCGCCCCCGACACCGTGGCTGAGGCTTGCACAACCCCGAACAGCAGCACGAACGCCCCCTGGCTGCACACCGTGGACACCGCCGTCCCCGCCGCGAACCGGCTGAACAACCCCACCGCCCGAGACCGCCCAACCCGTCGCAACACCCCCCCATCCTCACACACGCCCGCGCCGACCCCAGCGCGTTCTGGATGCAGACTGCTGCGAACAAGGCACGGATAACCGCAGTCTGCATCCAGAACGCGGTAATGGGGGGGTTACGAGAGGAGGCGGTGGTAGAGCTCTACTGTGCGTTCGGCGACTGTTGACCAGGAGAACTCGGTGATGGCCCGCTTGCGCCCGTCCTGGCCCATCGCCGCTGCCCGGTCCGGGTCCGCCAGCAGCTCGTTGACCCGGTCGGCGAGACCCCGCTGGAACCCCTCGGGGTCCTGCTCGTCGTAGGGCACCAGCAGGCCGGTGACGTCATCGTCGACGACTTCCGGGATCCCGCCGACGGCGGAGGCGACCACCGCAGTGCCGCAGGCCATCGCCTCCAGGTTGACGATTCCCAGCGGCTCGTAGACCGACGGGCAGACGAACACGGTGGCCGCGGACAGCACCTGCCGGACGTCGGTGATGGGCAGCATGTCCGGCACCCAGATCACCCCGGGGCGCGCTGCGGACAGCGCCGCGACGGCGGTGCGGGCCTCGGCCTCGATCTCCGAGGTGTCCGGCGCGCCCGCGCACAGCAGCAACTGCGCATCCGGATCGATGTGGTGCGCTGCCGCCAGCAGGTGCCCGACTCCCTTCTGCCGGGTGATCCGCCCCACGAACGCGACGATCGGCCGGGCCGGGTCGGCCCCGAGCCGGCGAACCACGTCGGTCTCCTGGACCGGCCGGTAGGTGTTGGCGTCGATGCCGTTGCGCACCACGTGCACCCGCTCCGGGTGCACCGCCGGGTAGCAGCCCAGCACGTCGGCGCGCATGCCATCGCTGACCGCGATGATGGCGTCAGCGTGCTCGTAAGCGGTGCGTTCCACCCAGGAGGACACCCGGTAACCACCGCCGAGCTGCTCGGCCTTCCACGGCCGGCGGGGCTCCAGCGAGTGCGCGGTGACCACATGCGGCACACCGTGCAGGATCCGGGCCAGGTGGCCCGCCATGTTGGCGTACCAGGTATGCGAGTGCACCAGGTCCACGCCACCCAGCGCGTCGGCCATGGCCAGGTCCACTGAGAGGGTCTGCAGGGCAGTGTTGGCGGCAGCGAGTCCCGGTGCGACAGAATGGCTGTGCGCCTCTGGACGGGGGGCGCCGAAACAATGCACCTCGACCTGACACCACGCCCGCAGCTCGGGCACCAGGTGGCCGACGTGCACCCCTGCGCCGCCGTACACCTCAGGCGGGTACTCCCGGGTCAGGACTCCGATACGCACGCTGCGTCAGGCTAGCGCCCGGCCGGTGAGCGTCGGTAATGCACCCAGATATGAGCAGTCCATGCCCGGCGGTGTGCTTCACATGGCTCGTCGGCCGAATCGGGACTAGGGTGACATATCGTGAAGGGGCAGCCGCACGTGCTGGGCATCGTCCTTGCCGGCGGTGAGGGTAAGCGGTTGTGGCCGCTTACCGCTGACCGGGCGAAACCGGCCGTGCCGTTCGGTGGCAATTACCGTTTGATCGACTTCGTGCTGTCCAATCTGGTCAACGCCGGGTACATCCGGATCTGCGTGCTCACCCAGTACAAGTCGCACTCGCTGGACCGGCATATCACCACGACGTGGCGGCTGTCGTCGATGCTGGGGCAGTACATCACCCCGGTGCCCGCCCAGCAGCGGCTCGGCCCGCGCTGGTACACCGGCAGCGCGGACGCGATCTTCCAGTCGCTCAACCTAGTCTACGACGAGCGGCCGGAGTACATCGTCGTCTTCGGCGCTGATCATGTGTACCGGATGGACCCGGCGCAGATGGTGGAGCAGCACATCGCCACGGGGGCGGGCGTGACCGTCGCCGGGATCCGGGTGCCACGAGAGCAGGCCAGCGTCTTCGGGTGCATCGGTGCGGACGCCTTCGGGCGCATCACCGAGTTCCTGGAGAAGCCGGCGGCTCCCCCGGGAACGCCGGACGACCCCGAGGTGGCCTTTGCGTCGATGGGTAACTATGTGTTCACCACCGACATGCTGCTGTCGGCGTTGCGCGCCGACAGCGCCAATCATGATTCCGACCATGACATGGGCGGCGACGTGATCCCGATGCTGGTCGACGCCGGGGAAGCGGCGGTCTATGACTTCGCCGACAACGTGGTGCCCGGCGCCACCGACCGCGACGGCGGCTACTGGCGTGACGTCGGCACCCTGGACACCTACTACGAGTCGCATATGGACCTGGTGTCGGTGCATCCGGTGTTCAACCTCTACAACCAGGCGTGGCCGATCCGCACCGCGACCCCCCCGCTGCCGCCCGCGAAGTTCGTCCAGGGCGGCACTGCCCAGGAGTCGATCGTGGGAGCGGGCTCGATCGTCTCGGCCGGGTACGTGAGCCACTCGGTGCTGTCCAGCGACGTCATGGTCGAGGCCGGTGCCCACGTCGAGGGCAGCGTGCTGCTGCCCGGTGTGCGGGTCGGCAAGGGTGCCGTGGTACACCGGGCGATCCTGGACAAGAACGTGGTGATCCCCGATGGCGCCCAGGTCGGCGTGGACCCGGGGCTGGACCGGGAGCGCTACACGGTCAGCGGTGGCGGTGTGGTCGTGCTCGGCAAGGGGGCTCACGCGGAGTAGCAGGTGGGCTAGCCTGGTGCGGTGCGAACCGTGCCCCGGTGGGCCCTGCTGTCGGCGGCCTGTGCTCCGGTCTTGCTGATCGGCGGCTGGCAACTTGCCGCCACCCGGCAGCCGGGCGGTTTCGACCCGGTACGCCAGACGATCAGCGCACTGGCCGCCCGCGGCGCCACGGACCGCTGGATCATGACCACGGCTCTCGCCGGGGTCGGCGTGTGCCACGTGATCACCGCTGCGGGGCTGCGGCCGGCCGCGGTTGCGGCTCGTGTGCTGCTGGCCACCGGCGGGGTGGCCACCATGTCGCTGGCCGCGTTACCGCAACCGGTCACCGGCGACTCTCCCGCGCATGTCGCCGCCGCCGCGATCATCTTCCCTGCGCTGTCACTGTGGCCCGCGTTGGCGGCGCGGCGCGGCGCTACGCCCGGACCTGCCGTCTGGCTGGTGGCCGCCTCGGGCCTGCTCGGGCTGCTCGGCTGGTTCGGGCTCGAATTCTTCGGCGACGGTCCACGGATCGGGCTGTCCGAGCGGGTGCTCGCCGGGGCCCAGGCGCTGTGGCCACTCGCCGCCGTGCTGCTCGCGCGCAGCCGTTGAGCCCCATTCGCAGGCCGACCCAGACTGTGGGGGACTACTGATGGACGCATCCGACCCGCGCTCGCTCACTCAGGCGATCGTCGGCTATTACGACGAAACCTGGCTTGACTACCGCGTGCTCTGGCTCAACCGGGACAACCTGGCAGTCCACTTCGGTTACACCGATGACAGCACCCGCAGCCACACCGATGCGCTGAAGAACATGAATCGGGTGCTGGCGGAGCGGGTGCAGATCCAGCCCGGCGAGCGGGTCCTGGATGCCGGCTGCGGGGTCGGCGGCAGCAGCCTGTGGCTGGCGCACGAGCGCAGCGTCGACGTCGTCGGGATCACCCTGGCAGCCAGGCAGGTCGCGATGGCGCGGAGTTACGCCGCCCACCGCGGGCTGACCGGCCGCGTCCACTTCGACCAGGCCGACTTCACCGCGACGCCCTTCCCTGATATGAGTTTCGACATTGTGTGGGCAGTCGAGAGCCTGTGCCACGCGCCCGACAAGGCGGCCTTCTACCGGGAGGCTGCCCGGCTGCTGCGTCCCGGCGGACGGGTGGTCGTCGCCGACTTCGTGCGGGCTGATCGCCCGCTCGACCCGACCGGCGAGCGGCTGCTGCAGGAGTGGCTCGACGGCTGGGCGGTCCCGGACATCGACACCCCCGGTGAGCATCTGGCGCACCTGGCTGACGCCGGATTCGCCGAGGCCCGGCTCGACGACGTGACCGTGCACACCCGCCCGTCCCTGCGCCGCCTATATCGCATGGCGTACTGGACCTATCCGCTGGCCGTGCTCGGCCGGGTCACGGGTGTTCGCTCCGCCGTCCAGCACGGCAATGTGATCGCCTCGATACGCCAGTACCAGGCGCTACGGCACCGCGCGTGGTTCTACAGCATCCTCTCGGCCACCAAACCAGCCGCCAGCGGCTGATGGAGCGGCTGGAACGCGTCCGCCGGGAGCACAGCGACACCCGGCTCCGGGTCGAGGCGCTGATCGCGATTCTGCGCGCCGAGCCCGAGGCGGAGACCATCGCTGTCGCCCTTGCCGCCGCGCAGGCACCCCGCATCTCTGCCGCGAACTATCTGGAGACTGCGATCGTGATCGATGCCAGCCGCGATCCGATCGCCAGCAGGCACGTCGACGAGCTGTTCACCAAGGCGGGGCTGGTCATCGAGCCGGTCACCGCCGAGCAGGCAGCCATCGCCCGGGCGCGGGTAGCCCTCCTTGCGCAGGCAGTCGGCGTGGTAGCTGAGGTGTGTCATCGTCGTGTGGATCGCCACATCAGTGCCACGGACGTGGTACTGATGTAGGATTGTTGTATGAGTGAGAAGCGGCGGCTGTCAGTGTCTGTTGATGCGGATCTGGTGGAGGCTGGGCAGGCGACGGTGTCCGCTGGAGAGGCTGCCAGCTTGAGCGGCTGGGTCAACGATGCGCTGCGCCGCCAGGTGGAGCATGATCGTCGGCTCCGAGGGATCGACGAGTTCATCCGGGCCTTTGAGGCCGAGCATGGTGAGATCACCGAGGCCGAGATGAACGAGGTGGCCCGGGACATGCGGGCGCGGGCCATTGTCGTGCGGGGCGGTTCGGTCCGGCGGCCGGCATGACGCTGGTGCTCGACGCCGGAGCATTCCTTGCGGTCGAGCGTGGCAGCCGAGAGATCGCTACCAGGATCAAGCGAGAACGCCTGGTCGGGCGGGTGCCGGTGACGCACGGTGGTGTGGTCGGCCAGGTCTGGCGCGGTGGGTCCGGTCGGCAGGCTGCATTGGCACAGCTGCTCCCGCACATCGAGATTACGCCGTTGGACGAGAACCTGGGCAAACGCGCCGGCTCGCTGCTCGCCAAGGCGGGTGGCAGCGATGTGATTGACGCCGCGGTGGTGCTGCTCGCCGGGGACGACGACCTCATCCTGACCTCGGACCCCGACGATCTCGTCGTGTTGGCTGCCGCGTCCGGAATCCACGTCGAGATCGTCCCGTTGTGAGTGTGGCAGTCAGACCGCCGCCACGGCGATGTCGGGCCGACTCGCGGCCGATCTCGGGGCGAGCTTTGGCGGCTGCTTGCCTGTCTCGGTCCGCCCCGGGAGAATCGCTTTCGCACGCTCCCGGCGAGAGGACGGAGAGGAGGAGACCGTGATCGTCGTTGACATCGCCGCCGACCTCAATGACGAGGACGACACCGGTTTCGTCTGGACCTTCCTCGATGAGGCTCGCAACCCTGCGATCATCGTGCCCGGCGCGATCGTGGTCGCGGGCGACGCGGACGCGCCAGCGGTCGCCGAGGTGGTCAACCTCGTCGAGAAGCCGGCGGGCACGATCGTGCACCTGCGTCTTCTCCCCGGGACCTTCGATGACTACGAGGCACTGATACAGCGCAGCACGCTACCTGCGTGACAGCGACACGTCGATCTTTGATCGGTCAGGTTCGGAATGCACGCGCCGGGTGCCGACTTGTCTCGTGACCTGGTGAGCCGCCACGTAGTCGCGATCCTTGGTCGATAGCTAGCTAGTCGCTGCGCCGGTGTCGCTGCTCTGGTCGTGATGCGGGAACGTCGAGTTCACGGTTAGCCAGCGGTGCGGACCAGCCGCGGCCATCGATAGCCGCTACGGCCGCCGCCGAGTTCGGGCGCTGCTGCTCGGGGGAGGCGGCGGAGTCGCGGTCGGGGAGCACGATCTCCTGCCGTACCGGGCGGTCGGCCACCGTGACGAGGAACGCGGCCGGGTGGTGTCCGCTGGCGGAGGCGGCCAGCAGGTAGGAGCCACTGATCGGTACCGGCAGCCAGTAGGAGCCCGCCGGGCCGGTGCGGGCCACGGCGATCTGCCGCCCCCCGGTGTCGATCAACGTTACCGGGGTGCCCGCCAGCGGGCTTTGGTCGTGGCCGCGGACGCCGCCGCTGATCCCCGGCTCGGAGTTCTGCGTGGTGTCGATCAACGTTACCGGGGTGCCCGCCAGCGGGCTTCGGTCGTGGCCGCCGGCCGCGCGGCTGATCCCCGGCTCGGAGTTCTGCGCGGGGTGCGTCCTGTCGCGGTCGAGGTCGGGTGGGGCCAGCGGTGAGGGTTCGACGCGCAGCAGCATCGCGAGCCGGGTGGGCAGCCACCAGTTCCACCGGCCGAACACGCTGACCAGGGAGGGCACCAGCAGCGCCCGGATCACGGTCGCGTCGATGAGGATGCCCACCCCCAGGGCGGTGCCGAGCACCTTGATGTCGGTGCCGGGGGACGAGGCCAGCGCGGCGAAGGCGAAGAACAGGATGAGCGCGGCCGAGGTGACCAGGCGCCCGGTCCGGCCGAGCCCGCCCACCACCGCGGCCGAGGTGGAGCCTGTGGCGTCGTATTCCTCGCGCATCCTGGCCAGGATGAATACCTCGTAGTCCATGGACAGCCCGAACAGGAACGCGAAAATGATCACCGGCAGCCAGAACGTGATGGCACCGGTGGGCGCGATGCCGAACACCGCCTCCGAACCGTGGCCCTGCTGCCAGAAGAACACCACCGAGCCGAACACCGCGGCCAGTGAGGCCAGATTCAGCAGCACGGCCTTCAGCGGCAGCAGCACCGAGCGGAAGGTACGCATCAGCAGCACGAACGTGATGACGGCGATGATGAGCAGCACGTAGGGGAAGTTGCGGTAGACGGCGCTGAAGTAGTCCTGCACCGCGGCGCCCGAGCCGGTGACGCCGACCTTCCCGCCGGTAGCCGCCTGCACCGCGGCGCGCACGGCGTCGACCACCGCGGTGCCGTCGCTGTCCACGGTCTCCGCGCGGGGCAGCACGTCCACGAGCGTGCTGCCGTCCCGAGTGCCGCCCATCACAGCGGTGTAGACGCCGGGCACGCCCCGGGCTGCGGCCACCGCAGCCTCGGCCTGGTCGGCGGGCACCAGCACCTCAATGGGTGTGAGCACGCCGGAGCCCACCCCGCCCTGGCGCAGCTGGGTGACGGTGTCGAAGGCGGGCCCGCTGCTGGCCAGGGAGTCGACATCGGACTGGCCGATCTTCAGGTCGAGCACCGGGGCGACGAGCAGCCCCAGCGCCACCAGCGCGGCACCGGTCGCGAGCCAGGGCCTGCGCACGATGGCGCGCGACCATGCCGTCCAGCCGCGGGAGGCGGTCCCTTCGCGCCGGATCCGCGGCCAGTCCACGCGCGGGCCGATGCTGGACAGCATCGCGGGCAGCAGGGTGAGCACCGCCGCGACGCTGACCAGCGGGATGAGCAGGCCGCCCAGCCCCATGCTGCGCAAGAACGGCACCGGCACCACGAGCAGGGCCAGCAGGCTGATCGCGACCGTCACCCCGGACGCCAGCACCGCGTGCCCTGCGGTGCGCATTGCGATCACTACCGCAGTGTCATTGTCGTGGCCGTGGGCCCGCTCCTCGCGCCAGCGCGAGACCAGCAGCAGGGAGTAGTCGATAGCCACGCCGAGCCCGACGAGCGAGATGAGGAACTGCACGACGAAGCTCACCGCGGTCAGCTCGGTCAGCCCCAGCACCAGCAGGAACGTGGTGAGGATGGAGATCGCCGCGATCACCATCGGCACCAGCGCCAGCAAAGACGCGAAGACGAAGGTGAGCACGAGCAGCGCACCCCCGGCGCCGAGCAGGGTCTCCACCAGGACGCTGGGCCCAGCGCTGTCGCCGCCGGCGGAGAGCAGCACGTAGGACGTCAGCCCGGTCTCCAGGCCACGCGCGGCCGCGGCCTGCTCCAGCACGGGGGCGAGCGCCGCCTCGGCGCCGGGCCCGAAGCCGGTCGGCAACGCGCCCTGCACCAGCGCGAACGTTCTGCGGCCGTCGTCGAAAACGAACTTGGTGTTTCCGGTGCTGGCCAGGTCCACCACCCGCAGCTGCGGCAGCTGCTCGCGGACGGTGTCGAACACCGCGGCCACGTCGGCCCGACGGTCCTGCACGGTCTCGCCCTCGGGCACCGTCAGCACGGGGATGAGGGTGTCGGCCGAGCTGACGCCATAGGTGGCGACCAGTTGCTCTTCAGTCTCGTAGCCGGGTTGTCCGGGCAGCGAGAAGTCGAAGCTGAGCCGGTCGTTCAACTGGCCCACGGCAACGAACCCGCCCACCAGCAGCACGAGCCAGAGCAGGGTCACCGCAAGGCGGTGGCGGAGCACCACCTCAGCGAAGCGTTCCACGGTCCTCCAGCGACTCGGGCGTTGTCACCCGTTGCCCCGAAAGGTGACCGATCGGACGTCGTCCTCACCCAAATGGGTAGTTGGCCAACGTGGCAGGTTCGTCTCCCGGATGAGAACAGGGGATGGCCACGCGATGACTTCGCTGGCCTGCGCTTGAGGAGATCGCAGAGCGTGGCGTCAAGACTGCCGCTCGGTCCGATCCGTGCTCACGAAGAGCGCAGGGCCAGCAGCAGGCCGTCGCCCAGGGGCAGCATCAGCGGGATCAGGGTCTCGTCGTCGCGCACCATGGCGGCGACCTCGCGCAACGCCGAGGAGGAGGGGTCCCGGAACGCCGGATCGGCCACCCGGCCGCGCCACAAGGCGTTGTCGAACGCGATCACCCCGCCGGTGCGCAGCAACCGCAGGCCGGCCGTCAGGTAGCGCGGGTACTCGGGTTTGGCGGCGTCGACGAACACCAGGTCATAGCCGCGGTCGGTGAGCCGGGGCAGCACGTCCAGGGCCTGGCCCATGATCATCCGGTAGCGCGACGGCGGGAACCCGGCCGCGGCGAACGCCTGCCGGGCGGCGCGCTGGTGTTCCGGCTCGACGTCGATGGAGGTGAGCACCCCGTCGGGCGCCATCCCGCGCAGCAGCCACAGCCCGCTGCTGCCCGCGCCGGTACCGACCTCGACCACGGCGCGGGCGCCGATCGCGCTGGCCAGGAACCGCAGCGCGGCGCCCCCGCCCGGCCCGATCGGTGTGCAGCCCAATTCCTGACCGCGCTCGCGCGCCGCGGCAATCGCCTCGTCCTCGGTGACGAAACCCTCCACGTACTTGCGCACGACGCTGTCGGCTGGGGCAGGCGGCCCGCCGGAGCTGCCGGTCGACGTCACGATGCGCAGCGTAGCGCCGCTCCAGATCGGGTTGCCCGCCCACCGCTGGCCCACTCTCAGGGTCTTCTCAGCAGGTGCTTACCCGGGGCACACGCTGACGCGCCATCATCAACACGAGAAGATTTGCTCGACGCGAAACATTGACAGCCACCCTGGCGTTGCATCGCCTATCCGTGGTTGTCACCGACCGGAGGTGCGAGACACACCCGATGGCCACACCGACCCGCTTCCGTGATCCTGCTGCTCCCGAGCAGGCGATCCCCCTCGTCCGAGTTGACGACGAGACGGCCCGGGCAGCCGAAGGATGGACACCGCCGTCGTGGGAACAGGTGGTGCGCGACCATGCCGACCGGGTCTACCGGCTGGCTTACCGGCTGTCAGGTAACCAGCACGACGCCGAAGACCTCACTCAGGAGACGTTCATCCGGGTGTTCCGCAGCCTCGGCTCCTACAAGCCCGGCACGTTCGAGGGCTGGTTGCACCGGATCACCACCAACCTGTTCCTGGACATGGTGCGTCGGCGCTCGCGGCTGCGGATGGAGGGCCTGCCCGAGGACACCGACCGGCTGGTCGGTGGGCTCAGCCCGGAGCAGGTCTACGCCGAGACCCACCTCGATCCGGATCTGCAGGAGGCATTGGACGACCTCGCGCCCGAGTTCCGCGCGGCCGTCGTACTCTGTGATGTAGAGGGCCTCTCCTACGAGGAGATCGGTGCCACCCTCGGGGTGAAGCTCGGGACGGTCCGCAGCCGGATCCACCGGGGTAGGCAGGCTCTCAGGGGGGCGCTGGAACGGCGCCGAGCGCTGAGCAAGGAGGCTGGATGACCGACCTGCGTGGCCGAATTTTCTCCGATCTGCTAGCCGGCCTCAACGCAGGGCAACACCTCGCCGTCGATGCTGTGGTGGCCTTCGTTGACGGGGAACTTGCCGCGGCTGCCCGGGACCGCGCCGCCGAGCACCTCACCGCATGCCAGTCCTGTGCTGCGGAGGTGGCCGGGCAACGCCAGGCCCGCAGCGTGATGCGGGCGGCGCGGTGCCCGCAGGCCCCTGCCGGATTGCTCGCGGTGCTGCGTGACATCCCGCACACAGCGGGCCTGCCGGGCACTCCCGAGGTAACTGCCGACGGCACCGTCGCCGAGGTCGCCGCCCCGAACCGGCCCCCGGTCTCGCCGCTGGGTTCCGCCGCCCCGCTGGGCACGAGCCAGCGCTGGGGGACCGGGCCCTCGGTACTCGGCCGCTTGATCGGGCGATAACAGCGCTACGCGCACTTCACCAGGGTGCAGGCAGGCTAGGGAGCCGGTAACGTACCGCTGACCCCCGTGGAGACCATGACCGCCCCGCAGGATCGCGACCTCGACAGACCCTTCGCTACGGAAGGGTCTCCGGGGCCGCCGCGGTTTGTTCCCCGACCAGTGCAGCCCCCCGCCGTGGACCCATCGGCGGCGCAGGCATTCGGTCGGCCACCCGGGGTTGCCGGAGCCTTCGCCGGTCAGCCGGATGACTCCAGCCTGCGGTTGTGGGCCACCGCGCCACCGCCCCCGCAGGCGCTGGCGGCAACGTTTCGCAGGCCGTCGGGATCCACCGAGCGGCTGCAGCGCCCGCCCGGCCGCAACGGCGCGCAGCCGACGGAAGGGCAGGACGGCTGCTGGCCGCGGGGCGCCGGGCGCGACCCGTGGCGTGATCCCTGGGCGGCGGCCGTGCTGGGCGCCCCCGCGGTTGCCCAACGCCCCAGCGACGCCGATGACCCGCTTCGGCAGGGCGCCCAGCTGAGCGTGCAGGAGGTGCTGTTCGGCCACCGGCTGAGCCATCGCGCCCTCGCCCTGCTGGGCGCAGTGGTGCTGGCGATTGCCGGCGTCGGCGGATTCGTGGGCCGCCTGTCCGCCGACGGTGGCAACCTGCTGAATGATCCTGGCGCCACGCTGGCGCAGGTTGCGCCGGCGACCGACCGGCCGGCGGGTTCGGTAGCGGCGGTGGCCAGCCGGGTGCTGCCCGCGGTGGCGTCCCTGGAGTTCCGGGTCGGTGACCTGGGAGGGTTCGGTTCCGGCGTGGTGATCGACGCCCAGGGTTACCTGCTGACCAACAACCACGTCGTGGCCCCGGCCGCGAACACGCCGCAGTCCACCCTGGAAGCGGTGTTCAGCGACGGTACCCGGCTGCCAGCGCGGATCGTGGGCCGGGATCCGAAGACCGACCTCGCCGTGGTCAAAGTGGAGGTCGCCAACCCGACGGTGGCGCAGATGGGTAGTTCGTCGACGCTGAAGCCGGGGGACCCGGTCATCGCAATCGGCTCTCCACTCGGCCTGGCCGGCACAGTGACCAGCGGCATCGTCAGTGCGGTGGACCGTCCAGTGCGGCTGGAAGGCGATGGTGGCCAGGGCAACGCGGTGATCGACGCGATCCAGACCGATGCCGCGATCAATCCAGGCAACTCCGGCGGGGCGCTGGTGGACAACGCGGGAGCGGTGGTGGGCATCAACACCGCGATCCGGACACTGGGCGCCAGCGACAGCGGGGGCTCCATCGGGCTTGGTTTCGCCATCCCGATCGACGCGGCCAGGACAATCGCGCAGCAACTGATCCGCACCGGGTATTACCAGCATGCCGAGCTGGGCGTCAACGCCGCGTCGGTGACCGATGGTAAGTCCGACGGCGCCCGGGTGCAGAACGTTCAGCAGGGCAGTGCCGCCGCCGAGGCCGGCATCCTGGAGAACGACGTGATCACCAAAGTCGGGACCCGGGCCGTGGGCAGCGCTGACGCGCTGATCGTCGCGGTGCGCGATCGGGCCATCGGTGAGCAGGTGCCGATTTCACTGGTTCGTGACGGTCGGCCGCTGGTGGTGACCGCCACCCTGAAGTCTGATTGATCATCGCAGCGAGGCCGACAGCACCGCGAGCGTCAAGTCCTTGTCGAAATACGGCAGCATGCTCGTAAAATCAGGGCAAGAGTTCACCTCCAGTACGAGTGGGCCCTGCAACGTTCTCAGGAGGTCTACCCCCGCATGGCGAAGTCCCAGTGCCCTGGCGGCATCCTCGGCTAACGCCTTCTCCTCCGGTGCCAGGTTGATGGGGCGCTGCTGTGCCCCGCCAGCTATGTTGCTTCTCCATTCATTTCCCGCTGCCGTGCGCTCTGCCGCCGCCAGCAGCTGCCCGCCTGTTATGACAGCCCTGATACTGCGTCCCGGGCACTCGCCGACTTCCGGCTGCAATATCAGGGCCCCGCGCCCTTCGGATTCGAGTTCATGAAATGCCTGGGGGAGGCGCGAAGGATTATGAGCGCGACGTACCCACCGGCCCTGCGCGCCATGGGTGCGTTTCAGGATCACGGGGTAGCCGATATCGGCGGCACGTGACAGTGCCTGCTGCAGATCGAGTGAGCAGATCTTCGTCGGCACCTGGGCGACCGATGCCGCCGACAGCCGCTCCGCCGTGGACGCCTTGTCGTCAGCTATCGTGACGCCATCCACCGGATTCTGGGTATATGCCTGACGCAGCAAAACACGAAAAGCGTGCACTGCGGCCGGATAGCCGTAGAGCAGGTAGGGCGCGAGGCTGTCGATGTCAATGGCCCCCCTGCTGTCGGCGGCTGCCGCCTGGCCATCGCTGTGAATATCGACGGTCAGTGTCGGGAGGTCGATGAGCCGCACTGGAACGTCGAGCCTGGCGGCTGTCTCGATGAGCTGGGCCGGCACGTTCATGGCATAGGGGTTGCAGGCGACACCCAGGGTCCTGCGGCCCAGAGTCATGCGGCAGGCCCCTCCGGCAGGTGTTTCGCAGCAAGATCGAGTATTGTTCCCGCAACGTCTTGTCCGGTCGCCTCGGTTATTCCGGCGAACCCGGCCCAGGCGTCAACCTCCAGGACGCGGACGACCCCGTCTTCGTCCTCGATAAGGTCGACTCCGCCGTAGTCAAGCTGGCAGGCTTCCATCGCTGCTACTGCGACGGATGCGGCCGGGTGAATCAGGGGAAGTCGTGTCGGGATCGCGCCAAGCGCCAGATTTGCTCGCACTTCGCCTGGTTGTGCCTCGCGTTGCATGAGTGCCACACAGGCGCCGTCAACCACGAAAGCCCGCACATCGCGCCCGCCACCGTTGACGAGAGGCTGGGCGATATAGTGCTCTCGCACGAGGGGCTGGGACGGCATGCTGTGGCCAGGATCCCACTCGCCCAGCAGCTCCGCCGCGGACGCGAAGGTGCGGATACCTTCACCGCGAACGCCGTGTGCAGGCTTCACGATTAACCCTTGCTTGCCGCTCACCGTGCGCAAATTACTTTCACTCGCCTCGTCGAAAGCCAGGGTGGGAACAATCGGAACGCGAGCGCGGCGCAGTGAAAGCGTCGTCAGCAGCTTGTCACGTGAACGATAAGCAGCTTCGGGCTCGTTCAAAATCTTGGTTCCCTCTGCTGCCCACCATGTGAGTGCCGGTATTACGACGCCCTGGAACGCGGAAACGGTCCGGTGGAGAATAACGCCGGGGTTTACCTGCTCGCCGTCATGGTAAGCGTGGACTCGATTGTCGGCGCAATAAATTTCGAGTCGATGGGGTTCCCAGGTCGCCAAGCTGATACCGCGCCTTCGGGCGGCTTCGGACAGCAGGGCCCAATTGGGGCGACGCACATCCGGGTAGTGTAACACTGCGATTTCTTTCATTAACTGGATTTCTTTCATTAACTGGATTTTTTTCATTAACTGTGCTGCCTGTGGTGTGGCTTGCACTCCGGCGAGCAACGCCAGCTATCGTGGTCGGTACACGTCGGACCGGTGGTCCGCGTGCAGCACCCGGACGATGTGGTTCTCGTCATCGATCTCGTAGATCAGCCAATAAGGACCGCGACGTGCGCTCCACCGGCCGGTTTGCTCGCCCCGGAGGGGCTTTCCCGCCCGGTGGGGATGCCGCCGTAACGGCCCGAGCGCGAACTCCACGATCGCGGCGGCTGCTTTCCCGGGCAACCGGGCAAGAGCCTTCTCAGCGCTTGCGGCCATCCGCAGCTCGAACAGGTCGCCGGGCTCGCTCACCTGCGGTCATCAGGCAGGTACCGCCGCGCCAGTTCCTCAGCGCCGACCCAGTCGCCCGCGTCGATCTCGGCAGCGGCGTCGTCGAGCCTGCCGGGCAAGCCGGGGGTACCGAGGATATCGAGGGTGTCTTCGATCGCAGCGAGATCATCGATCGACAAGATCACCGCCTCTGGGCGTCCATTACGGGTCACGACGACCCGCTCGTGCGTCCGGGTAATCTCATCGAGCACGGCCGACAGCCGCGCCTTGACCTCCGCCAGCGGCAATGTGCTCATGACCGAATTCTAGTCAGCGTGGAGTTCGGTGTCGAGGTGGCTGGACATCATGGCGTCCGGCGGGCCGCCGCCTGCTTGGCTAGGCTGAGGTTGCTGGGGAGCTGGCGACGGAGGTGGGCGCAGTTGTTCAACATCGGCTGGCCGGAGATGCTGATAATCGTCGTCGCCGCGCTGTTCATCCTGGGCCCGGAACGCCTGCCGCCGGCCGCGGCGTGGCTGGGCCGCACCGTGCGCCAGGTCCGGGAGTACGCCAGCGGGGCCCGCGAGCAGCTGCGCTCCCAGCTGGGCCCGGAGTTCGACGAGCTCCGCCAGCCGCTGGAGGAGCTGCGCGGGCTGCGTGGCTTCGGCCCGCGGGGGTTCACCCCGCGTGGGTTCGGTTCGGGCAGCGCGTTCAGTCGCCACCTGCTCGACGATCTGGACGGCGGGCCCTTCGGCTTGACCGGGGCCTCGTTCGACGATGTGCTCAAACCCAACGGTTACGCCGCCCCGACGGGGCGGGGCATCCCGATTTACCGGCCGCTGCAGCCCGGTGAGCGGGCCCCGTTCGATCCCGACGCGACCTGAGCTATCGGACAACCGGCGGCCTACCGGGAGTGGGGGCTGACCGACAGCAGCCGTCCAGCCAGGCCCCGGGAGCGGGTCGCGAGCCGGTCCGCCACCTCCCGCAGCACGACTGCGGCCGGTGCGGTGGGATCGGCCAGCACCAGCGGAGTGCCAGTGTCGCCGGTCTCGCGCAGCCGGGCATCCAGTGGCACCTGACCCAGCAGCGGAACCTCGCTGCCCAGCGAGCGGGTCAGCGAGTCGGCGACCACCTGGCCCCCGCCGGAACCGAAAAGGTAGTTGCGCGAGCCGTCCGGCATCTCCAGCCACGACATGTTCTCCAGCACACCGAACAGCCGCTGGCGAGTCTGCAGGGCGATCGCCCCGGCCCGCTGCGCCACCTCCGCGGCCGCCTGCTGCGGGGTCGTGACGACGAGAATCTCGGCGTTGGGGATGAGCTGCGCTACCGAGATGGCGATGTCGCCGGTGCCCGGCGGCAGGTCGAGCAGCAGCACGTCAAGGTCGCCCCAGAACACGTCGGCGAGGAACTGCTGCAGCGCGCGGTGCAGCATCGGCCCCCGCCACACCACCGGGGTGTTGTCCTTGGTGAACATGCCGATCGAGATGACCTTCACACCGTGCGCGGTTGGCGGCATGATCATTTTTTCGACCTGGGTGGGCCGGGCGGTGGTGCCGAGCATGCCCGGCACCGAATGCCCGTAGATGTCGGCGTCGACCACTCCCACCGACAGGCCCCGATCGGCCATCGCGGCCGCCAGGTTCACCGTCACCGAGGACTTGCCGACCCCGCCTTTGCCGGAGGCGACGCAGTACACCCGGGTCAGCGATCCAGGCTCGGCGAACGGGATCCGTGGCTCCTCGGCGGTGCCGCGCAGCTGGCGGCGCAACGCGGTGCGCTGGGCGTCGCTCATCACGTCGAGCTCCACCTGCACGTCGCGCACGCCTGGCACGGCGAACACCGCCTTGGTGACCCGGGACGTGATGGTGTCGCGCATCGGGCAGCCGGCGATGGTGAGCCACACCGCCACCCGCACCGTTGCGTCGCCGGCCACGGTCACGTCCTTGACCATGCCCAGCTCGGTGATCGGCCGGTTGATCTCGGGGTCGTGCACCCCGTTCAGCGCGGTTCGGACCGCGTCGACCGACGGGACGGTCTGGGTGGAGGCCACGGATGGCACCGACTTTCCGGTTTGAGGGTGGGCTTCTCCCATGCTAGGCGGTACAGACTCGGCGCTCATCCGGCCAGCTGCCCAGGTCAGGCCCTGCCGCCCCGTCGGCACCCGGGCCGTTCCGGTTCTGGCCGTTGTGATGCTGCCGATTCCGGCGGCCCCGGTTCTCTGAGCTCAGTCAGCCGCAGGAGCTCCGAGCGCAGGAAGTCCCGGGTGACCACCTCGCCGACGGCCAACCGCAGCGACGCGATCTCCCGAGCCAGGTACTCGGTGTCGGCCTTGGTGCGATCGGCCCGGGCCCGGTCCTCCTGCAGCGCGACCCGGTCGCGGTCGTCCTGGCGGTTCTGCGCCAGCAGGATCAGCGGTGCCGCGTAGGCGGCCTGGGTGGAGAACGCCAGGTTGAGCAGGATGAACGGGTAAGGGTCCCACCGCAGCGACACCGCCGCCAGGTTCAGCGTGATCCACACCGCGACCAAGACCGTTTGCACCGCGAGGAACCGCCCGGTGCCCAGGAAACGGGCGATCCGCTCGGAGAAGCGGGCGAAGGCGTCCGGGTCCATCCGGGGCGCCAGCCGCCGTGGCCCGCGCGGGAGGTCCAGCCGGGCATACTGCCAACGTGGCTCAGCCATGGGTCACCTCGCCAGTCCAGTCGGGAGTGGGCCAGGCCTCCCGCTGCCGCCAGTCGTCGGGCAGCGCGGCGTCCAGCAGATCGTCCACGCTGACCGCGCCGAGCAGGTGGCCTTCGGGGTCCACCACCGGGGCGCAGACCAGGTCGTAGGCGGCGAAGTAGCGAGTGACCTCGGCGAGTGATGCTTCCGGCCCGAGCCCGGCCAGCTCGGTGTCCAGCACGCCGGCCACCAGGTCCGACGGTGGCTCGCGCAGCAGCCGCTGCAGGTGAGCGCAGCCCAGGTAACGCCCGGTCGGGGTGGCTGACGGGGGACGGCAGACGAACACCATGCTCGCCAGCGCGGGGGTCAGCTCCGGGTTGCGGGCCCGGGCCAGCGCCTCGGCGACGGTGGCGTCCGGGGTGAGCACCACCGGCTCCGGGGTCATCAGGCCACCGGCGGTGTCCGAGGAGTAGG
This sequence comes from Pseudonocardiaceae bacterium, assembly GCA_050699815.1. Classification (GTDB taxonomy): domain Bacteria; phylum Actinomycetota; class Actinomycetes; order Mycobacteriales; family Pseudonocardiaceae. The sequence continues at coordinate 2,074 of JBOHFT010000012.1, read as the reverse complement.
CCAGCAGCCGGCGCACCGGCCCGGACTCCTCGGGTGCCATCAGCCGCAGGTACCGTTCCCGCTCGGTCTGGGCGAGCTCGCCGAGCAGGTCGGCGGCGTCGTCGGGATTCATCGCCTCCAGCACGTCGGCGGCCCGCTCGTCGCCCAGCTGGGAGAGCACCCCGGCCTGCTCGTCCTCGGACAGCTCCTGCAGCACGTCGGCGAGCCGCTCGTTGTCCAGCGCGTCGACTACCTCGTTCCGGCGCTTGGCGGGCAGCTCACGCAACGCGTTGGCGACCTCCACCGCGCGCATCCTCTCGAACAGCGTGAGTAGTTGTTCCGCGCCCTGCCCGCGGGAGGACACCTCAGCCAGCGTCAGCCCGGCGATCTCGTCCCACGCGAACACTTCGATCGGGCCGCGCCGCCCGAGCCGGCCGGTGCGCGCCCGCACCGCCAGTGTCGTGATCACCCAGTCCCGGGTGCGGTTGGGCTCCATCCCGGCGTCCACCACGACCGCAACCGCCCCGGTGGCGGCCACGTGCACCCGGGCGTCCAGGATCTCCCCGATCACCAGCGTCTCGTTGGGGCGCAGCGAGAACCTGCGCAGGCTCACCGTGCCGGTGGCCAGCAGGACTGCTCCCGGCTCGATCGAGGTGACCCGCAGCATCGGTACGAAGATCCGCTGCCGGATCGAAAGCTCGACCACCAGCCCCAGCACCCGAGGCGGCCGCGGCCCGATGCGCAGCGTGGTGACCAGGTCGCGGACCTTGCCGATCTGCTCGCCGTCGGGCCCGAACACCGGCAGGCCCGCGACCCGGGCGGCATAGACCCTGGTCGTAGTGCCCACGGCACGAGGCTAGCGTTCGCTTATCTCCGGTGAGCCGGAGCCACTGCCCGCGCCTCGGTGACGCCCACGGCCGTGAGCACCAGGGCGGGTGGACGAGCCATAGCGGGGGACACGGGGGTGGGCCAGGGCCATCACACGACGACCCCACCACGACAGCGTCTCGGTGTCACATTCGTGTCGTTGCTATCTTCTGGGCCTGGCGGGCCAGCTCGGCGAAGTCTGGTCTCGATCTGGTCTGCAGGTCCCGGGCCAGGGGGGCTAATGCGGTGCGGGCGACACCGGAGCGCAGCGGGAGCACCGCCTCGATCGCCTGCGCGGCCAGGCGGGCCGCGTCAGGCTCCCCGGCGAGCAGATGCACCCGGGCCAACGTGATACCCGCCACCAAACCCTCACGCCCGTGATGGCCTTGGGCGAAGGTCCGCACGGAGACCGCGGCCATCGGCTCGGCGATGTCAAGTGCGCCCAGGTGCAGATGAACGAAGGATGTACCCAAATCCATTTTTGCGCGACTGTAGGGGGAGGGCGGATCCCAGCCATCCCGGCTACGAGCCAGCTCCGACCGCACCCGGCGGGCCGCCGCCGCCGAGCCCGGATCCGCCAGCTGTGCCTGAGCGCGTGCGGACACCACCACCAGTCCGGAGCGATGCGGCGCGACGCGCGGATCATCACCCGGTACGCCGGCCAGGTGCAGCTCGGCCAGCTGGGTCAGCTTCAGGGCATTGTTGGGCTGATCCCGACCAATCAGCATCGCCGCTGCATAGCGCAGCGCATACGAGGCCCGGTAGCTGTCCCCGGCCTCGATCGCCAGCTCCACGGCCCGGGTGAAGTGCTGGTGCGCCAATACCGGCGCGTAACTGTCGTGGCAGCACCACGCGGCGATGACGTGCAGATCAGCGAGTGCAGCCAGCAGGGCCTGGCGGGTGGCGCCGGATGCCTCCGCGGTCAGGCAGCGATCGGCCCAGTCCGCCAGCGAGCAGGCGGGCCCGGCCTGGCCGCCGACGGTCCGGGCGACATCGGCGACAGCGGTGGTCAGGTCCCGGATCGCCTCGATGTCCGCTCGCCCGATCCGCGCGGGCACGGCCAGCGGCTGGCCCGGCGGCACGGCGGGGCCCGGCTTGCCCGGCCCGGGGAGGGCAGGGCGGAGCAGGGCCACGCCGGCCACCGTGACCAGGTGCTGGAACTGGCGCCGCAGCACGTCCGCCTCGTCTTCCTCACCCGGCTCCGAGGAGACCGGGCTGTCTCCGGGAT
>JBOHFT010000011.1:0-52837 GCA_050699815.1 Pseudonocardiaceae bacterium | reverse complement strand
GCTGCCGACGTCCCAGCGCGCCGTGCTCGCCCCCGTCCAGCTTCTCGGGCAGGGCGGCTAGCAGCCGCGCGCAGCCCGCTGAGCCGGCCGCGGGAGCCGGCCCGGCAGCTAGCCCCACTGGACCCTGGGAATGGCCCCGCACCAGCGCGGCGGCGACGAGCACCCCCACCACGAGTGCCACCGGCAGGGCCAACGCGATCCCGAGCAGCCAGCGCGGGGTGCCGCCCCGCTGCCCGACCCCGGCCATTGTTCAGGACAGGTGCACGACGGGGCAGGTCAGCGTGCGGGTGATGCCGTCCACGTTCTGCACCCTGGCCACCACGAGCTGGCCCAGCTGGTCCACGTCGACGGCCTCCGCCCGCACGATCACGTCGTAGGGGCCGGTGACGTCCTCCGCGCTCGCGACGCCGGGCAGGCGCGCCACTGCCGCAGCCACGGCAGCCGCCTTGCCGACTTCGGTTTGGATGAGGATGTATGCCTGAACCACGGCGTGGCCCCTTCGTGTCGGCGACTCGATCAGGGTAGGAACGAACCTACCGTGGATCGGGGGTGTGGCCGTGTGTCCTGCCAATGGTGCCACACCGGACCCGCCGCCCGAAGCGGTCACGGTGGCCGATCTGGGCGAGTTCGGGCTGATTGCCAGGATCACCACGGGGCGGGATCTGCCGTCGGCCACGCTGCTCGGCCCAGGAGACGATGCCGCGGTGGTGGCTGCTGCGGACGGTCGGGTGGTGGTGAGCACCGACGTGCTCGTCGAGGGGGTGCACTTCAGGCTGGACTGGTCCACGCCGCACCAGGTCGGGCGCAAGGCGGTGGCCGCCAGCCTGGCAGATGTGGCGGCGATGGGCGCGGTGCCCACCGCGCTGGTCGTCGGCCTGGCCGTTCCCGGGCACACCCCGGTGTCCACTGTGGATGGTCTTGCTGACGGGATGTGGGAGGAGGCCGGGCAGGTCGGCGTCGGCATCGTCGGCATCGTCGGCGGCGACGTGGTCAGCGCCGCCGAGCTCGTCGTGTCGGTGACCGCGCTGGGTGACCTGCAGGGCCGGGCACCGGTGACCAGGGCTGGTGCCCAGGCGGGGGACGTGCTCGGGCTGTGCGGAAGGGTGGGCTGGTCCGCGGCGGGCCTCGCCGTGCTTCGCCGGGGGTTCCGATCCCCCCTGGCGGTGGTGGGTGCCCACCGAGTCCCGGAGCCCCCCTACGGTGCGGGCCCGCAGGCCGCCGCGGCGGGCGCCACGGCGATGATCGATATCTCGGACGGCTTGCTCGCCGACGCTGGGCATCTCGCTGATTCCTCCGCTGTCAACATCGACATCGACTCGTCGGCCGTGCCGGTGTCTTCCCGGCTGATCGACGTGGCCGCAGCGCTGGGTGCCGACGCACGGCACTGGGCGCTCACCGGAGGGGAGGATCATGCGCTGCTGGCGAGCTTCCCCGCCGGAGTCGCGCTGCCCCCCGGCTGGACGGCGCTCGGCACGGTCCGGAAGGGCCGCGGCGTGACCGTCGACGGCGAGCCCTACGAGGGACCGGCGGGCTGGGCACACTTCACCTCGTGATGTCGTCACGGTGTTATCGCCCTCGATACCGCTCACCAGCGGCCGTAGGCTGCCTCGGCGTGGAGCTACGGACGCTGACCCTCGACCATCCCGACGCGCGTCGGCTGATCACCGAACTGCAGCAGGAATACGTCCGCCGCTACGGCGGTGAGGACGCCACGCCGGTCGACATCGGCGAGTTCGTGGCGCCGCGCGGGACCTTCGTGGTGGGCTACCTCGACGGGGTGGCGATGGCCTGCGGCGGCTGGCGTGCGCAGGAGCCCGGGCCGGAGTTCACCGAAGGGGACGCCGAGCTCAAACGGATGTACGTGGTCCCGGCGGCGCGCGGCCGGGGGCTGTCCCGGATCCTGCTTGCGGACCTGGAGCGCCGGGCGGTCCAGGCGGGTCGGCGGCGGCTGGTGCTCGAGACCGGGACCTGCCAGCCCGAGGCGATCGGGCTCTATTCCTCATCGGGCTACACCGAGATCCCCCGATTCGGGATGCACCGGTGCAGCCCGCGGAGCCGCTGCTTCGGCAAGCTTCTCCCAGTGGCGGCGCAGCCCGCCCCCTGACCGCTCGGTAGGGTCGCGAACTGTGCCTGCAGCTGTGGACGAGATCATGGAAACCGGCTGGGCCGGTGCGCTGGCCCCGGTGGGCGAGCAGATCGCCGCCGCCGGAGGGTTCCTCCGGGCCGAGATCGCCGCCGGGCGGCGCTACCTGCCGTCGGGGGCTAACATCTTGCGGGCCTTCACTCAGCCCTTCGATCAGGTGCGGGTGCTCATCGTCGGCCAGGATCCCTACCCGACCCCGGGCCACGCGATGGGGCTGTCGTTTTCGGTCGAGCGGGATGTCCGCCCGCTGCCGCGGAGCCTGGACAATATCTTCCGGGAGTACAGCGACGACCTCGGCCTGCCCACCCCGTCCAACGGGGACCTAAGCCCGTGGGCACAGCGGGGTGTGCTGCTGCTCAACAGGGTGCTCACGGTCGAGCCCGGCCGACCAAGCTCGCACCGCGGCAAGGGCTGGGAGGAGGTCACCGAGCAGGCCATCCGCGCGCTGGTGGCACGTCCAGCGCAGCCGCTGGTGGCCATCCTGTGGGGCCGGGACGCCCGTACCCTGCGCCCGATGCTCTCCGACGTCCCGTGCATCGAGTCCGCGCACCCGTCGCCGATGTCAGCCGACCGCGGGTTCTTCGGTTCCCGCCCCTTCACCCGCTCCAACACCCTGCTAACAGAACTAGGAGCCGACCCAGTGAACTGGACCCTCCCCTGACCGCGTTCTGGATGCAAACTGCTGCAATCAGCGCCGGAATAACCGCGTTCTGCATCCAGACTGCGGTAAACAGGGTCAGCCGCGGGTGACTTTGCCTGCTTTGAGGCAGGAGGTGCAGACGTTGAGGCGGCGGCGTGCGCTGGCGCCGATCTTGGCCCGGACGGTCTGGATGTTCGGGTTCCACCGGCGGTGGGTCCGCCGGTGTGAGTGCGAGACCGACATGCCGAAGCCCGGTCCTTTGCCGCAGACATCGCACACGGCAGCCACGTCAGACACTCCCTGGGTTCGTCGTCCCGTTACGGGGCAAGGTTAGCCGGGTGGTGCGCGGTGCTGCACACCGGGGACGTCGCAGGAGATGGGTAATCTTCGACGCAGCCCGCACCAAGGCAGTAAGGAGGAGCCGTGGTGTTGCAGTCCCTGGACGGTGCGGCGGTCCGTCGCTGGGCCGCCACCTGCTGCGATGAGCTCGCGGCGCACCGCGACGAGATCAACGCGCTCAACGTGTTCCCGGTCGCTGACTCCGACACCGGCTCCAACCTGCTGGCCACCATGCGGGCCGGGCTGGACGCGGTACTCCGGGACAACGGTGACGACCGGAATGCCCCGCCGGGCGGCACGGTCGCGGTGCTGGCCCGCGGCGCGCTGATGGGGGCCCGGGGCAACTCCGGGGTGATCCTGTCTCAGGTGCTGCGCGGGCTGGCGGAGGCCCCGGTCCGCGCGGCCTTGGATGGTGCAGCGCTGCGGGAGGGGCTGCGCCGGGCCGATGAGCTAGCCACGGCCGCGGTGTCTGACCCGGTGTCCGGGACTGTGCTGACCGTGCTGCACGCCGCGGCGCAGGCAGCCGCGGACGTCGGGTCCGATGACCTCGGCGACGTGGCGTCGGCGGCTACCACCGCCGCCGCGACCGCGCTGGCAGGCACTCCTGATCAGCTTGACGTGCTGGCCACGGCCGGGGTGGTGGACGCGGGCGGTCGCGGGCTGGTCGTGCTGCTGGAGGCACTGCTGGCGGTGGTCACCGAAGGACCCGGCGTGCGGCCGGCAGTCACCGCCCGGGTTCCAGCGCGCCCGGCGCGGTCGCTGCATGCGGCCCGGGAAAGCGGGTCCACGGAGTACGAGTACGAGGTGATGTACCTGCTTGACGGTAGCGATGAGACCCACGTCGGCACGTTACGCGCCGAGCTCGCCGGGCTGGGCGACTGTGTGGCAGTCGCCGGCTCGGCAGGGGACTCGGGCGGCGGGGCCGCAGCGCTGTGGAATGTGCACGTGCACTGCTGCGATGTCGGTGCCGCGATCGAGGCCGGGGTGCGGGCCGGACGACCGCACCGCATCACCGTGCTGCGCTTTGCCGACGAAACCCGTGCCGACCAGGCTGGCAGCGCGGACCGGTTCGTCACCGGCCATGCGGTGCTTGCCATGGTCGCCGGGTCCGGAGTGGCCGGGCTGTTCCGCGCGGCGGGCGCGATCACCGCCCCCGCCGCCAGCAGCGTGACCGAACTGCTCGCGGTCCTCGCCGGTAGCCGTGCCCGGCACGTCACGGTGCTGGCGGGGACGGCTGCCGCGACCAGGGTGGCCGGGATCGCCGCCGATCAGGTCCGGGACACCGGCCAGGAGGTGGTAGTCATCCTGAGCACGTCCCCGGTGCAGGCGCTGGCCGCGATCGCGGTGCACGACGCCGCCCGGCGGGTGGCTGATGACCTGGTGGCCATGACCGAGGCTGCGGCCGCGAGCCGCCGCGGGGAGCTGACCGTGGCCAGCGCAGTGGAGCTGACCTGGGCTGGGCGTTGCCGGCCGGGAGATGTGCTGGGCACGGTCGGCGACGAGGTCGTGCTGATCGAGGCTGACCCGCTGGCCGCAGCCCGCGGGCTGATCGCGCGGATGCTGTCGGCGGGCGGGGAGCTGGTGACCGTGCTGCTCGGCCAGGACGCCCCGGAAGGCTTCGGCGAGGTGCTGACCGAGCAGCTGCGCAGGGCGCACCCGGAGGTCGAAGTGGTCGTGTACGCCGGTGGCGTGCCGGGCCACGTGCTGCTGGTCGGGGTTGAATGAGCCGTGGCCGAGATGGGCGATGCGCTGGACCGGGTGATCGGCGGGAAGTCGGCGACGCTGCTGGCCGAGCAGCTGGATGTGCACACCGTCGGTGACCTGCTGCGGCACTACCCGCGCCGCTACGCCGACCAGGGCCAGCTCGCCCCGATCACGGGTCTGACGGCGGGCGACGACGTCACAGTCGTCGCCGAGGTCCGTAGTTGCAGCTCACGGCAGATGCAGACGAAGAAGGGGACGATCCAGAGCGTGGTGATCTGGGACGGCAGCCGCACCCTGAACCTCACCTTCTTCAACCAGTGGCGCCTGGACCAGACGCTCACCCGCGGCCGGAAGGCGTTGTTCGCGGGCCGGGTGACGGCGTACGGCAAGAAACACACCCTGCAGCTCACCCACCCGAGATACCAGCTGCTCGACGGCGACGCCGACGAGCTCGCGGAGTTCTCCCGGCCGCTGATCCCGGTCTATCCCGCCACCAAGGACCTGCCTTCCTGGACGATCCAGCTCTGCGTGCGCCAGGTCTTCGACGTCCTGGATGACCCAGCCGATCCGCTTCCGCCGGCCCTGCGCGCGCGGCACCGGCTGCTGGGGCTGGGTGCGGCGTTGCGGGCCGTGCACCGCTCCGACGACCGGTCCGAGATCGCCGCCGCCCACCGCCGGCTGAAGTGGGACGAGGCGATGGCGGTGCAGCTCACCCTCGCGCAGCGACGTCAGGAGGCGGCGCTGCGCCCCGCGCCGTCCTGCCCACGCCGCGACGGTGAGCTGGCCGCCGCGTTCGACGCCACGCTGCCCTTCACCTTGACCGCCGGGCAGCGACAGGTGGGCAAGCTGCTGGCCGCCGAGCTGGCCGGCGAGCAGCCGATGAACCGGCTGCTGCAGGGCGAGGTCGGATCCGGCAAGACCGTGGTGGCGCTGCGCGCGATGCTGCAGGTCGTCGACGCCGGGCGGCAAGCGGTGCTGCTGGCGCCCACCGAGGTGCTCGCCGCGCAGCACGCCCGGTCCCTGCGGGACCTGCTCGGCGATCTCGGGCGGGCCGGTGAGCTGGGGTCCGCCGCGGCGGCCACCCGGATCGCGCTGCTCACCGGGTCGCTGCCGGCCCGGGCCCGCAAGCAGGCTTTGCTGGACGCGGCCGGCGGTGCGGCGGGGATCGTGGTCGGCACGCACGCCCTGATCCAGGACCGGGTGTCCTTCGCCGATCTGGGCCTGGTGGTCGTCGACGAGCAGCACCGCTTCGGTGTCGAGCAACGTGACGCGCTGCGGGGCCGGGCAGCCGACGGCACCAGCCCGCACGTGCTGGTGATGACCGCGACGCCGATCCCGCGCACGGTCGCGATGACCGTCTACGGTGACCTGGAGGTCTCCGCGCTGCGGGAGTTGCCGGTTGGCCGGTCACCGATCTCCACCACGGTGGTGCCAGTCGGGGAGAAGCCCGGCTGGCTGGACCGGGTCTGGCAGCGGATCATCGAGGAGGTCGCCGCGGGCAGGCAAGTCTTCGTGGTATGCCCCCGGATCGGTGGCGAGGCCGCGGCCGGCGAGGACACCTCCACCGGGGAGGACGGGGCCCGCCCGCCGCTTGCGGTGCTCGACCTGGCCCCGCAGCTCGCCGAGGGCCCGCTGGCCGGGCTACGGCTGGGCATTTTGCACGGCCGGCTCCCGGGGGAGGAGAAGGACGCCGTGATGCGCTCGTTCACCGCCGGCGGGATCGACGTGCTGGTGGCCACCACCGTCGTCGAGGTCGGGGTGGATGTGCCCAACGCCACCGTCATGGTGATCATGGATGCCCAGCGGTTCGGGATCAGCCAGCTGCACCAGCTGCGCGGCCGGGTGGGCCGGGGGTCGCATCCCGGGCTGTGCCTGCTGGTGACCGACGCACCGGAGGGCACCGCCGGCCGGGAGCGGCTGGCCGCCGTGGCTCGGACTGCCGACGGATTCGAGCTGGCCCGGCTGGATCTGGAGCTGCGCCGGGAGGGCGACGTGCTCGGCGCGGTGCAGTCTGGCCGCCGGTCCGGGCTCAAGCTGCTGTCGCTGCTGCGCGACGAGGACCTGATCGGGCAGGCGCGGGAGGCCGCTCAGCAGCTGGTCGAAGCCGATCCCGACCTCGCCAGCCACCCGCTGCTGGCCCGCCTCACCACTGACCTGCTCAACGAGGAACGCGCCCAGTTCCTCGACAAAGTCTGAGCTGCACCCGTGAGTGGGAAACAGTGTTATAACACTGTTTCCCACTCACGGGTGCAGCAGCGCACGTCAGCCGAAGCGGCCGGCGACGTAGTCCTCGGTGGCCTTCTGCGCCGGCTTGGAGAAGATCGTCGTGGTGGCGTCGATCTCGATCAGCCTGCCGGGCTTGCCGGTGCCCTCGATGTTGAAGAATCCGGTGATGTCGCTGACCCTGGACGCCTGCTGCATGTTGTGCGTGACGATGACGATCGTGTAGTCCTGCTTCAGCTCGTTGATCAGATCCTCAATGGCCAGCGTCGAGATCGGGTCCAGCGCCGAGCACGGCTCGTCCATCAGCAGCACGTCGGGCTTGATGGCGATGGCGCGGGCGATGCACAGCCGCTGCTGCTGACCACCGGAGAGGCCGGAACCGGGCTTGTTCAGCCGGTCCTTGACCTCCTGCCAGAGGTTGGACCCGCGCAGCGACCGCTCCACCAGGTCATCCAGGTCCGACTTCTTCATCCGCTTGTTGTTCAGCCGCATCCCGGCCGCGACGTTCTCATAGATCGACATTGTCGGGAAGGGGTTCGGCCGCTGGAAGACCATCCCGATCTGGCGGCGCACACTGACCGGGTCGACGCCCGCGCCGTACAGGTTCTGGCCGTCCAGGTCGACGGTGCCCTCGACCCGCGCGCCCGGGATGACCTCGTGCATGCGGTTGAGCGAGCGCAGGAACGTTGACTTGCCGCAGCCGGACGGCCCGATCAGCGCCGTGACGGTCCGCGGCTTGATGGTCATCGTGACGTCCTGCACGGCCAGGAAGTTCCCGTAGTAGATGTCGAGGTTCGACACGTCGATGCCCTTGGCCACGGCAGGTCCTAACCGGTCTTCGGAGCGAACAGGCGGGAGATGAGACGGGCGACGAGGTTCAAGGCCATCACGATGACGATCAGGACCAGGGCCGCCGCCCAGGCCCGATCGGTGAACGCGTCCCGGGGGATTCCGGGTGTGGCGTAGGAGTAGTACGAGAACACCGGGAGCGTCGCCATCCGGCCTTCGAACGGATTGAGGTTGACCGCGGTCGTGAGTCCTACCGTGATCAGCAGCGGCGCGGTCTCGCCGATCACCCGGGCGATGGCCAGCGTGACGCCGGTGCCGATGCCGGCGATCGTGGTCGGCAGCACGATCTTCACGATGGTCCGCCACTTGGGCACGCCCAAGGCGTACGAGGCCTCGCGCAGCTCGTTCGGCACGAGCTTGAGCATCTCCTCGGTGGCGCGGACCACGACCGGGATCATGAGCACGGTCAGCGCGACCGCGCCCGCGATGCCCAGCCGGACGCCGGGGCCGAAGAACAGCACGAACAGTGCGTAGGAGAACAAGCCGGCCACGATGGACGGGATGCCGGTCATCACGTCGACAAAGAACGTGATCGCTCGGGCCAACCGGCCCGTGCCGTACTCCACCAGGTAGATGGCGGCGAGCAGGCCGACCGGGATGGACATGGCCGCTGCCAGCCCGGTGATGATCAGAGTGCCGAGAATGGCGTGGTAGGCGCCGCCGCCCACGCCGATGACACCGGACATCGAGCTGGTGAAGAAGACACTGTCGAAGCGGGTCAGGCCTTTGACCAGCACGGTGAGCACCACCGAGACCAGCGGCACCAGTGCGAGCAGGAACGCCGCGGACACCACGATGGTGACGAGCCGGTCGGTGGCCTTTCGCGAACCCTCGATTGTGCGTGACCAGAGATAGATGGTGACGCCGAACAGCGCTGCCGTCGCCAGCACGAACAGCACGACGTTGAAGCCGATCAGCGCGAGCAGCCCACCCACGACGGCGACCACCGCGATCAGCACGCCCGGCGTCGCCCCCCGGGGCAGCGAACCCCGCACGATCGGCATGGCCTCGAGCGAGATGTCGATCTCCCGCTCCGGGTCGCGCGGCTGCGTGGTGACGGGCATCAGTTCGCCCCCGAGAACTCGCGGCGCTGATTGATGATCGCTCGGGCGAGCATGTTCACGGCCAGCGTGACGGCGAACAGCACGAGCCCGGAGGCGACCAGCGCGTTGACATCGAGCCCGGTGGACTCCGGGAAGTCCAGCGCGATGTTCGCTGCAATCGTCGACGGGTTGCCGTCGCTGATCAGGTTGACGGTGACGCCACCGGACACCGACAGCACGAGCGCTACCGCCATCGTCTCGCCCAGCGCCCGGCCCAGGCCGAGCATGGCCCCGCTGATGATGCCGGACCGGCCGAAGGGCAGCACCGCCATCCGGATCATCTCCCAGCGGGTCGCGCCCAGCGCCAGCGACGCCTCCTCGTGCAGCCTGGGGGTCTGCAGGAAGACCTCCCGGCTGACCGCGGTGATGATCGGCAGGATCATCACCGCCAGCACGAGCGCGGCGACCAGCATGGTGCGGCCGATGTTCGAGGCCGGCCCGGCGAAGAACGGGATGAATCCGAGGTTGTCGGCCAGCCACCGGGTCGAAGGCACGGTGGCCGGGGCGAGCACTGTGGCGCCCCAGAGCCCGAAGATGATGCTCGGCACAGCGGCGAGCAGGTCGACTAGGTAGCCCAGGCTCTGGGCCAGCCGCCGCGGGGCGTAGTGGGTGATGAACAGGGCGATGCAGACGGCAAGCGGGGTGGCGACCAGCAGCGCGATCACGGCCGCGAGCAGGGTGCCGAAGATCAGCGGCCAGATGTAGGCGACCAGTCCCTCGCCGCCGGGAATGGCCTCGGCGGGTGCGGTGATCGCCGGCCAAGCCTGGACCAGCAAGAAGGAGGCCACCCCGGCGAGCACGATGAGGATCAGGATCCCGGCCCCGGTCGCGGCGCCGGCGAAGATACGGTCCCCGGGCCGCTGGACCGGCTTGCGGGCCAGGGCGTGGTGTGCAGCGGTGCGGGTGCTCACGTCACCGGGCTCCTGACTGGTCAGACGTCGCCGCTCAGCGTCCCGCGGTCCCGATGGCGTCGATCGTCGGCTTCAGCTTCGCGCGCAGCGCATCCGAGATCGGTGCGGATCCGGCGTTCTTGGCGGCGGCCTCCTGGCCTTGCTTGCCTGCGACGTAAGTGAAGAACGCCTTCACGAGTGTGCCATCGGCAGCGTTGGAGTAGCGACCGCAGGCCAGGCTGTAGGACACCAGCACGATCGGGTAGGTGCCCGACTGGGTGGTGTCGCGAGCCAGGTCGTAGGCGAAGCTGTGGTCACCGCGCCCCTCCACCCGGGTCGAGGCCTCCAGGACGGCCGAGGCGGCCTCGGCGGTGGGCTTCACGAAGCCCGACCCGACCCCGACGCCGACCGCTTTCAGGTCCCCGACCTGGCTCGCGTCGGCATAGCCGATCGTGCCGTTGCCGGCCCCGACCGCACCGACCACGCCCGAGGTGCCCTGCGCGGCCGCCCCACCCGGCACCGGCCAGTCGCCGCTCACCTTGTAGGTCCAGACCCCTGGAGCGACCTCCTTGAGGTACTCGGCGAAGTTCTCGGTGGTGCCGGACTTATCCGATCGGTTGACGGCGGTGATCCGCAGATCAGGCAGCGTGACCCCGGGATTGTCCGTTTTAATGGCCTGGTCGTTCCAGTTGGTGATCTTCTGGGCGAAGATCCCGGCGATGGTGGCCGGACGCAGCTTCAGGTCGTTGACGCCGTCGAGCTTGTAGACGATCGCGATCGGCGAGATGTAGAGCGGAACCTCCACGACGTCGCCGCCGCAGCGCTGCATCGCCTTCGCGAGCTCATCGTCCTTGAGGTAAGCATCGGTGCCGGCGAACGCGGTGCCGCCCGCGATGAACTGCTCACGACCGCCGCCGGACCCGACCGGGTCGTACGTCACAGTCACGTTGGGGGCCACCCCGGTGAAGCCGGCTATCCAGGCCTGCATCGCCGCGCCCTGTGAGCTGGCGCCCGCGCCCGCGATCGTGCCCGACAGGTTCCCGTCCCCACCGGCGGGGTTCGACGGCTCGTTCGCGGCGCCGCAGGCCGATACCAGAAGCGTGCTGGTCGCCGCGAGGGCGAGCACCGCGCTATACCGCTGGAGCTTCACGCGTGTCCTCCGGGTGGTGGTGTGGGTGCACGCACACGGCTCGGGACGGCCGCTCGAGTGGACGGTAGGTAAGTGTGGTGGACGGTTCCCTTTGTCCAGGTTAACGGGCAGTGACTCGTCAGTGGTATGTGGGAAGCAACTTTGGTGAGCACGGCAGGGAGTCAGCGGGTGGGGCAGACGACGCCGGCCGCGCTGCCCCCGCGCCGGGCCGGCTCTCCGGCGGCGAGTACCGCCCCGCCGGGAAGGAACTCCAGCCCCGACGCCACGCCGATGTCCGGGCTGATCTTGATGGTGGGATCCAGCGGCGAGGTGTCGCTGACCGCGAAGCGGTGCCCGAGCGCGTGCAGGCCAGGCGTGGCGGATGCCGCGATGAACGCCGGCTCGGCCTGGGTGGTCGCGGCATTGCGCTGCGAGGCGCGGGGCGCGGCGATCGCGTCCGGCAGGCTCATGCCGAAGTCGATCCGGTTCACCAGGATCTGCAGCACCGTGGTGATGATCGTGGCGCCACCCGGCGACCCGACCGCGAGCACCGGCTTGCCGTCGCGCAGCACGATGGTCGGCGACATGCTCGAACGCGGCCGCTTGCCGGCGGCCGACAGGTTGGGATCGGGCGCGCTGCCCTGCGTCGGCGCGAAGGTGAAGTCGGTCAGCTCGTTGTTGAGCAGGAACCCTCGGCCGGGAACCACGATCCCGCTGCCACCCAGCTGCTCGATGGTGTTGGTGTACGACACGACGTTGCCCGCACCGTCGGCGACCACGAAGTGGTTGGTGTGGTGGCCCCGGTCGGGCACCGTGACGGCCGGGGCGGACGGCGGCGCGCAGCCGCGCGATCCGGTGAACGGGTCGCCCGGCGCGACCGGGCTGGTGGCGGCCTTCGCCGGGTCGATGAGGCAGGCGCGCTGGCGGCCGAACGGCGTCGAGAGCAGTTGCTGCTGGGGCACCTCCACATAGCGGGGGTCGCCGAGGTACCGGTTGCGATCGGCGAACGCGAGCCGGGTGGCCTCCAGGTAGTGGTGCTGCGCCTGCACCGGGCTCATCGCGGACAGATCGACGTTGCCGAGAATGTTCAGCGCCTCGCCGGTGGTGATACCGCCACTGGAGGATGCCGCCATGCCGTACACGTCGAGGCCGCGGTAGTTCACGTGCGTCGGGTCGGAGTCCAGCGCGCGGTAGGCACGCAGATCCGCCAGGCTCATCGAGCCTGGCCTGGCTACCAGCGTGGCACCGGCTGCCAGCGGTGGGTGCTGCACAGCGGTGACCAGGTCGGCGCCGATCGGGCCGCCGTAGAGCGCACCGGTCCCGCGCCTGCCGATCTCCCGGTAGGTCTTCGCGAGGTCGGGATTGCGCAATATCGAGCCCACCGCGGGCGGCACGCCGCCGGGCAGGAACAGCGCTGCCGTCGAGCTGAACTGGGCGAAGCGCGTGGCGTTCTGCCGGGTCTGCTCCTGGAACGCCGCGTCGACGACGAAACCGCGCTCGGCGACCTGCTCGGCCGGCCGCAGGTTCTCAGCGAGCCCGAAGCGGCCCCACCGCTGCAGCGCACGCTCCCAGGTGGCCAGCATGCCAGGCACGCCGACGGACAGCCCGCTGGTGACGGCGGCCGGCAGCGGCAGGGGCTGCCCGGTGGCCGGGTCGATGAACATCGACGGCCCGGCGGCGGCCGGCGCGGTCTCCCGCCCGTCGATCGTGGACACCGTGCGGGTGCGCGCGTCGTAGTAGACGAAGTAGCCGCCGCCACCGATGCCCGCGACGTAGGGGTCGGTTACGCCGAGCATCGCGGCAACCGCGACCGCGGCGTCGGCGGCGGTCCCGCCCCTGCGCAGCACGTCCAGGCCGGCCTGCGTGGACTCCGCGGTGTCCGAGACCACCGCGCCGCCGTAACCCTGCGCCACCGGTGTCTTGGCCGGCGGGTGCAGCTGCGCCGCCGCCTGCGCGCCGTCCGCGACCCCGGTGACCAGACCCACTCCGAGCAGGACAGCGGCAAGTGCGGTGATCATCTCACTCACCCTCTTCCGGTGCTGCTGGGATCTGCTCGCAGGACCGAACCATCGGCACAGCGCATGGGCCGTCAGTTTATGACCGGTCACGGACGCTCGGCGCAGCACGGCGGGTACCTGTCTTGGCAGGACGCGACAGGTACCCGCCGCCCCCTTGTCAGCGGGTACCTGTCGCGGGCTCAGCGCCGCCGCAGCACGGCTGCCCAGAGCCCCTGGGGCCCATCCACCGGTACCGGTGGTTCGGTTCCCAGGTCGGCGAGCCCATGGATCCGCTCCGCCGGGGCCAGCACCAGCCGGGCTCCGGTCTCGGCGGCGATCGCCGCGACGTCGGCCGCGGCCAGTCGCGGATTCACGGGCAATGGCACTGCACCTTGCCGCATCGTGCCGACGAAGGCGTCGATGAAGCCGGGACCGTCCGGCAGCATGATCAGCACCCCCTCCTCGGGACGTACGCCGAGTTGCGCCAGCGCAGCAGCTACTGTGGTTGCCCGGTCGGTCGGCTCCCCCGATGGCGGCGAATCGCAGAGGCTCATCGAAATCATTGCCCTGGACAAGGATTTCTGGTTACAAGCTGTGACCCCTTCGGGTGGTGATCAAGTTGGTCGAGGGCGGCTATGATCTCGGCCATTGCTGCTCCGCTCTCGGGTAAACCTTGGGGTGAGCAGCATCGGTGTGATGGCTGAAGAACAACTGAAGCGCCACTGGAGCGGGGTCTGGAGGCACTGTGGAGTTCGCGATTCTTGGTCCGCTGGAAGTCCTGGGCACGTACCGTCACATCGAGGTGTCCAGTGCCAAGGAGCGGCTGCTGCTGGCGATGCTCGTCGTGCATGCCAACGAGGTGGTCTCGGCCGACCGGCTGATCGAGGTGCTCTGGGGTGCGGAACCACCGGCTACCGCCGCGAACACATTGCAGACCTACGTTTCCCACCTGCGCCGGGCGCTGGAGCCCGATCGCACCCCGCGCGCCCGGGACGGCGTGCTCCGCACCCGCGGCCAGGGCTATGCCCTGACCGTCGAGCCCGAGGCGATCGACGCCGTGCGGTTCGAGCGGCTGGCCCGCGAGGGTCGCGACGCGCTGCCCGCAGACCCGAAGCGGGCGGCTGAGACGCTGCGCGCCGCGCTGGCCTTGTGGCGTGGTGAGCCGCTGGCCGAGTTCGGTTTCGAGCTGTTCGCTCAGACCGAGATCACCCGGCTGACTGAGCTGCGCGCCGCCGTGGTGGAGGACCGGGTTGAGGCCGACCTCGCGCTGGGCCGGCACGCGGCGCTGTGCAGCGAATTGAGCCGGGCGGTGACCGAGCAGCCGCTACGCGAACGGCTGTGGTCCCAGCTCATCCGGGCGCTGTACCGCTGCGGGCGGCAGGGCGACGCGCTGGGGGCGTATTCGCGGCTACGCGCGCAGCTCAGGGAGCAGCTCGGTATCGATCCGAGCCCGGAGCTAGTCCGGTTGCAGGAGGCCGTGCTCGCCCAGCGTCCCCATCTGGACTGGCGACCGCCGCCACCGCAACTGACGGGCGGGTCGTCCGGGCCGGGGGAGCGGTCGGCCGCGGAGAAGCTGCGTCCGGCAGCTCACGCCGCGCTGGCTGCACACCACTGGCAGCGCGCCTTCGACCTGCTGTCCCAAGCGGCCCAGTCGGCGCCGCTGACCGCGGAGGACCTTGATGGCTTGGCTGAAGCGGCGTTCTGGTCGTCGCACGACCGGGAGGCGCAGTCCGCGTGGCAACGTGCCCACCACGCCTACTTGCAGGCCGGTAACACCCGCCGAGCCGCCGTGGTCGCGTTCCTGCTCACCCTGTATTCCCTCGCGCACCAGCAGTTCGCGGTGGCCGGTGGTTGGTTCCAGCGCACGAAGCGGCTGCTGGAGGCCGAGCCCGACTGCGCCGAGCAGGGCTACCTCTTCTGGGGGGCCATGATCATGGCGTTGCTGGCCGATGACCGGGAGAAGTGCCTGGCTGCCGCCCGGTCGACCTACGAGGTGGGAGTACGTCACGGCGTCGCCGATTTCCAGGCCATCGGGCTGGTGTTCCAGGGCGCGATACTCCTCCGCCGCGGGCAGGTCGCGGAGGGACTGGCCATGCACGACGAGGGGATGGCGATGCTCGTCGGCGGGGGCCTGTCGCAGCTTGCCACCGCGCAGATCTACTGTCAGCTCATCCGCACCTGTTACGAGCTGGGTGACTACCGCCGCGCCCACGAATGGACCCAAGCCGCTGAAGACTGCTTCGTGCGCACCGGGCTGAGCAGCTTTCCCGGCGACTGTGAGACCCATCGCACTGCAATCTTGATCAACAGCGGTGCCTGGGTGCTCGCTGAGCAGCTGGCCCACCGGGCGTGCGCAGCGACCCAGTACTTCGATCTGCACCACGTCGGCCAAGCCTTCGCCAGCATCGGGGACGTCCGCCTGCGGATCGGTGACCTGGTCGGCGCCGAAGAGGCCTTCGCCAAGGCCGAGGAGCGATATGCGAGCCCGCTGCCCGGCCGGGCTCGGCTGGAGCTGCTGCGCGGCCGCCCCGCTGAGGCGGCGGCGCTGATCAATGCTGTGCTGGAAGGCGACGGCTGGGACCGGTTGGCTCGCACCCGGCTCCTCTCCGACCAGGTGACCATCGCGCTGGCGAACGACGATCTCGATACGGCCCGCGCCGCGGCGACCGAGCTGGCCGAGTCGGCGCAGCTCTATGGCAGTAAGGCGATGCTCGCGGCGACCGAGTGCGCCCGTGGCGAGCTGGCGATGGTCACCGGTGAGGACAACCCGGTGCAGCCGCTGCGCCGCAGCGTTGAGCTGTGGCGGGAGGCCGGATCGCCCTACGAGAGCGCGCGGGCCCGGGTGCTGCTGGCCACCGCGCTGGAGCGGGCCGGCCAACCCTGGTCGGCCCGGGTGGAACTGGCCGCCGCCCGAGCTTGTTTCGACCGGCTTGGCGCCCGGCTGGACGCCGAGGCCGCCACGGAGCTGCTCACCACTACCGGGGATCAGGTCCGGTCTTAGCCCGCCGCGGGAGCGGGCGGCAGCTGCCTGCGGGCGGCCGCGTCCAGCGCGGCGGCGGCCGCCGGTGGCAGCCGCAGGGTGCCGCTGCGCTCCAGCTTTGCCAGCTCCGCCCGGGCCTTCGCGTACGCCGCGATGCGCTCGGCGTCATGATCGGAGTCCCGTGCCACGGTGAGCAGCTTGATCGCCCGCTGCACGGTGGCGCGTTCCTGCTCCGGGATGCCGCCCAGCCGGATGCGCTCCGCGGCGTCCCGGGCGGCGTGCCAGGCCCGCCACGCCTGGTCCACGGCGCTGGCGAAGTGAGCCTGGTGCGCGGCCGGTGGTTCGGCATCGGTGTCCAGCGCCTGGGCCTCGGCAAAGGCGTCCACGAACCGGCCCGTGGACGGCACGGTCACGTCGGTCAGCGCGGGAAGCCGCAGCACCGCGAGCGGGTCGCATTCGAACTGGCCGTACTCGCTGCGCAGCTGGGCGAACCGGGCCCGGGTAGCGCGCCAGTCCGGGACCGGCGGGGGACCAGGTAGTGGTGAGGTTGGCGGCGGTGGCGCCATCGCCGGGTGCTGCCCCCGGCGTACCCGGCGGCGGTGCAGGTGCCGCACCACGGTGATCGCGCCTACCCCGGCCAGCATCAGTGGCCCGAGGGTCACCAGCATGGTGAGAAGCGTCACGATGACCACGCCAGCGCCGGCCAGGAGCAGTGCGCACAGCATCACCAGCAGCGGACCGAAGGGCCGCCGTGCCCGGCCTGGGCGATAAACGTAGTGGTACGGGTGCCTGCTCATGGCCAAGTCCCTTCCTGCCACTCCTTAATACCCCTTCGGGCCGCCGCGCGGGTAGCGCCCCGGCCACCGCGTCATCGCCCCCGTAGGCGTCATCGCTGAGATGATGGAGGCGAGGGCCCCGGTAGGCGATCCTGGCCGACCGCGGTAGTGGGGAAGGGAGCTGGCACATGTTCGGCAAGGTGCTGGTCGCCAACCGCGGGGAGATCGCGATCCGGGCGTTTCGCGCAGCTTACGAGCTGGGTTGCCAGACAGTCGCGGTGTTCCCCTACGAGGACCGCAACTCCGAGCACCGGCTCAAAGCCTACGAGGCTTATCAGATCGGCGAGAGGGGTCATCCGGTCCGCGCGTACCTGTCGGTGGAGGAGATCGTCCGGGCGGCTCAGCGGGCCGGGGCCGACGCGGTCTACCCCGGGTACGGCTTCCTGTCGGAGAACCCGCACCTGGCCGAAGCCTGCCAGCAGGTCGGCATCACCTTCGTCGGGCCGCCTCCCGCGGTGCTGGCGCTGGCCGGCAACAAGTCACGGGCGGTGGCCGCGGCCCGCGACGCCGGAGTACCGGTGCTGCGGTCCTGCGCTCCGTCCTGCGATATCGACGAACTGATCGCCGCCGCGGAGCAGCTCGGATTCCCGATCTTCGTGAAGGCCGTCTCCGGTGGTGGTGGGCGCGGTATGCGCCGGGTCACCGAGCCCAGCGGCCTGCGGGACGCGCTGGAAGCGGCCACCCGCGAGGCTGCGTCGGCGTTCGGCGACGCGACTGTGTTCCTGGAGCAGGCCGTCATCGACCCCCGGCACATCGAGGTGCAGATCCTCGCCGATGCGACCGGCGAGGTGATCCACCTCTACGAGCGGGACTGCTCAGTGCAGCGGCGCCACCAGAAGGTCGTGGAGATCGCCCCCGCGCCGAACCTGGATCGGGATCTGCGCAAGCGGCTCTGTGCTGACGCGGTGGCGTTCGCCCGGCAGATCGGCTACGTCAACGCGGGCACCGTGGAGTTCCTTGTCGACCGCGCCGGCAACCACGTGTTCATCGAGATGAACCCGCGCATCCAGGTCGAGCACACGGTGACCGAGGAGATCACCGATGTCGACCTGGTCGTCGCTCAGCTGCGGATCGCGGCGGGGGAGACGCTGGCCGACCTGGGGCTGTCCCAGGACGTGATCGTGCCGCACGGCGCCGCGCTGCAGTGCCGGATCACCACCGAGGACCCGGCCAACGAATTCCGGCCGGACATCGGGACGGTGAGTGCTTACCGCTCCGCCAGCGGCGCCGGGGTCCGATTAGACGGCGGCACCGTCTACCCGGGTGCACAGATCAGCGCACATTTCGACTCCATGCTCGTCAAGGTGACCTGCCGCGGGCGGGACCTCGGGGCCGCCGTGCGGCGGGCGCGCCGGGCGGTCGCCGAGTTCCGGATCCGCGGGGTGGCCACCAACATCCCGTTCCTGCTCGCCCTGCTCGACGAGCCGGACTTCCTGGCGGGCCGGGTCACCACCTCGTTCATCGAGCAGCGGCCGCACCTGCTCACCGCCCGGCAGTCCGCCGACCGCGGCACCCGGTTGCTGGCCTACCTCGGGCACATGACAGTGAACCGGCCACACGGCGACCCCCCCACACTGGCGGACCCGGTGACCAAGCTGCCCCTGATCGACCTGGACCCGCCGCCGCCCACCGGGTCCCGGCACACGCTCCTCGAGCTGGGCCCAGAGGGGTTCGCGCGCTGGTTGCGGGCCGCCGACCGGGTCGCCGTCACCGACACCACCTTCCGCGACGCCCACCAGTCGCTGCTCGCGACCCGGGTGCGCAGCAAGGATCTCGTCGCGGTGGCGCCCCACGTCGCCCGGATGACCCCGCAGCTGCTGTCGCTGGAGTGCTGGGGTGGCGCGACCTACGACGTGGCACTGCGGTTCCTCGCCGAGGACCCGTGGGAGCGGCTGGCCGCGTTGCGCGCGGCGGTGCCCAACCTGTGCCTGCAGATGCTGCTGCGCGGGCGCAACACCGTCGGCTACACGCCTTACCCCACCGAGGTGACGGCCGCCTTCGTCGAGCAGGCCGTCGAGACCGGGCTGGACATCTTCCGGATCTTCGATGCGCTCAACGACGTCTCCCAGATGCGCCCGGCTATCGACGCGGTGCGCGAGACCGGCCGGGCCGTCGCCGAGGTGGCGCTGTGCTATACCGCCGACCTGTCCGACCCCGCGGAGCAGCTGTACACGCTGGACTACTACCTGCGGCTGGCCGAGCAGATCGTCGCGGCCGGTGCGCATGTGCTGGCCATCAAGGACATGGCCGGCCTGCTGCGGCCTCCGGCGGCGCGGACGCTGGTGGCCGCACTGCGCAGCCGGTTCGATCTCCCGGTGCACCTGCACACCCACGACACCCCCGGCGGGCAGCTCGCCACCCTGCTTACCGCGATCGACGCGGGGGTGGACGCGGTCGATGCGGCGGCGGCATCCATGGCCGGCACCACCTCGCAGCCGTCGCTGTCGGCGCTGGTCGCGGCCACCGACCACACCGAGCGCAACACCGGCCTGGACCTGCAGGCGGTCTGCGACCTGGAGCCCTACTGGGAGCTGGTGCGCAAGGTCTACGCGCCTTTCGAGTCCGGCCTGGCCTCGCCCACCGGGCGGGTCTATCACCACGAGATCCCCGGTGGCCAGCTGTCCAACCTGCGCCAGCAGGCCGTGGCGCTGGGCCTGGCAGGCAGGTTCGAGCAGATCGAGGAGGCGTACGCGGCGGCCGACCGGATGCTCGGCAGGCTGGTCAAGGTGACCCCATCCTCCAAGGTCGTCGGGGATCTGGCGCTGCACCTGGTCGGGGCCGGCGTCGATCCGAAGGATTTCGAGTCCGACCCCGCCCGGTTCGACATCCCCGACTCGGTGATCGGCTTCCTGCACGGCGAGCTGGGTGATCCTCCCGGCGGGTGGCCGCAACCCCTGCGCGGCAAGGCCCTGGCGGGTCGCAGCCCGCCCCGGGGAATGGCGCAGCTGTCCACCGAGGACCGCAAGTGCCTGCGGGAGGACCGGGCGCGCACCCTCAACCGGCTGCTGTTCGCCGGTCCGGCGGCGGAGTTCGAGGAGCATCGCGAGGCGTACGGGGACACCTCGGTGCTACCCAGCAAGGAGTTCTTCTACGGATTGCGCCCCGGCGAGGAGCACGCCGTGGACCTCGACCCAGGGGTGCGGCTGCTGATCAAACTCCAGGCGATCGGTGACGCCGACGAACGCGGCATCCGCACCGTGATGTGCACCCTCAACGGGCAGCTGCGCCCGCTGCAGGTGCGGGACCGCTCCATCGCCTCGGCGGTCCCGGTGGCCGAGAAGGCCGACAGGTCCAACGGCAACCAGGTCTCGGCGCCGTTCGCCGGGGTGGTCACCCTGACAGTGTCCGAAGGGGACACGGTGTCCGCGGGGCAGCCGGTGGCCACCATCGAGGCAATGAAGATGGAGGCCGGGATCACCGCACCCAAGGTCGGCACGGTGGCCCGCCTGGCGATCAAAACCGTGCAGCAGGTGGAAGGCGGCGACCTGATCTTGGAGCTGCGCTCCCTGTGAGTGGGAAACACTGTTATAGCACTCAATGCCACTCACGGGGAGCGCAGCTCCAACACGGCGGCCAGGGCGGCGTCGACGTCGGCCGGGGAGGTGACGAGGCTCGGCGCCAGCCGGACGTAGGGCTTGGCGTACGGCGATGCGGAGGCCACGACGCGCCGTTCCAGCAAGCGGGCCACGGCGGCGTCGGGAGCCATCGCGTCCACCTCGAAGCAGACCAGCCCCGAGGACAGCCGCGGGGTGCGCGGCGTGTGCAGCCGGACGTGCTGCATGACGGCCAGGCCGTCTTTGCACTGGGTGTTGAGCTGGTGGATGCGCTCGGCCACCCGCGCGCGGCCGAGCTGGCGGTGGAATGCGAACGCGGCCGGCAGCGCCCATACGTGCTCGAATGCCTTGAATCCCCCGGGCGTGACCCAGGCGGCGCGCGCCGGCCCCGGCGGAGGCTGGTCCTGTTTCCAGGCGGCGGACAGCTCCTCCTGGAAGGCGGGGATTGTGGGCTGCAGGTCGGCCCAGCGCCCGTCGCGTCCCCAGATGATGCCGGTGCCGCGCGGTCCCAGAATCCACTTATGCGTGCCGGCGGCGAAGAAATCGAGCCCGATGGTGGCGACCGCCTCGTCCTCCACACCGAACCCGTGCACGCCGTCCACCACCAGCAGCACGCGGTCGGGGTCTGATCGGCTCGCGTTGTGCTCGGCCAGCGCGGTGGCGATCGCGCGCAGCGGAAGCTTCACGCCCGTGCTCGAGGCCACCCAGGTGACTCCCACCACCCGCGTCTGCGGCCGCAGCGCGCGGCGCAGGCGGTCGACGATCTCGTCTTCGGCCGCGGCCGCCGGCTCGTCGTAGAGCGCGACCTTGCGCACGGTCGCTCCGGCGTGCCCGGCGGCCAGGCGGATGGACTCGTGGTGGGAGTAGTGGTCGTGCGTGGTGGTGAGCACCTCCTGCCCGGCGCGCAGCGGCAGGCCGCGGTAGATCAACGCCAACCCCATGGTGGTGCTGTCCGTGAGCGCCACCTCCTCGGGACGCCCTTCCAGGTACTCGGCGGCCGCCGCGGTGACCTTGGCCGGTGCGCCGGACTGTCCATGTACGGCCAGCAAGGGATTCCGGTCGATCGCCTGCCGGTGCCGTTCGATCTCGTCCCGGACGCTGCGTGGATGGGAGGCGAGGAAGAAACTGCTCATATGGATGTAATCGGGCGCGAGCGTGAACTGCGCTCGCACCCATTCCCAGCCGGGCACGGCCCCGGCGGGAGCAGCCGCCTCGGGGACCTGTGCCGTGCAGGCGGTGCCCGGCAACGAACATGCGGCTAGCGCAGCCGCTCCAGAGATGAGTAACGCGCGGCGTTCCATGCTCCCCCTCCGGTGCTTAGATGCCGGTGACAATCGACTTGACGAGCTGAGCGCGCGACCGGATTCCCAGCTTGCGATAGGTGTTCGACAGGTGGAACTCGATCGTCTTCGCGGAGAGGAAGAGCTGTGTGGCGGCCTCCACGTTGGTGGCTCCGTCCGCGACGACCATCGCGACCTGCAGCTCCTGGGGGGTGAGCTGGGTTGTTGACCGTTCGCGGCGAGGTCGCGACGCGATTCCCGTCGCGCGGAGCTCGGCCTCGGTCCGCTGGGCCCACAATCGTGCGCCGAGCCGGGTGAAGGTGGCCAGTGCGTCGGTGAGCGCCTGCCTGGCCTCCGTAGGGCGGCGGTGGCGCCGCAGGAACTCGCCGAAACACAGCTGGCTGCGGGCCTGCTCGAACGGCTGCCGCGCCTGCTCGTGCCACCGCAGCGCCTCGGCGAAAGCGTCGTGCCCCTGCTCGTCGGCGGCATATAGCAGGCCGCGGCAGCGGGCGGCGACCGCGCGTTCGGTCGGTCGGCCGGTCCGCTCGGCCTCTCCGACGAGCACGTCGAAGGCGCGCCGGGCGCGATGTGGTTCCCCCGCGCGGACCTGCGCCTCAACGAGGTCGCCCGCCCAGTTGAGCAGCACCGGGTTGCCCAGCCCGTGCGCGTAGGCGAACTCGGCGAACACGGAAAGGTGCTCCGCCGCCAGGTCCGGACGGCCCTCGCCGAGCTCGAGCAGGCCCAGCACCCGGGCCGCCCGAGCCTCGAAGATCCGGGCCCCGGACGATGCCGCCAGCTCGACGGCCCTGGCAGTGTGCTCCCGGCAGGGCGCCGCGTTGCCGAGGGTCGCCTCGAAGGTGGCCAGGACGATCAGGGCGTTCGGCAGTTCGGTCAACAAGCCGGTTTCCTCGGTGAGGTTCACCGCGGCGTGCGCGTGGGCCAGCCCGGCCGCCCAGTCGCCGTCCCGCCAGCACGCGCTGGCCAGCCACGACAGCTGGAAGGGCAGCGTACCGACGGCGCCGGCCGACCGCGTCATCCGAACCGCGGACTCGAGCCACCGGCGTGCCGACGCGTGGTCCTCCACCGACGCGTAGGCGTTTGCGGCGACGATGAGGGACCCATCGAATAACAGCGGTTCGTACTCCGCCAGGTGCCCCTCGCACCAGGCGAGCAGATCGCGCGCCGCTGCGCTGTCGCCGTCAACGGCCAGGGCGAGGGCCTCGATCAGCGTTATCGGCAGGCGGGTCATAGCCGGAAGGTGCCGCACGAGACGAGCCGCCCGGCGCGCCATGTCCACGGCGAGACGCTGGTCGCCGAGCGTCACGCTCGCCAAAGCCGCCAGGCTGCGCATCCGGGCCGACCACGCGGGTTCGGCGATCTCGGTTCGGTCGGCCAGGGCGAGGAGCTCGTCGCGCCCCTCGACCGGTTGGCCCGACCACATCTGAATGCGGCACTGCAGATACTGCGCTGTGGTGATCGAGTGCTGGTCGTCCGTCTCGGCCAGCGCGAGCTCGAGCAGTGGCCCGGCCGTCGCGGCCATCCCGGCGTCCAGGCTCGTCAGCGCCGCGTCCAGCAGCCGCTGGGTCCGCGCCGGGCCGACCGGGCTCAACCGCGCCGCACGCTCGAACAGGGCAAGAGCCGTCACGGGGCTCTGCCGAGTGGCGGCCTGCCTGGCTGCGGTAGCCAGCTGACCCGCGATGTCCTCGTCGGGGCTCAGCGTCGCGGCCGCGAGGTGGAAGGCGCGACGCTCCGCCGCGCCCGGGGTGCGCCGCCCCCCGTAGACGGCGGCCAGTGCCTGGTGTGCCATCCGCTTGCGGCCCGGAGAGGCCGCGTGGTATACCGCGCTGCGGATCAGCGCGTGCCGGACGCGGACCCCGCTGGTGTCCTGCACGAGCAGGCCCGCGTCCTCGGCCGCGTCCAGATCGCGTCGGCCGAGGCCCTGCAGGGCCAGCGCATCGTCCACTGCGTCATCCGCCGAGCCCGCGACCGCCAGCAGCAGCACGGCACGGCGGGTGTTCTCAGGCAGGCCAGCCACCCGCCGCTCGTAGGCGCGGACGAGCCGCTGGCTGAGGTGCACGGGCTCGACCGGCAACGTCGGTGCGCCGACGGTCGGCAGGTCCAGCAGGGCCAGCGGGTTACCGGCTGTCGCCTCCCACGTTGCCCTCGACAGCGCGCCCCCGCTGGAGGGCAGCTGCCTGGCAGCGGCGAAGTCCAGGCCGTTCAGCGGCAGCTCCGGGAGCGGGGCCAACCACCGCTCCGCGGCGGGCGAGATGTCGACGGCGGGACGGGCGGTGAGAACGACCGCTATCCGCTCGGCGCGCATCCGGCGGATCGAGAAGACCAGGGCCTCCAGCGACGGGAGATCGAGCAGGTGCGCGTCATCCACCGCGATGAACAACGGCCGGTCGTCGGCCGAGTTCGCCAGCAGGGTCAGCGTGGCGGCAGCCACCCCCAGCCGGTCCCCGTGCGCGGCCGGACCCAGGTCCAGAGCAGCCTTCAACGCCGACGCCTGCACCTCGGGCAGCCCCGGCAACCCGGGGATGAGCGGCCCGAGAAGCATCGATAAGGCGGCGTACGGGATGTCGGTCTCGGCTTCGTGCCCGTCGACGCGGATGCCCCACAGCTCGCTCGCGTAGTCAGCGGCGGCGTGCAGCAGGCGGGTTTTCCCCATGCCCGGGTCGCCGCGGATGACCAGAGCTTCAGGATCGCCCCGGGTGGCATTCGCCAACACGATCCGGAGCCGTTCCAGCTCGTCATCGCGCCCGACCAGCATGGCTGAAGCCTAACGCGGTTGGCGGGCGGGAATGGTGGGGTTCGTGCTATCCGCCGGGTGCGCTGCTGCGCACCCCCAGCGCGGCGAGCTCGCCGCGCAGCCTGGCGAGGCATCGGGCCCGAGTGGGCCCGATGCTCCCCATCGGCATCCCGAGGCGGCGGGAGATCTCGGTGTAGGGCATCGGCGGCTCGGTCACCAGGAGCGCGAGCAGATCCCGGTCGCGGCGAGACATCCGGTGTATCGCGGTTCGCACCAGCATTCGCTGCTCACTACGGAGCGTCTCGTCCTCGGGTGACCGTGGCTGGGTAGGCACCATGACGCTCCAGCTGTTGCTCACGTGTTCGCTCAGGTTGGTCTCGTCGGCGCGCAGGGTCTCCCGGTGGCGGTGGCTGAGCACCTTCAGGTACTCGCGGTGCAGGATGCTGTGCAGCCAGCCGCCGAGCGCTCCCGCGTTGCGCAGGGCGTCGATGTTCATGATCGCGGCCAGCCAGGTCTGCTGCACGACGTCGGCGGCGGTGGGTCCGTCGGCACCTTTGGCTCTGGCCACGCGCTGGAGGCGGTCATCGAACCGGTCCACGATCTCGCGCCAGCTCGCCAGGCAGCCGGCCCTGGCTTTGGCGACAAGGTCCGTCAGGTCGGTCTCGTGGTCGACGCAGGTCGTCGTGCGGGTGGTGAGTTCGGTCGTCGCCATTGTCTCGGACCTTCCAGCCGTTTTCGCTGCTGGCCCGACGGTATGAATTCCCGGCCCCTGGCCGGATCCGGAGAATCCCCAGGGTCTGCCGATCAGGGGCCCGAGGTTATGCGGGCATCATGGTGCGGTGGTGCGGATCGTGGCGGGGGCTGCCGGGGGGCGACGGCTGGCTGTGCCGCCCCATGGCACCCGGCCGACGTCGGACCGGGTCCGGGAAGCGGTGTTCAGTGCCGTGCAGGCCCGGCGGGACCTCGACGGCACCCGGGTGCTGGACCTCTACGCCGGATCCGGCGCGCTGGGGCTGGAGGCGCTGTCCCGCGGAGCGGCGCACGTCCGGTTCGTGGAGTCCGACCGGCGGGCGGCTGCTGTGCTGCGCCGCAACGTCGAGGCGGTCGGATTGCCTGGGGCGCAGCTGACGACCGGGCCAGCGCAGGTGGTGCTGCACGGCGATCCCGGCGAGCCCTATGACGTGGTGCTCGCCGACCCGCCCTACACCCTGGACGAGGCCAGTCTGGCCGGTGTGCTGAGCGCCCTGGCCGGCGGTGGCTGGCTCGCCCGCTCGGCCCTGCTCGTGGTGGAGCGCCCGGTCAAGGCACCTGCGCCGACCTGGCCCGATGGTGTGGTGGCGGACACGAATCGGCGGTACGGCGACACTGTGGTCCATTATGGGGTCTATTACGGGGTGCGCTACGGTTGCGCGCCATGAGGCGCGCGGTGTGCCCGGGCTCTTACGACCCCGCAACCAACGGTCACCTCGACATCATCGAGCGCGCTGCCAGCCAGTTCGACGAGGTCGTGGTCGCGGTCCTGATCAACAAGACCAAGAGCTGCCTGTTCGAGGTCTCCGACCGCATGGCGATGCTGGTGGAGATCACCGCGCACCTGGCCAACGTGTGCGTCGACTCCTGGCACGGGCTGCTCGTGGACTACTGCCGGACCAACGGGATCGGGACGATTGTCAAGGGCCTGCGCGCGGTCAGCGACTTCGACTACGAGCTGCAGATGGCCCAGCTGAACTACCAGCTGTCCGGGGTGGACACGATGTTTCTGCCGAGCAACCCGACCTACAGTTTCCTGTCCAGCTCAATGGTCAAGGAGGTCGCCACCTACGGCGGTGATGTCAGCCATCTGCTGTCGGCGTCGGTGCACCGACGCCTGATCGACCGGCTTGCTGAGCGGCAATAACGCCCACCCGCTGGCGGACACGCCGCGCGCCGCGCGCTCCCGCATCTGAGCGGCCCGACCAGGCACACTGGCCATCGTGGCGCCCGACAGCGAGGAGGGGCAGGTGTACCGGGTCTTCGAGGCACTCGATGAGCTCGTGACCACCGTCGAGGAGGCTCGCGGGGTGCCGATGACGTCGAGCTGCGTGGTGCCTCGCGGGGATCTGCTGGAACTGCTCGATGACGTCCGCGATGCGATTCCCGCCGAGCTCGACGACGCCCAAGACGTGCTGGACCATCGGGACGAGCTGGTGGACACCGCGCAGCGGGAGGCGCAACGGGAGCGTGAGCAGGCTCGCGCCGAGGCGGAACAGGCGGTGACCACAGCCCGCGACGAGGCTGCGCGCCTGATCGCCGACGCCCGCGCCCGCGCCGAGTCGATGGTCGCCGACGCGCAGACCGAGGCCGAGCGCGCCGTGGCCGCTGGGCGCCAGGAGTACCAGGAGCTCACCGGGCGCGCGGAGGCCGAAGCGCAGCGGCTGACCGTGTCCGGGAGGACGGCCTACGAGCGGGCCGTCGCCGACGGGCGTGCCGAGCAGGCCCGGCTGGTGGAGCAGGCCCAGGTGATGCAGGCCGCCCGAGCCGAGGCAGCCCGGATCCACGACGAGGTCAGCGCCGAGGTCCACCGGCTGCGCTCGGAGTGCGACGCCTATGTCGCAAGCACGCTCGCGGATTTCGAGGACCTGCTCAACCGCACCTTGCGCACCATCGGCCGAGGCCGCGCCCATCATGGCGCCCCGGTGCCCGCGGGGGCGGGCGAATACCGCGGCTAAGCCGGTCTGTTGTCGGCGTCGGGCACGGGTCGCCTACCCTGAAACTCTCATGCCGCGCAACGCAGATCGCACTCGCCCCCACCCGTCCGGACCTTGGGTGATCGACACTCGGGAGCTGGGCAGGCGCCCCGGGGTGATGCGCTCCTACCACCGGCACGTCCCGGTGCCGGCCGGGCTAGGGCTGGACGTGATCGGGATTCCGGTCGGCGAGCAGGTGGCGCTCGACGTGCGGTTGGAGTCGGTCGTGGAGGGTGTGCTCGTGTCCGGCACGGTGTCCGCACCGGTCGCCGGGCAGTGCGCCCGATGCCTGGATCCGATGGCGGACTGGCTGGAGGTCGACGTGACCGAGCTGTTCGCCTACCCGGACACGGCGACCGACGACACCACAGATCCTGACGAGGTCAGCCGGGTCGTTGACGAGCTGGTGGACCTCGAGCCGGTGGTCCGCGACGCCGTGCTGCTGGCGCTGCCGCAGGCGCCGTTGTGCCGCGAGGACTGCCCCGGCCTGTGCCCGGAGTGCGGCGCCAAGTGGGCCGAACTCGGTACGGATCACCGGCATGAGACAATGGATCCTCGCTGGGCCGCGCTCACGCAGCGGTTCACCGGTTCAGCCAATGAAGCTCAGTAGTAGCGCCAGAGGAGAATCAGCAACGTGGCCGTCCCGAAGCGCAGGATGTCGCGGTCGAACACCCGCTCGCGGCGGGCCCAGTGGAAGGCCACCGCACCGACTCTGGCGGCGTGTTCGAACCGGGCCTGCCGGCAGCCGAAACCTCCGCACGTGGTCTGCCCGCACTGCGGGAAGTACGACGGCCGCCAGGTAACCCAACCAGCCTGACTTCGCGCGACGTAGCCCGTGGGGGACCGGCCATCACGGGGCCACCGACCGGATCTGGCCTCGCTGCTCAGTGCGCTCGGCGTCGACCTTGACGCCGAGCTTCTCACGCTGGCGCTCACCCACCGCTCCTACGCCTACGAGAGCGGTGGCCTCGAACCCAACGAGCGCCTGGAGTTCCTCGGCGACGCGGTACTCGGTGTGGTCGTCACCGATCACCTGTTTCGCACTCATCCAGACCTGCCCGAGGGGCAGCTCGCCAAGTTGCGCGCCAGCGTGGTGAACATGCACGCGCTGGCGGGGGTCGCCCGCGGGCTGGGTGCGCGTGGCCTGGGCGAGTATGTGCTGCTGGGCCGGGGGGAGGAGCTCACCGGGGGTCGGCACAAGTCCAGCATCCTGGCCGACACCGTCGAGGCGCTGATCGGCGCGGTGTACCTGCAGCACGGGATGGAAGCCGCCCGCGACCTGGTGCACCGGCTGTTCACTCCGCTGCTGGTCACGGCTCCGCTGCTGGGGGCTGGCCTGGACTGGAAGACCAGCCTTCAGGAACTCACCGCCAGCAGCGAGCTGGGGGTGCCCGAGTACCGGGTTGTCGAGGACGGGCCCGACCACCGCAAGGAGTTCACCGCAACCGCCGTGATAGCCGGGGTGGAGCGGGGAACCGGGCAGGGCCGGACCAAGAAAGAAGCCGAGCAGCGAGCTGCCGAGGTGGCCTGGCGCTCGCTGTCCGAGCTGGCCAGCGGGAGTGCCCCGCCGGCGGGGTAGCGCATCGTGCCGGAGCTGCCCGAGGTGGAGGTCGTGCGGCTGGGCCTCGCCGAGCACGTCGCGGGACGCACCGTGGCCGCCGTCGAGGTGCGCCACCCCCGCTCGGTGCGCCGTCACCTCCCCGGTGAGCTGGACTTCGTTACCCGGCTGGCCGGTCGGCAGGTGTCCGCGGCTCGGCGCCGCGGCAAGTACCTCTGGCTAGACCTGGGTGGCGGCGAGGCGTTGCTGGCCCATCTGGGGATGAGCGGGCAGATGCGCATCCAGCCTCCCGGTGCGGTCGACGAGATCCACCTGCGGGTGCGACTGCGATTCGCCGACGGCGGGCCCGAGCTGCGCTT
This sequence comes from Pseudonocardiaceae bacterium, assembly GCA_050699815.1. Classification (GTDB taxonomy): domain Bacteria; phylum Actinomycetota; class Actinomycetes; order Mycobacteriales; family Pseudonocardiaceae. The sequence continues at coordinate 23,775 of JBOHFT010000011.1, read as the reverse complement.
CATCGACCAGCGCACCTTCGGGGGCCTGTCGGTGGAGGATGTGGTCGACGGCCTGCCTGCCCCGGTGGCGCACATCGCCCGGGACCCGATGGACCCGTGCTTCGATCTCGATGCGGTGGTCGCCGGAATCCGGCGGCGGCGCACCGGCCTCAAACGAGCACTGCTGGACCAGACCCTGGTGTCCGGAATCGGCAACATCTACGCCGACGAGGCGCTGTGGCGCGCGCGGCTGCACTGGGCGCGGCCCACTGCGACGCTGACCCGCCCGCAGTGTCGTGCTGTGCTGGCCGCCGCCGCCGAGGTGATGACCGAGGCACTGGCCGCCGGTGGCACCTCCTTCGACGCGCTGTATGTCAACATCAACGGTGCGTCCGGCTACTTCGACCGCTCGCTGGCCGCCTACGGGCAGGCAGGCCGGCCGTGCCCGCGGTGCGGCACCGCGATCCGGCGCGAGTCCTTCATGAACCGCTCCTCCTACACCTGCCCGCGCTGCCAGCCCCGCCCCCGCCACCCCCACCCGTGAGTGCCATTGAGTGCTATAACACTGTTTGCCACTCACGACCTCGGTCGGCGTATCAAGGTGCGGATTGGGCGCGTCTTTCTGGTGTCAGCTATTGACATACCGCACTGCTAATCGAAGAAAAGGCGCCGATGCCGGTGGTGTGGCCGCTCGTGGGGCGACGGGAAGTGTTGCGGCGGATCGGGGAGGCGATATGTCGCCCCGGCTGCGCGGGCGTGGTGCTTGCCGGTGCGGTAGGCGTCGGCAAGACCCGGCTGGCTGTGGAGGCGCTCGACGAGGTGGGCCGACGCGGGTTTGACACGCTGTGGATGGTGGCGACCGAGGCTGCGGCCAGCATCCCCTATGGACCCGTGGTGGATCTGTTACCCCAGCCGGAGCAGGAGCCCTCCAACGAGGAGCTCCCAGACGAGGGGCCCCTCACCCGCTCGGACCTGCTCCAGCGAACCGTCCGGGGTGCGCGCGAGCGGCGTCGTGGCCGGGGGTTTGTTCTGGGTGTCGATGATGCGCATCTGCTTGACGACGCGTCGGCCGCGCTGGTGCACTGCCTCGCGAGAACGGGCACGGCACAGATCCTTGTCACGGTGCGAAACGGTGAGCACAGCGCGGACGCGGTGACCGCTCTGTGGAAGGACGACCTGGCGGCGCGGATGGAGATCGGGCCGCTCGGTGAAGACGAGGTGCACGAACTTGTCTGCGTCGTGGTCGGTGGCCCGGTGGACGGGCAGACCTTGCGTCGGCTGTGGCGTCTGAGCGGGGGTAACCCGTTGTTTCTCCGGGAGCTGGTGGTTGCGGCTTTGGAGACCGGCACGCTGGTCGAGGCGGGCGGGATCTGGCAGGGCAGGGCCGCGACGATGGTCGGGACGCGTCTCGCCGAGCTGGTCGAGGCGCGGCTGCGGCGGCTGGCCCCCGAGGTACGGGCCGGGCTGGAGGTCGTCGCCGTCGGAGAACCGCTGGAGGCCGGCCTGGTGGAGGTCCTGTCCGCCACGACGTCGGCCGACGCGCGGGCAACCGATGACGGCGGGAGGCACGAGTCGCCGATGGAGACCGCCGAGCGGGCTGGGCTCGTGCGCGTCGACGTGGATCGTCGGCGGGTGCGCCTGCGACTGGCTCACCCGGTCTACGGCGAGGTACTGAGGGCGACGATGCCAGTGTTGCGCGCCCGTGCCATCCGCCGTGGCCTGGCAGATGCGCTCCAGATCACCGGCTGCCGCCGCCGGGACGACCTGCTGCGTCTCGCCTCCTGGCGATTGGAGGGCGGCGGACGCTGCGACCCCGATCTGTTCCTCGCCGCAGCGTTGCGCGCTCAGGCGCTGTTCGACCCCGTCCTTGCCGCCCGGCTGGCACGGGCGGCGGTCGACGCGGGGGCTGGATTCGATGCCTCACTGATCGCGGCAGAGTCGCTGCATACGGTCGGCCGCGCTGGTGAGGCGGAGGACCTGCTCAGCGAACTGGAGCCCGCCGCGCGCACCGAGGCCGACCGGGCGCGCGTCGCGCTGGCCCGGGCGGCCAACCTCCTCACCGGCTTTGGCCGAGCGGGGGATGCCGAGGCTGTGGTCAGCCGCGCCGAGGACGTCGTGGTCGACCAGGATTTGCGCGATGAGCTGCGCGCCATGCGCGGGTCGGTCGCGCTCGCCCGAGGCCGGTCTCAGGAGGCTCTGGACGCGGTCGTGGCAGTGCTCGATCGACCGGACGCCAGCTGGCGAGCGCGGGTGCGTGCCCTGCTGGTCGCGGTACCTGTCTGGATTCAGACCGGCGCGGCTGGGGCCGCCATCAGTACGACCGAGCCGTTGGTCACGGCGCTCGGAGGCTCGGACGGGCAGCTGCCGGAGGTCGTCGAGTTGCTTCGCCTCGACCTCTGCTTCGCTTACGGCTTCGTCGGGCGGCTCGACGACGCCCGCACGATGGCGACAGCCCGCTATCGCGCATCGCTCGATCAACGTGCCTATGATCTGCAGGCCGGGTGGGCGATCGCGCTCGGCCAGATCGCGTTGGCCAGCGGCTCGGCTCAGTCCGCTGCAGGACGACTGCGCGAGGCAGCGCTGCTCCTGCGCCAGAAATCCACGGGATTCGGGATATACAGCCTCGCCTGGTGCCTGGGCTGCCTTGCGGAGGCGATGGCGCTGCTCGGGGATCTTGATGCCGCACAAGCGGCTTTGCGGGAGGCTGACGCGGCCACTCCTGAGCCATGCTTTCTGCTCCATCGTGAGATTGGGCGTATCTGGGTGGCGGCCTGTGGCGGTGCGGTGGTCGAAGCCCAGACGACCGCGCTGCGCATGGCCGCGACCGCGCGAGCTCACGGCAGCTATGCCGTCGAGGCGTTTGCCCTGCACGAGGCCGTCCGCCTGGGGCTGGTAGGGGAGGTGGCCGATCGGCTCGCGGTGTTGGCCGACGGGGTCATCGACGGACGTCTCGTGTCCGCCTACGCCGCGCATGCAGTAGCGCTCGCAGCCGGTGACGCGCCCGCCCTCCAGAAGGTCTCGGCGACTTTCGAGGAGCTGGGCGTCATCCTGATCGCGGCCGAGGTCGCAGCGGAGGCGGCTCGCGCTTACCAGCGGGCAGGGAGATCTGCGAGCTCCCGTGCTGCCGCCGGCCGGTCCCAGCGCCTGGCGCAGCGCTGCGAGGGTTGCCGCACTCCCGGGCTCGACCTTGCGGTCTTGCCGCAACCGCTCACCGTCCGGGAGCGGGAGATCGCAGGTCTGGCGGCACAGGGGCTCAGCAGCCAACGTATCGCCGAGCGACTGGTGTTGTCAGTCCGTACTGTTGACAACCACCTGCACCGTGTGTACGCCAAGCTCGGCATCAGCTCGCGGGCGGAGCTGGCCCCCGTTCAGTCACCTGAGTAGTCGCAATCTTGGCCGTCGAAGTTGAGTAGTCGTTGCTCAGCTCTGCCGGCCCAGGCCACGGCTCTTCTTTCTGGATCGAACAGATCCACCGCCAGGACAACGGAATTCCGGCGGTCCTCGACCAGCAAGAAAAAGGAGAACCATCATGGCCAGACCCGACCAAGTCAGGCTCACTATTACGGCTAAGAGCGGCTCCCGCACCTCGACGGTCACCGTCTGTTATGTCGTCAGGTTCAACGATGCTGACGTCAAGGACAACCTTCGGTACCGAGAGACGATCACGCTGTTCGGCGAGGACCCGCCCCCCGGCCCTGCCGGTGACGACCCGCTGTTTACCTTCCCGCCCATTACGGTCCGCCCCGACGGTCAGAGGACGAGGACTTTTTGTCGCACCGCGGAGGTGCGGAACAGGATCCTCGATGAGGACCGCGGCCACGAGGAGGACGAGATCTACGCGCGGGTGTGCCTCTCACGTCGGGGTCAGCAGCGCTGCGCGCAGAGCGGGTTCATCTCTCAGCTCGTGGCTGAGGAATCAGGAAGCGCTGAGGAAGCAGAAAGCTGAGCCTTAGGCGCGCGGTGGTTCCTTTCATGACTGCGGGGACCACCGCGCGTCACCCGTGCGGTGGATCGGGGGCACCCGCATCCGCTGCTCTTCCCGCCACCCACGCCCGCGCCTCCGCTAAACTCCATTTTCGCCCCACGGCCTCAAGCAGACGCCACCACACCACATCCAGACTCTGACCCATGGCAAGATCCAACGCCTCGACCACGCCGTTTAGCATCTTATATGAGTAACCCTGCACCCAGTTTCGGAGGGCCGCCGGAGGAACAGCCACGATGCGAGCGGCCTGCGGTGGTGTGTGCAACGGCAGCCGGTACACGTCACGCTCGAAGGTGCTGCTGGTCATCCGCGTCTCCTTAGTAGCCAGTGGGCTCGACGCACTCCTTGACAGCTGGCAATTGTCGGCGCGGCGGGGGATTCAGCCCTTGCTGCCAGCGAACGGGCACAGAAGCGGGATATGATCGCGGCTGCCTCGTCCGACCTCTGGCAGACAGCCACCGCGATCACCCTCGGTGTCGGACAGGCAGAACTCGATCTGGACAGGCTCGACAGGTTGATACCGTGCCTGGACGCCGACGAACCGCCACGGCAGGTGGGTGGTCCAGACGGGCGGTGGCTGCTCATCGACTGGGACCGCGCCAGCCACGGCCCCCGCGAACTCGACCTCGCCTTCGCCGTCCTCGACCACTTCCACGACCCCGACACCGAGCGGGCTGACTTCAGCGTCGCCTACGGCTACGACATCACCTCCTGGACCGGCTGGACCCTGATCCGCGACCTCAGCGAACTGCACTCCCTCGCCAGCTACATCCGCCGCGCAGCCACCAACCCCGCCGCCCACGACGAACTCCATCGACGCGTCGATTCCCTGCTCACCGATGACCGCAGCGTGGTCTGGCGCAGCGTCTCAGCCTGAACTGGTAGTACGTTGCGTGCGATGTTCCTGACCAAGGGGGGTGCGGTGCCCATGACGACTGTTGACCGCTGGACCGGTCGTGAAGCAAAGCTGCTCCGGCAGGCGCTGCGGCTCAGCGTCCGCGACTTCGCCGCCCGCCTTGGGGTCGGCGTGCGAACGGTCAACAAGTGGGAAGCACGACAGGCGGACATCACCCCGCTGCCATACATGCAAGAAGTGCTGGACACCGCCCTTGCCCGAGCCTCCGACGAGGCAAAAGCCCGGTTCGCCGATAGCGCGCTGCTGACGCGCTATGACGAGGTGGTCGTCTCCAAGCACGAGCACGCCGCGTCGCAGTCGGAATCTAGCCAGGCGGACCATCCTGCCGCTGGAGGGCAGCACCGGTTACGGCCGCGCTTACCGCACTGTGCTCGACGGCCAGTGGGGCATCCTCGACGTGCAGGACTGTGTCGACGTCGCCGCCTTCCTCGCCGAGCGCGGCAACATCGACACCAACCACACCATCATCAGCGGCGCCAGCGCCGGCGGGTTCACCACGCTGCGAGCGCTCACCACCAGCCGGTTCGCCGACGGCGCAACCTGGTATGGCATCACCGACCTCGCCACGTTCCGCGCCCACGTCCCCCGGTTCCAACGCCACCACACCGATCACCTCGTCGGCGCCTGGCCCGACGCGGCACTCGTCTACCGAGAGCGTTCACCCGTCCACAACACCGCTCAGATCACCCAACCCGTCCTGGTCATCTACGGTCTCGACGATGACATCGTGCCGCCCGGGCAGGCTGAGGCGATCGTCCAGGCACTGCGCCAGCGCGGTGTCCCCGTCACCCAGCTGGCTTTCCCCGGCGAGGGCCACGGACTGCGCCACCCCGACAGCATCCGCCGTGCGATCGAGGCCGAACTCACCTTCTACCGGACCCTCCCGGCTGGTAGCCCGTGAAGCGGTCTGGGGACAAGCTTGCTCGGAGCGGATCTGGCAGGGGTTGACCTGCGGCACGGTTACGTCAGCCGGTACTCCCTGTCTCCGAAGTCCGCCACGACCCGAAGGCTTCCGCCTAGGGCGCGCACGTACGCACGCAGGGTGGAGAGGGTGACAACATCAAGCTCGCCCCGTTCGATAGCCGAGACGCGGGGCTGGCGGACACCCATCACCTGGGCGACCTCCTCCTGGGTGCGGTCCTGCTCTGCGCGAACCTGAGCCAGGTGCCAGGCTCGGACGTGGTCATCGGTCACTTCGCGGGCGCGGACCATATCCTCGCCGGTGAGTTCCAGTTCACTCAGCAGCTCACCGACATCGTCGTAGGCGTGCCACCCTGCGGCAGCTCTCTTCGTCATCGCCATCACTCACCCTCGTCATTCAGCACCGCTAGATGCTCGGCGTAGCGGGCCTCCGCAAGCGGGATTGCCACCTCGTACCAGCCTCGGTGCAGCCTGCTGCCTTTGATCCGATCCACGAGCGGCCGTCCCTCGTCCGGACCGCGACCGTCGATCACGTGCTGGATCGCCTGTCCGATGAGGGCCGCCGTCGGTTGGTCGGCCTTGCGGACCTCATGCAGCCACTCCCGCACCTCGGGATGGATCACCAACAGCCTCCTGACCACCAGGCTAGTATAACGAATGCATTATGTCGACGGCCACCACGCCCCGGGCGCCGCCCGTCCGACGGGGGCGCACCGCCTCGTGGTCGACCTACGGCCCGGATGGTTCCACCCGTATGGGAATCTGGCCGGATGACCGACAGTGACTGCCGGTCATGGTGGACCCGCATCGGCCCCGACACCGCGCGGTCCGGGCAGGTGGTGCGGTGTCGAGCCCGGTAGGGTGGCGCTCCGTGAACCTCGCGGGATATGACCTGATCGTTGTCGGTTCTGGCTTTTTCGGCCTGACCCTGGCCGAGCGGGCCGCCACCCAGCTCGGCAAGCGGGTACTGGTGCTGGAGCGCCGTCACCATATCGGCGGCAACGCCTACTCTGAGGCCGAGCCGGAGACCGGTATCGAGGTTCACCGCTACGGCGCGCACCTGTTCCACACGTCCAACAAGAGGGTGTGGGAGTACGTCAACCAGTTCACCGATTTCACCGACTACCAGCACCGTGTGTTCACGATCTACCGCGGCCAGGTGTATCCCATGCCGATCAACCTGGCCGGCATCTCCCAGTTCTTCGGCCGGTACCTGACCCCGAGCGAGGCCCGCGCGCTGATCGCTGAGCAGGCCAGCGAGATCGCCGACCCCAAGGCGGCGGCCAACCACGAGGAAAAGGGCATCTCTCTGGTCGGGCGGCCGCTGTATGACGCGTTCTTCCGTGGTTACACAGCCAAGCAGTGGCAGACCGATCCGCGGGAGCTGCCGGCTTCGATCGTCGCGCGGCTGCCGGTCAGGTTCGACTTCAACAACCGGTATTTCAAAGATACCTACGAGGGTCTTCCGGTGCACGGGTACACTGCGTGGTTGGTGCGGATGGCCGACCATCCGAACATCGAGGTCCGGTTGTCCATCGATTTCTTCGACGTGTGTGATGAGATCCCGGCCGGCACCCCGGTTGTCTACACCGGGCCGTTGGACCGGTACTTTGACTACTCCGAGGGCTGGCTGGGCTGGCGTACCCTGGACTTCAGGTCCGAGGTCTTGCCGATCGGGGACTTCCAGGGCACGTCGGTGATGAACTACGCCGAGGAAGACGTGCCTTACACGCGCATCCACGAGTTCCGGCACTTCCACCCGGAGCGTGACTACTCCACCGACAAGACCGTGATTGTCCGGGAATACTCGCGGTTCGCCAACAAGGAGGACGAGCCATACTACCCGATCAACACGCCCGAGGACCGCGCCAAGCTGGAGCGGTACCGGGAACTGGCCCGGCGTGAAGCGGCCGAGCGTAACGTGTTGTTCGGTGGCAGGCTCGGCACTTACCAGTACCTCGATATGCACATGGCAATCAGTTCGGCGCTGAGCATGTTCGACAACAAACTCGTGCCTTACTTCACCGGGGGCCGCGCCTTCGGGGCAGTCGGCTAGCGCCGCGGCGACGTCAGACGAACCAGACGGCGGTATCCGGAGGCAGCATGTCGCCGATGGGTGAGAGCGGGCCGCTGACCAGTAGTACCTGCCCGGTCGGCAGCGGGACCTGCACACCGGAGGCATTCAGGGCGCAGACCAGCCCGCCCCCCTGGCGGCGGAACGCGAAGCAGCCCGGCGGCGCGCCGTACCACTCCAGCTCAGTACCGGCGAACGCGGTGTGCTCCCAGCGCAGCTCCAGCGCCTGCCGGTACAGCGACAGCGTCGAGTCGGGGTCCTCCAGCTGTGCCGCCACGGTCTTGCCGGCCCAATCGCCGGGCATCGGCAGCCAGGTGCCCGGGGTGTCGGTGAACCCGTAGGGCGGGGCGCTGCCCTCCCACGGCAGTGGCACCCGGCAGCCGTCGCGCCCGCGCTCGGTGTGCCCGGAGCGCTCCCATACCGGGTCCTGCAGCGCCCAGTCGGGCAGCTCGACGTTGGGCAGGCCCAGCTCTTCGCCGTTGTACAGGTACACCGGCCCGGGCAGGGCGAGTTGCACCAGCATCATCGCCCGGGCGCGCCGCAGGCCCACCTCGCCGCCGCCGTAGCGGGTCACCGGACGAGCCACGTCATGGTTGGAGATCGTCCAGGTAGCTGGTGCTGGGCTGTCCTGGACAGCTACCAGCGAGTGCTCAATGGCCGCGCGCACGCTGTCGGCGTCGAAATCCGCCTCCAACAGCCGGAAGTTGAACCCCAGGTGCAGCTCATCGGGGCGGATGTATCGGGCGAACGCGTCGTCGTTGGTCACCCAGATCTCGCCGACCGCCATCCGCCCCGGGTACTCGTCGAGCACCTTGCGGATCATCCGGTGGATGTCGTGCACACCGTCGGCGTCGAAGCGGGGGTCAGCGACGTCGGTGTCGGGCAGGTCCTGGCCCGCTTCGGTGGGGTTCGGCATGTCCGGCAATCCGGCGGGCTTGGCCATCCCGTGCGCGACGTCGATGCGGAACCCGTCGACTCCCCGGTCCAGCCAGAACCGCAGGGTTCGCTCGAGATCGGCGGTCACCTCCGGGTTCTCCCAGTTCAGGTCGGGCTGCTCAGGTGCGAACAGGTGCAGGTACCACTGGCCGGCACCCGGCAGCCGGGTCCAGGCCGGGCCGCCGAAGACACTGGCCCAGTTGTTCGGCGGCTGTGACCCACCGGGGCCGGTGCCGTCCCGGAAGATGTAACGGGCGCGCTCGGGGCTGCCCGGTGTTGCCGCCACGGCGGCCTGGAACCACTCGTGCTGATCGGATGTGTGGTTGGGCACCACGTCGATCGTCACCCGCAGCCCGTGCCGGTGGGCGTCGGCGATCAGCCGGTCGACGGCGTCCAGGTCACCGAACAGCGGGTCGACGTCGCGTGGGTCGCTGACGTCATAGCCGTGGTCGACCATCGGGGAGCGGTAGAACGGGGTGAGCCACAATGCGTCCACACCGAGCAGCTCCAGGTAACCCAGCCGGCTGCCCACGCCGTCCAGGTCACCCACGCCGTCACCGTCGGCGTCGGCGAAGGAACGGACATAGACCTGGTAGAAGACGGCCTCGCGCCACCAGGTCTCGTCGTCAGGGGCCACGTCGCGGCGGTCGTCGGCTCGTCGCATGAGCATTCATCTTGCCACCTGGCCCCCTGCGATCGCCGTCGATCACGTCAGCGAGTTCTGCAGGCTGTTCGCCGCCATCTGCAGGTAGTCCCAGAGCACGGCCCGGTGCGCCGCACCGAGTTCGGCCTCGTCCACCGCGATGCGCATGCAGCGCAGCCAGGCATCCCGTTCGGTCGGCCCGATCCGGAACGGGACGTGCCGCATCCGCAGCCGTGGGTGGCCACGCTGCGTGGAGTAGGTGTGCGGCCCACCCCAGTACTGCATGAGGAACAGCCGCAGCCGCTCCTCAGCCGGGCCGAGGTCCTCTCCCGGGTAGATCGGGCGCAGCACGTCGTCCTTGGCCACCAGCTCATAGAAGCGGCCGACGATCCGCCGGAACGTCGGCTCACCGCCCACGGCCTCATAGAAGTCCGCCACCCCTTCATCTTGCCCTGCCGGGACGCCGCAGTCTGGATGCAGACTGCGGTAATCAGGGGCCGAATTAATGCAGTCTGCATCCAGACTGCGGCGAGTCGGCTGGGGAGGGCGGGGGGATCCCGGCCTCGGCGAAGGCCGCCTTGAGGCCGGCCAGCAGCGCCCGCTGCACTGCCCACTGCCGACCCGCCTGCACCTTGGTCGTGATCCGCAGTGTCACGCCCTCCGAACTGATCGACTCGATCCCGAGCACCTCTGGTGGCTCGAGCACATCGGCGGCCAGTGCGCTGCCGTCGGCGGTGAGCTCGGCGGCGGTGCGTCCGGCGAGCTCGGTGGTGGCCGGGATGTCCGCCTTATGCCCAATGGGAAGGTCGACGACGGCTACGGAGTAGTCCTGGCTGGCGTTGCCGACCCGCAGCACCTCGCCGTTGCGGACGTACCACACTGTTCCCTTGGTGTCGCGCAGGGTCGTCACCCGCAGGCCCACGGCTTCCACCGTGCCGGTGGCTTCGCCGAGGTCGACCACGTCGCCGACGCCGTACTGGTCTTCGACCATCATGAACATCCCGGACAGGAAGTCCTTGACCAGGTTCTGCGCACCGAAGCCGAGCGCGATGCCGAGGATACCGGCCGAGGCGATGATCGGCCCGAGGTTGATCCCGAGCTCGCCCAGCACGAGGGTGCACGCCACCCCGTAGACCACGAACGTCGTGCCGGACCGCAGCACCGAGCCGATCGTGCGGGCTCGCTGGGATCGTCGGCTGGACAGCGCCCCCGTGCCGCGCCAGGAATCAGGGGCCCGTTCCCGCAGCGGCCGCAGCAACCCAGGCGGCGGCCCCTCGGCCGTCACCCGGGTCAGCCGGATGATCGTACGCTGCGCTATCAGCCGGATCAGTACCGCGGCTGCGATGATGAGCAGGATCCGCAGCCCCGTCCCTATCACGGCGTCGGCATAACGGGACAGCATGTCGTTGTGGGTGAGGCGGTAGATGTGCGAGCACCACGATCCCGCGTCCTGGGCGCAGCCTGGCTGGGCGATCAGCTGGGTGATCATCCGGTCTGCACCGCCGCCAATTCCGGTCACCCGCCGGACTGTATCCGCCGCCCGGCCGCCCCCCGCGTCGTGGCCTGTTCGACTGGTGGTCACCTACATGTGTCCACATCAAACAGGTGCGCGATCGCTGCCTTTCGTGGTGAACTAATGCCGCGCATCGGCGGAGGTGGTCGCATGCACGAACGACAACCCAGCCCGGAGGGTGACCCAGCGGGGGCGGCCCAGCGGACCGCCTCGCGCTCAGAAACCTCAACCGGGCTCCTCGAAACCACTGTCGTCGTCACGGACAAGGCCACTGCCACTGGCGCACCGGCCTGGGGACGTCGGCGAGTGCTGCTGCTCAACGCCACGTTCGAGCCGCTGACCGCCCTGCCGTTGCGCCGGGGAATCGTCTTGGTGGTGTGTGGCAAGGCTGACGTCGTGCACGGTGACGCCGCAGGCATGGTGCTGCGCTCGGCGACGGCCAGCGTCGTGATCCCCTCGGTGATCAAGCTGCGCACTTTCGTGCGGGTGCCCTTCCGGGCGCGGGTCCCGATGACCAGGGCGGCGCTGATGCACCGCGACCGCTACCGCTGCAGCTACTGCGGAGCCCGCGCGGAGACCATCGATCACGTGGTCCCGCGCAGCCGCGGCGGCGAGCATTGCTGGGAGAACTGCGTGGCCTGCTGCGCGCGCTGCAACCACCGCAAGGCCGACCGGCTGCTCACCGAGCTGGGCTGGAAGCTGCGGGTGGTGCCGCGCCCCCCGCGCGGGCAGCACTGGCGGCTGCTGGCCACGGTGCCCGACGCCGACCCGCTGTGGTTGCCCTACCTCGGCGAAGTCGCCTGAGGTTGGCCGCCCTTCAAGGGCGGCCAACCCCCGCTGCGGCTGCCCACAACTGCTACCAACATTGTGTCCCTGCTCACCGCCTACCTGTGACGCGATGGTAGGGGCCGGTCAGCTACCGTGACCGTGTGATGTCCCTGGAGGTTGTCCTCGTCCTGGCGGGCGTTCCGCTGGCCATCATGGTCGTGCTGGGACTGCTGACGCTTCGATCGAGCTTCGCGCGGCCTGGCCGCTACCAGGCAGGCCAGGAATGGAGTTACCCGCCAGTGTTGTGGACGGCGAATCCGGAGGGACTGCGTGGGTCGGTGAGTCACCAGGGGGCCGGTGCAGCGCGGGGAGGTGCTCATGGCAACTGGTAATGAGCAGCATCGGAAGCCCGCGCGGCGCAACCAAAGCCAGCTAGGTCAAAGTCAGAGTGACGGGCACCAGCGGGAGCTTGCACCTGGTGAGGCGGTGGTCGGCACCGGGCGGATCTCCGCCGCGCGGCGGATCACCCCAGTGCTGCCCACCCTGCCCTTCAGCACGTCGCAGCTGGCGACACTCGATGATGCGCTGGTCCTGGCCAGCCGCAGCGCTGGCCTGCACTTCAGCGTGTACCTCGGTGACCTCGGCCCCGACAGCCGGGTGCGGGCCGAGGAGCTGCACGACTTGATGGGTGACCGGGCCGACAACGCGGTGCTGGTGGCTGTCTCACCGGGTCAGCAGGTGGTCGAGGTCGTCACCGGTGGCAAAGCTGTCCACCGGCTCCCCGACCGCGGGTGCAAGCTGGCCGTGGAGAGCATGGTCTCCGCCTTCAAGGAGGGCGACCTCACCGGGGGTCTGATCTCTGGGCTGCGGATTCTGGCGGACCAAACAGACTCCTGATTCACGCCCCGGCGTCGAATGCGCGCGCAGCCAGTGCTCGGACCACGCCGGCCTGGCCCTCGGAGACCAGCCGACGGAGCGCGGACGGGTGGTCTCCGTCGGCTAGCCAGGCGTCCGCGGCGTCCACGCAGCGTTGCTCGACCACCCAGGACGGGAACAGCCCGAGTACGCACGTCTGGGCCCGCTCGGAGGTCCGGCGGCCCCAGACGTCGGCGATCTCAGCGAAGTAGCGATCCAGGTACGGTGCGATGAGCTGTTTCTGCGCGTAGTGGTTGAAGCCGCCAATGATCGCTTCGGTGATGGCGTTGGGCAGCTCATCATCGTGCATCGCACGCTGCCAGGCGCTCTCCTTTGCAGCCGGGGTGGGCAGCAGGGCCAGCGTCCGCTCGGCTTGTCGCTGCCCGGTCGCGGTGGCGTCACGCTCGCTCTCGGCGGCGATCTCGTCCTTGCCCCGCACACCGTGCGCGGCGAGCGCCTGCAGCAACCGCCAGCGCAGGTCGGTATCCACCGTGAGCCCCTCGGGCACGCCCTCGCCGGTCAGCCAGCCCGCCATCGCATCCAGCTCGGGTTTGCCCAGCAGTGACACCGTCAGTGCGTTGACCAGGGCGAGCTGGTGGTCGGAGCCAGGGTCGGCGCTGCTGATGAGGCCCATCAGCGTGCCGGTGAACTGGGGCCAGCCGTCCTCGGTGGCCCAGGTCGGCTCGGCGTAGGAGGCCAGCGCGGTCTGCACCTGCAGCAGCAGCCGCTGCACGACGCCCACCTCGGTCTCGGCGTGCAGTCCTCCCAGCACCAGCGCGACGAAGTCCCGGGCCTTGAACTCGGCCTCGCGAGTCATCTCCCACGCCGCCGACCAGCACAGCGAGCGGGGCAGCGACTCAGTGATGTCGCCGATCCGGTCGACCAACGTCGCCAGTGACTTCTCGTCCAGCCGCATCATGCAGTAGGTCAAATCGTCGTCGTTGACCAGCACCAGCTGGCCCGCGGGCACCCCGACGAGCTCGGGGACCTCAGTGCGGTCCCCGCTGACGTCGAGCTCCACCCGATGGGTCCGCATCAGCGCACCCGCACCGGGGGGTGAGTCGTAGACGCCGACGGCGAGGCGGTGCGTGCGCCGTTCCCCGGCCCCGGGGCGTGCGCCACCTTGGAGCACCGCGAACGAGGCGAACGCACCGTCGGCGTCCACGGTGAACTCGGGCCGCAGGGTGTTGAGCCCGGTGGTCTCCAGCCACTGCGCGCTCCAGCCGGACAGGTCACGACCGGAGGCCTGCTCCAGCGCGGCCAGCAGATCGGTGAGCGTGGCGTTTGCCCAGGCGTGCTGGGTGAAGTAGATCCGCAGACCGGCGAGGAACTTCCCCAACCCGACGTAGGCGACCAGCTGGCGCAGCACGCTGGCGCCCTTGGCGTAGGTGATGCCGTCGAAGTTGACCTCGACGGCCTGCACGTCGGGAATGTCACAGGCGATCGGGTGGGTGGAGGGCAACTGGTCCTGCCGGTACGCCCAGGCCTTCTCCACGGTGGCGAACGTGGTCCACGCAGCGGTGTACTCGGTCGCCTGAGCCTGGGAGAGCACCGAGGCCCAGGTGGCGAAGGACTCGTTGAGCCATAGATCGTCCCACCATCGCATGGTCACCAGGTCGCCGAACCACATGTGCGCCATCTCGTGCAGCACCGTCTCGCAGCGCCGCTCGTAGAGATAACGGGTGACCCGGCTGCGGAAGACGTAGTCCTCCAGGAAGGTCACGCAGCCGGCGTTCTCCATCGCTCCGGCGTTGAATTCGGGCACGAAGCACTGATCATACTTCTCGAACGGGTAGGGCACCCCGAAAGCGCCGTGGTAGAAGCCGAAACCCTGCTTGGTCTCGGTGAACAGGCGTTGCGCGTCCATGTGCTCGGCCAGCGAGGCGCGGCAGTAGATCCCCAGCGGGATCGTCGCCTCCTCGTCGGTGTACTCGTCGGCCCAGTGCGCGTAGGGACCGGCGACCAGCGCCGCAATGTAGGGGCTGATCCGTGCGCTGTCGGCGAAGACATGACGAACCGCCCCGCCTGCGGCCTCCTCGGTGTGCTGGCACGGCGCGTTGGAGACCACCACCCAGTCAGCGGGCGCCACCACCCGGATGCGGTGCACGGCTTTGAGGTCGGGCTGGTCGAAGCAGGCGTACATCCGTTTCGCGTCAGCGGTCTCGAACTGGCTGTACAGGTAGACGCCGCCGTCGACCGGGTCGACGAAACGGTGCAGCCCCTCGCCGGTGTTCATGTAGCGGCCGTCCGCGTCGATGACGACCTCGTTGTCGGCGGCCAGCGACGGCAGTGCGATCCCGGTCGCCTCCTCGTAGCCGGCGATGTCGAGCGCGGCCCCGTTGAGGGTCGCTGAGCTGACCCCGGCGGCCACCAGGTCGATCCAGCTGGACGCGCCCGGGCTGCGGCACGAGAAGCGCACGGTGGTCGTGCTGCGGAAGGTGCCCTCGCCCGGATTGCCGGCCCCGTCGGTGAGATCGAGCTCGACGGTGTAGGAGTCGATGTCAAGCAGCTCGGCACGCTTGACGGCCTGCTCCTGCGTGAGGTTCGGGACGGCCACAGATCCCCCCTCTGTGTCGGATCGGAAGTCTTAGGGCATCCAATCACGGGTGCCGGTCTCCCTGCAGGTGAGTAAGGCCCAGGGAAGACGTGACCACCCGGATGGGTTGTACCACGCGACGAGGAACGGAGAGTGTGATGACGGTGACCGCTGGCTACAGCACCGATGCCCAGACCGAGCCCCGCCCCGCGCGGGTCGATGTCTACTTCGACCCGCAGTGCCCGTGGGCCTGGATCACCTCACGGTGGATCCTTGAGGTCGCCTTGGTGCGAGACATCGACGTGCACTTCAGGGTGATGAGCTTGTCTGTCCTCAATGAGGGCCGCGAGCTCAGCGAGAAGTACCAGAACCTGGTGAACCGAGGCTGGGGGCCGGTTCGGGTGTGCATCGCCGCGGCCCGCGACCACGGGCAGAAGGTGCTCGAGCCGCTCTACACCGCGATGGGCAGGCGAATCCACAACGAGGGCAACACCGACCTCGACGAGGTGATCGCGGCTGCGCTGGCCGAGGTGGGGCTGCCCGCCGAGCTGGCGGCGGCCGCGCACAGCACGGACTACGACGAGGAGCTGCGGGCCAGCCACGAGGCCGGCATGGGCCCGGTCGGGCTCGACGTCGGGACCCCGACCATCCACCTGGACGGGGTGGCCTTCTTCGGGCCAGTGCTGTCCCGGATTCCGCGCGGCGAGCAGGCTGGGAAGATCTTCGACGGCGCGCTGTCGCTGGTCGGCTACCCGCACTTCTTCGAGCTCAAGCGGAGCCGGAATGAGCAGCCCGACTTCTCGTAACCTGGCATCGTGCGCTGTCACGCGGTCAGCACCCCGTCCCGCAGCCGCGGCGCGATCTCGCTGGCGTCGTGCGCCGCGGCCAGCGTGACGTCGGCGGCGAACCCGTCGCCGGTCAGTTCCCGCCCGGAGGCACTGGCCGCGAGGACGCCGTGCAGCCCTCGGGACCAGGCCGCGCTGAACCCAGCCGCGGCCAGCTCGGCCTCCGGGGAGAACGCCCCGGGCAGCACCCCGGCGATCGCACCGGCACCGACGGCGTCCTCCAGCGCGGGCCGCATCGGTTCGCCAGGCAGTTCCCACCGTTCGCCGGCGGGCACCAGCCCGATCGGGCCGCCGCGGGCCAGCCGCTGCGCGGTGCGCGCTGTCGCCGCCGCATTGCGCAGGCACCCGGCGAGCACGTAAGCGCCGCTGCGCTGCGCGAGCGCACACAGCGTCGCACCGTTGGGGGAGGGCAGCGCCAGCCGCGTCCCCGCGGGCAGGCTGCCCAGCGAGGCCGGCGACAGCGACCAGCCACCTGCGTGGCGGGGACCGGCCAGCGTGGCCCCGGCCCGCTGGGCGGCCTCGGCGGCGCGCTCGTCACCCCAGGGCAGCGGGAGCACCGCGGCTCCGCGCCCGACAGCCACGTCGACGGCCGTGCAGAACGAGAGCACGTCTATGATCACCACGACTGCGCAGCGGGCCCCGAGCGTGATCGCTCCCTCCCGGCCCCATTCGAGCCGCACGTCGTAGCCGTCCTGCAGGTGCTCGCGCCGCAAACCTGCGCCCTCCTCACCCGGTGATTCGGGATATGGCAATGTTGCCCAACGTGCGCGTCTACCTTGGTTCCGATCACGCCGGCTTCGAGCTCAAGACATTCCTATCGAAGCATCTGAGCAGTCTCGGGCACGACGTGGTCGACGTCGGCCCCGACGGCTTCGACCCCGACGACGACTACCCGCCGTTCTGCATCGAGACCGCTCGCCAGGTGGTCGCCGACTCGGGAAGTCTCGGTGTGGTGATCGGCGGGTCGGGCAACGGCGAGCAGATCTCCGCCAACAAGGTCCCGGGCTGCCGGGCCGCACTGGCCTGGAGCACCGAGACGGCGCGGCTCGCCCGGGAGCACAACGACGCCCAGGTGGTGGGGATCGGCGCTCGGATGCACAGCCCCGCCGAGGCGGCGGGGATCGTTGAGGCGTTCATCACGACGCCGTTCTCCGGTGGCGAGCGGCACTCCCGCCGGGTCAGGCAGATCTCAGACTTCGAGTCCACCGGGCAGCCACCACCGGTTGGTTGAGCCATGCCGGAGGGGCACACGACACACCGGCTGGCTCAGCGGCACCAGCGGTGTTATGGCGGGTCGCCGGTGGCGGTGTCCAGCCCGCAGGGCCGCTTCGCGGCGTCCGCCGCGGTGCTGGACGGGCGGGTGCTGCAGCGCGCCGAGGCACACGGCAAGCACCTGTTCCACGTCTACCGCCCTGACCTTGTGGTGCACGTGCATCTGGGCCTTTACGGTGTGTTCACCGAGGCGGCGCTGCCGGTGCAGCCGCCCCGGGGCCAGGTCCGGATGCGTCTGGTTGGTGCCACGCACTGGACCGATCTGCGCGGGCCGGCGGCCTGCGAGTTGCTTACCGAGGGCGAAATGGCTGCGGTGCGCGCCCGGTTGGGACCGGACCCGCTGCGTCGTGACGCCGACCCGGACCGGGCGTGGGCGCGGATCTCCCGGTCCCGGGCTCCGCTGGCCACGTTGCTGATGGACCAATCGGTGCTGGCCGGGGTCGGCAACGTCTACCGCGCCGAGGTGCTGTTCCGTCACCTGCTGGATCCGTTGCAGCTGGGCTGTGAGTTGCGTGCTGATCAGTGGGCTGCTCTGTGGTCGGATCTCGTCGAGCTGATGGGCGACGGGGTGCGTCGCGGCCGGATCGATACCGTGCGGCCTGAGCACGACCCGGTTCTGATGGGACGCGTTCCGCGGCAGGACCGGCATGGCGGCGAGGTCTATGTCTACCGGCGAGCGGGGGAGCCCTGTCTGGTGTGTGGCACGGTGGTGGCAACCGCGGCGCATATCGGGCGCAACCTCTACTGGTGTCCGAGCTGCCAGCGACGGCCTGCGCTTTAGAAGTCGCCGCCGCCGAAGTCACCACCGCCGTGGTCGGGTGAGTCGCTCGAACAAACTACTTTTGAGGGCGGCAGATCGTCCACAGCGGCGTGGTGGTGGGTCATCTGCCCGGCGAGCAGATTCTCGACAACGAGACTCGGGAACGGCTGAACACGTTGTTCGCCTCGCGTCGCCGTGGCCGTCCACTCTCTGACGTCTACCTGTGCTCGGGCCTCGTATACTGCGAGCACTGTGGAGCCAATAAACTCGCTGCGCGTTAGCTCTGTCCAGCGTACGCGCTCGTCCATCACACCCGTGGCCCTGGCCGCGTTAGTCGCTAGCTCCTCGACCACATGCATCGCGTCGTTAATGACGAAGCGTGCACACCGCTTATCGAGAGTGCAGATAACGAACAGTCGTGAGCAGCGTATAGCCGACTGAGTGGCGACAAGCCTGATGCTGTCATGGCAGTGCGGGGTGGTCGCGAACACACCCCGCACGTCTGGCAGCGCTGACGTTTTGCTTTAACCCAATTTTCCCGGCGAGCTTGACATCTGCCAGATCGGTCCAGCCTGTAGACGATACGGTAATGGCAGCCAGAATCGTTGCCCCTTCATCGGAATTCGCCTCCATCTGGTTGCCCTCGAAAATATAAGCTACCTTGTCGCCACGTTGCCAGCGAATCGTGCAGTTTGTCGAGCGCAGGTACACCCAGCCCGTAGGACTGGTCACCGGCACGGCGCCGCCGCGACTCATAACCTGTACCCGCGAGCTTCCTTGGTGGTCTGATTAATCAGGTTAATCAAGCTGTCAGCCTGCTCCGGGTCGAGGATTGCCTCGCAGATAAACGGACAGTCGTAAGAAGTGATCCATACCTTCCCCTGGCATGCCTCTAAATAGAAGGTGGCACGGCCATCCGGGCCTCGGCCTTTAACGGTGAGCTTCCGCCGTGACATGAGCACCGTCCCCGTCCGTGGGTGGTTGGGTTAGTTGGGAACCGGCTGGCTGCCGGGAGCCGAGCGTCGGGGGCCGCTCGCTCAACCGGCAGCCAGCCGGTGGTCCGCGCGGGGTTCCGATACGGGACGTCTACGGCTATTCTCCGAAGAGATCCTCTGAGATAGTTTCGCGACGACGCGGGTGAGCCTCCATCATCTGCAACTGCTCAGGTTCACACCGCTGGTAGTGAGTACCCCCTTAGTTCGAGCACGACAGATAGTGCCCAGTACCTCGGTTATCCCAAGCCGTGATTACCCAGCCGCTGACCACTCAGCGCATACTCCACCCGATCACCTCTTTGCCGCCGAATGGTGAATCCGCTTGCACGGTGACGATCAAGGAATACCCACCCAGTCGGTGCCGTGCTGGGTGTAAACCCACCTTTGTAGCTCATGTAGCCCCCTCATCAATAACAATGGGGATGGTCGCCGGTGCAGGGTTGCTCGCCTGCCCGGTGACCGGTGTCGTTGGCATCAGCACTCGTCTGGCGCATCGGGGAGCAAGCGCAGCAGGCGTGGAACATTCACGTGGTCGGCCAGATGACTGACTCCAGGGCTGGGAGGGAAGCGGTGGGCGAGGCATGTCACGGTTGGCGTGAGGTGGTCCTCGGTCGGCGTGTCGTGTTGATCTAGGTACGGACTGTGGTGATCATGCCTGGGTGACCGAGCCTCCACCGCCTCCGCCGGGGTGCAAGTCGTGCGGGTCTCGGGATGTGGTGATCGCTGCGCAGGCGAAGGCGATCGAGGTGCTTCTGTGTTTGCCCATGCTTTCCCCTTCTCGCTCGTCGTGTGCCGCTCGGCGTGGTGTCGGACCGGCCCGGCCACCGCGGAGCGGGGGACTCCACTCGGCGGTCGGCCGTCTCGGGTGGTCACGAGGGGCACTCGGGGCGGAGCGCAGAGGGTGATCTCCGGCATGGGCACGGCTTCTGCTGGTCGGTCGTGCGGCATGGTGTCGGCACACCGCGTCCTCCTGCGGCCGTTAGCCTGCGCGATCGTCATGTCAGCCACCTCCTCTACGAGCGAGACCATCAAGATGAGCGAGACCACCAAGATCACTACTTCACTTTCTATGCTCTGCGCTTCTCCACAGCAAGGGTGCGGTGATGCCAGTCCCGTGTCGTCACCGCACGTGTCCCACCTCGCCCTATCTCGGACTCACTCGTTCTCATCTATGTCCCATCCATCGTGTACCCTCGGACAGTGCGCAAGGAGGTCGCGATGACCGCAGTGGGGACAATCCTGAAGGCGCTACTCCGGGAGCGTCATCTGCAGGAACACCAAGCGTTTTGTCGCGAATATGATCGGGTCGCCCGGCGGGTCGATCCGGAGCTGCAACGCAGCTACCCGAGCAAGGCGACCTTCTATCGGTGGCTATCCGGCGATCTTCGTAAACTCCCGTACCCGGGTCACTGCCGTATCCTTGAAGCGATGCTGCCTGGCTGGTCAGCAGAGGAGTTATTCCGATCGCCGTCCCCCGGCGAGGCGTCAAGCCTCGACCGTAGCCAAGGGGCGACGGGCCACGCAGTCACCAACGCCTCCGCGACCCCCACCCCGCTCGGTGACCTTGTCGCCGTATTCATGAGCCGGTCGGAGTTCACACACCGAGTTCCGCCAGACGAACTCCTGAACGAGGCGAAGGATATCCGAGCGGTGGGTCTGTCCTTGAATCTTCTCTGTCAGCACTTCGGCGATCGACGCCTCCGATCGCTACTTGACGCCGGATGTAATCTGCGGTGCCTTTTCCTTGATCCTCATGGTGACGCGATCAAGGCTCGCGAACAGGAGGAGGGCTACTCCGCAGGGCTCCTTTCCTCTCTGACGGTGTTTAATTTGCAGGTATTGGAACGGCTTCGCCTGCGGCTATCTGACGATGCGAAGTCGCGGCTGCAGATCCACATGTACGACGAGCCTGTTCGTTTCAACATCATCATCGTCGACCGGCGCACATGTATCGCACAGCCATATTTACCTGCAGTGCGAGGCATTGATTCACCGACCTTCGTCATAGAACGCCGCGACGGCGAACCTGGCCTGTTCAGCGTCTTCGAGCAGGTTGTCGACACGCTGTGGGAAAGGAGCAAACTAGTTGGATGATCCGGCTGCGGCCCTCCCGGTGGCGATTGAGGCGGTCGCTCGCGCCACAAATATTGTCCGCGAGCGCGTCCCGCTTGTCGTAACAGCCAAGAGAAGCATTCGAGACATGGCCACTGACGTCGATCTTTCCGTCGAGAACGCCGTGCGAGAATTCTTGGGCCGCGAGTCGCCAGATACCAACTTTCTCGGCGAGGAACGCGGAATTTCCGGCAAATCCGAGGGCAAGCCGATGTGGGTCTTGGATCCCATCGACGGCACTGCGAACTTTCTTCACCGGATTCCCCTCTGTGCCGTATCGCTTGGATTGATCGACGGAACACGAACGGTCCTTGGCGTAATATCATTACCCTTTCTTGGTTCATTTTACTACGCCATCGCAGGCCACGGGGCGTTCCGGAACGAAGATCCCATCGCTGTCAGCTGTGCTGATAGTCTCAGCACGGCCATTGTCTCGATAGGCGACTACGAGGTCGGGCAAGACGCGGAGGAGAAGAACCGGACGGCGTTGGCTGTTACAAGTGCGTTGGCCGCGAGCGTGCAAAGAATAAGGATGGTTGGATCTGCTGCCATAGATCTTGTCTGGGTGGCAGAGGGAAAGCTTGACGCCACGATCATTCTCGCGAATGAGCCGTGGGACACCAGTGCTGGTGTGCTTATTGCACGTGAGGCAGGAGCCACTGTGTTAGACCGCGATGGCTCATCGCACGGATTGGACTCAACCGCTACCATCGCGTTTGCGCCACCGCTGGCGATCGAACTGCTACCTCTCCTCAAGCATGCCCTTGACGGATAATTGACTCCCCATGCAGGGCTATATAGCGACCTTGGGCAAGGTGACCGGCGTCGACAGCATCGAGCGTCATTAGGCCAACGTTTGCGGTGTTCTCCCACGTCAGGTGGAGTGTACTAATTAAGTATCGATCGGCTCAAGCAGCGTCGATCGTGAGGACCCCGACGGCCGCGGAATCGGATCCCCGTGCGTGCGCAAGCTCTCGATGTGCAGCGGGATCGCTTCTCGCATCAAACGGACGCATTCGTCATACGAGTCGCCGACGGCCACACAACCCGGCAGATCAGGGCTCCAAGCTCCGTATCCGCCGTCGTCACCCCGCTCCACGATCACCGCGTATCCGCTCAACGCCGCCTCCACTCGATGCCTGCCGGTCTCAGGATGCTCTTCTCGGTGCCCGGCGGCAACGTGTCGCTCGGCTTGCCCGCGATCGTGATCGTGCCCGGCTTGACAGCATGACGGAACTGACGGTGGCTTCCGGTGACGCGCTCCAGGTACCAGCCTGTCGGGCGCAACCTCTCCTGGTGTCCGAGCTGCCAGCGACGGCCTGCGCTTTAGAAGCCGCCGCCGCCGAAGTCTCCACCGCCGAAGTCTCCACCGCCGAAGTCGCTGCCACCGAAGTCGCCGGCGTAGTTGGTGTCGCCGGCGTAGTCGCTGCCGCCGCCGAAGTCCCCACCGCCGTCGCCGCCAGCGTCGCCTCCGTCGTCACCGGATGCTGCGTCCTCCTGCCCGGCGTCGTGGCCCTGCTGCCACGCGTCCGCTGAGGCGATCCCGCCCATCCCGGAGAACAGCGAGCTGAACAGCAGCGCCGAGCCCAGACCCCAGGCGCCACCGATCAGCGCAGGTTTCCACCAGGGCTCGCTGTACCAGCCCTGCGGCACGGGCCGCCCCGCCACCCGGCCGCCCGGGTAGTAGTGCGGTGTGTGGTCGCTGGGACGCGGGGAGGCCGCGTAGCCGTGCCCCTCGACCTCGACATCGCGGTCCTCGGTGACCGACCCGGCGCCGGCCTGGCCCGCCACCGGCGGCAGGTCGGGGCCCGGGTCCATCCCCATAGCGGTGCGGGCCGCCCGCACGTAGTACAGCCCCTCCAGGGCCGTTTGGGTCACCAGGCGGCTCTGCGCCGCAGTGCGGGCGGCATCCATCTGGGAGCCGGCGGCCGTGTAGCGCTCCGCGGCGTCGGCCAGTGCCTGCTTGGAAGCCTCGTCGGTACCGACCAGGCTGAGGACCTGCCCGCCGAGGCGTTCCACCCAGCGGCGTGCGTCGGCCTGCGAGTCCTCGAGATCACGCTGCTGGGCGGCCTTCCTGTGTTGGACGTAGTACGCCGCACCGCCACCGATCAGCAGCACGAGTATCACCACCGCGATCAGCGAATCCACGACGACCTCCTCCACCAGCCAGACCGGACAGCGCCGACATTACTCCCGCTGCGGGTAGGGGGTCCCGGACGCGCGCACCGCGACAGCGGTGCCGATCGCAGTGACCGTTGATCGCCGCCACGGTGCCGCTCGCCGTCTGGCGCCCCGTGGGCGGCTGATCACTGTTGACAGGGAGCCGGACTGGCACAATCCTCGCCCGGGACCAGAGAGGACGACGATGTCAGGCACACCGATCTTCGAACAGCTCTGTCGGGACTACGCCGACGCCGGCCGGGTCCGGCCAATCGATGTGATGCAGTCGGCGTTCGCCAGCCAGCCGACCGTTCCAGCGATCCCAGCCGGGATTTCCGGAGGTGGCCTGGTTTACGAGCGAAGCGGTCACCCGCCGATCGCGCGCCCCGCATGGGTGCGCCCGGGCGACTAGCTCCAAGTCGGGGGCCGTGCGGTCGCTCCGACG
>JBOHFT010000010.1:0-54742 GCA_050699815.1 Pseudonocardiaceae bacterium | reverse complement strand
CCCCACTACGGGCTGCCGCGCGCAACTACCAACGCGCTCTCGACCAACTCACCCAACAGGCCGGATTCGCCGCATAACCCAAACTTGACTCGATCATGCCGACTTCGTCGGCCACAGCCCTCTAGTCACCGAAGCCCGGCGGGCCGTGGAGACAGGTGCCGCAGCGAGCGTGTCGTCTTACTTTGCCGACGCTGTCAGTGCCAAGGCCGCACGGCAGCGCTCGCTGGCTGAGTTGGAGCAGGTGTTCGGCGGCGCGCCACCAGCCGAGGAGTTAGCTGCGGCCCGCCGCGCGCTGCAGGGCAATCAGGCCGCACGCCCGGCGTGATCGGCGGGTGCGTCCTCGACACCTCCGCGCTGGAGCACATCGCCACCGGCCGCTCGGGCTACGCCCGGGCACTCGTGTGGGCGGCGGTCGAGCAAAGCAACGTCCTGGTGGTGCCCACCACTGCCCTTACCCTGACCTGGGCCCGGATCCCGGCCGAGGCGCACGCCATCCTCGAGGTGCTACTCGGCCTGCCCAACACCGTCCTGGAGGTCCTCGACCCCCCGACCGCCCACCAGGTCGGGCTGTTCTTGGCGGCCGGGGGAAGCTTGCCGAGCCGCCACCGAGACACCAGCAGATGATCAGTCGGGCTAGATAACCCGGTTTTATAGTAGGGTCTCCAGGTATGGCAACTACAACCAAGATCACGCTCAGCCTGGACTCAGTAGCACTGTCCCTGGCGCACAGAGCCGCCGAGATGGACGGTGTGTCCGTGTCGGCAGTGGTATCCAAGGTGCTGCGCCGGCACATCCTCACCGACTACGGACCGGCGCCCGGGCCCTGCACCGGCGCCGACCGACGCGGGGACGAGGACCAGGCCAGCGCTGACCTCGATCTTGCCGAGCAGGCTGAACACCTCGATCAGGACGGATGGGAGCGGCGTGCTGCGGGGTGAAGTCTGGCACTACCAGGTCGGGGGGATGCGAGAACGTGTCGTGGTGCTGGTGTCCGCGCAAGCCGTGATCGACAACACCGCATACCGCGTGCTGTACGGGGTTCAGGTCGCGGACACCGACCCCGGGCACGTGCTCGCCGTCTCCGTCACCCTCGACGACACCCTGGTATGGCTTGATGCCGCCGCCGGCCTGATGGCCCTATGGCGCAGCCTGCTCACCAAACACCTCGGCACGATCACTACAGAGGTGCTGACCAGCCTGGACGCTCGCCTAGCAGCAGCCCTCGGCCACTGACCCGACACGCGTGCATGCGCCCCCCATCCGCCCACGACCGGTATCCCTCCGAGGGGCAATCGCGGCGGTCAGACATCCTTCGGTTCCACCGGCGACATGGCGAGTCTCTGGGCGATCTGCGCGACGGTGGGCCGAGCGGCCGCGGGGAGTAGCTGGACTCGCTCGCGCGCGGGTTGGGCTCCCCTGGAGCGGCCTGGCAGGGTCCGGGCAGGAGACGCTGCGGCGCTCCTCCAGGTCGGCGAGCTCGCCAAAGCACAAGTCTGCGTCGCGCAGGGCTACTCGCAGCTGCCCGGCCTCCCACAGGGTCAGCCGCGCCGGTCCTGGCGAGGGCGCCTCGATGCTGACTCCCGTCGCGGTCAGGTGGACACTCAGGCGGGCACGGCGCCCTTGCCCGTCCCGGCAGCGGACTGTCCACAGCTCCGGATCACGTTGCCAACCCAAGCGAACCAGCAGGCACAGCAGCGGCATCATGCGCTGACGGGCGGCCATGAGTCACCTCACCCCGCCCACGGAGAGCGCACCCCAGACGACCTCGCGGCCAGGTAACCCCCCGGGCCAGCGGAGCCGGGCCGGACGGGCCTGGACGGTTCCGGTGATCTGGGCGAGGTGAGGTGGAAGACGGCGGGATCGGGGGCCTTCAGGACATCCCCGATCCCGCCGCCGTTTCAACGACGGCGGCCCGGCGGCGGGATCAGCACGGGTGCACCTTCCGCGCACCGCCGGGCCGCCTGCGCTGCCCGGCCCGGGGGCGTGACGGGGCAGCGAAACGTCGGTCTTCGTACCCGCAGGTGGTGGCGCACCTGGGGACACGACGGCGCCGGGTGGCTCGGACTCTCGTTCAGTGCCCATCGTTCGCCTCCCCTGCGCGCGAGTACTGTGACCTGCACCCTTTGATTATAAGGGACAAGTGCAAGGTGCACATGATTCTTATGGGTGAGGTTGGCGACCTCTGCCGGCTGCGCTGGGTGACCATCCGGCAGGATGCGCGTGTCGTGGCCGGACCACCATCGAAGGACGGGACTGCATGGGCGAGCAGCGGCCGACGGCCCAGCGGCTGCAGCTCGGAGCGACGCTGAGACGCAAGCGTGAGGCCGCCGGGCAACGCCAGGAGCAGGCGGCCGAGGCGCTGGACTGCGACACCAGCAAGATCAGCCGTATCGAGCACGGCCGTAGCGGCCTCAAGTCCGCCGAGCTGGAAAAGCTACTGGATCTCTACCAGGTGACCGGGCCCGAGCGACAGGAACTACTCGGCATTGGCAAGGAGGCCCGGCAGCGCGGGCGGCGCAAGCTCTATGGCGACACCCTGCCCGGTTATTTCCGCCGCTTCATCGACCTGGAGGCCGATGCCACCGAGATCCGCTGCTACGAGGGCGAGCTGGTTCCCGGGCTGCTCCAGACCGAGGACTACGCCCGGGCACTGATCCGGGTGGCCCTGTTCGGCGCAGACCAGGCTGAGGTCGACCGACGGGTCAACATCCGGATGGACCGCAAGGGCATCCTCGCCCGGGACACGCCGCCGCCACCGCGGCTGTGGAGCGTGCTCGGCGAGGCGGTCTTCGCCAGACCTGTCGGCGGCCGTGAGGTCTTGCGGGCACAAATGGAGCACCTGCTCCAGATCACTACCGAACCGACCATCGTGACCATGCAAGTGCTGCCGTTCTCCGTCGGCACCTCCCCCGGGCTGGGCTCCTCCTTCACCCTGCTCAGCCTCGGCACCGTGGCCCCAACGATCGGGCACGTGGATACCATGGGTGTGGGCGCCACCTACATCGAGCAGGAGGGCGTGACCAGCCTGATCGAACTCTTCGACCGGCTACGTGCCACCGCACTGGGACCCGAGGAGTCCCGGGCGTTCATACTGGACCGGATCAGACAGCAGAGGTGAGAACGCGATGAGCACCCCCGACATCCTCACCATCGGATGGTTCACCAGCAGTTACAGCACCCCCGACGGCATCAACTGCGTCGAGGTCAGCCTTGCCCCCGACGCCGTCTACGTCCGGCACAGCCAGCATCGCGCCGACGCCGTGATCCGCTACACCCGCACTGAGTGGGACGCCTTCACCCGCAGCGTGAAAGCCGACGAGCTCGACCCCGGCGGCCGCTGAGCAACGAACGCGAACTCATCCTGCTACTGGGCGTTCCCGACCGGTGGAGTCTCGTCATCAACTGACCTGAGCACTCGGGGCGAAAGGGGACGAATCACCCTGGCGAGCACGACCTGACCACCTGTTTTGGCATAGTGGCTGACTTGTGCGATCTGCAGTGTTTCGGAGTCGTTCGGGACCGGCTTCTCGGCGTGTGATGGGCTGGTCGTGCGCCTGCATATTGCCGCCATGCTGGTGTTGGCCGCCATCGTGGTAATCGCGGGTCTTGGGAATGTCGCGGCTGCTGCTGGGCAGCGCCCCGATCTCGGTGGCCGCTGCACCCGGCGTGACCAGCCCGCACGACGGGGCACGTCGGCCCCACGACCACGGTCACCGCGCTCAGCTTATGGTGGCGCGCGGATGGCGGTTCGGTCCGCGGGAGTGGGTGGCGGGATGGTGTCACCGGGGACAGCGGTGACCCGCACCTCCTGGGGGCCACCGCGCAACGAGTGGGCGGCGTCTACCTCGCCCTCGGCCGGATCGACGAGGCCATCGAGGAGTACCGCACGGCAGACCGGGTCGCCCGTGCCCTGGATCGGCCGTGGGCCGTGGGCGCGGCAGCCAACAGTCTGGGCCGCGCGCTGCTGGCCGCCGGCGACACGGCCGCGGCCGTGGAGCAGACGGACCGCGCCGCGGAGCTGGCTGCGCGCATCGCCGTTCCGTCGGCCGAGGCGGTTGCCCGATCTCGCTGAGGTCCATCAGTCTCTCGACCGCCTCGACGATGCGGTGGCCGCGTTCGAGCGCGCGATGGTCCTGGTCGAGTCGATGCGCGCGAGGATCGCCGACGACGACGCGCGGGCGTCGTTCTTCTCGTCGGTGGCCGACGTGCCGCTGCGGTACACCGCGCTGCTCGTGTCGATGAACCGCGTGGCGGACGCCCTGCACGTGGTCGAGCGCGGCCGCGCGCGACCGCCACCGGTCCCTCGAACTCGACCTGCGGACGAGCACCGCCGAGCTCCGGTCGGTGAATCCCCGATCCGCCAAGTTCGTGTGCCCGCAAGCGCCGGGCCTGGAAAGCCTCCGCCGGGACGTGATCGGTCATGCCGTCCTGCTGGAGTACGCGCTGGGTGAGCCGGACAGCCTGCTGACGGCCGCGACCGCGGACCGCGTGCAGGCATTCGCGCTACCGGCGCGCCCGGAGATCGAGCGGATGGTCACTGCGCTTCGGATGGCGGTGCTGTCCCGGCAGCCGACCTATCCGCATGGCCACGAACTCTTCCGCGACCTCGTCGAGCCGGCCGCCGACCTCATCGGCGACCGCGATCTCATCATCGTGCCAGACGGCGTCCTGCACGACCTCCCGTTCGCACTGCTGCTCACCGCGCCCGTGCCCGATCCGGCCTGGTCCTTCGACCTATTGCCCTACCTGGTCCGGGACCGGGCGATCAGCGTGCTGCCGTCGGCCACGGTGGCCGGGCTGATCACCCGGAGGTCGCGGGCTGGTGCGGCTTTCGACCGGGAGCTGGTGGCCTTCGGCGATCCGATCGCCCCCGGCGTAGCCCGGCTGGGCCATGCGGCACAGGAGATCTGGAGCATCGCCGAGCTGCTCAATCCGACCCTGATCGAGGCTGGCAGGCCGGAGCGGTACGACAGCAGCACGATCCGCATCCGCACCGGGGCCGCGGCGACCAAGGCCGAGATCGAACGGCTCACCGCAGGCCCTGAGGGGGTCTCCTGCCGATTCCTGTGTCGCTGTGGCGAGTGCCCGACGCCTCCACCGCTCGCCTCATGACCCACCTCGACCGCGGCCTGCTAGGCGATGCCCCGGCACCTGCTGCCGCGTTGCGCGACGCGCAGCTGGTCATGATCGCGGCGGGCGCGGCCCATCCGTACCACTGGGCGGCCTTCATCGTTGTCGGGCCGCCTCCGGACCGGGCTTCGCAGGCATGACCGCCGTCGGAGCGGAAGGGTGACCTGGCCATCACCCGATTGGCGGCTTAATCGGACAATTGACGTGCACTTGACTATCACCCGATTGGCGGCTGAACCGGACAAGTGCCGTGCACGTGAGTTCGTATGAGAAACGACTTCTCGGCCATCCGTTCGATCTCGCGCGGCAGACAGGACCAGTGATCGACTTATGCGACTCCCACACCACACCAGACGCCGGTCCAGCGCTGCGCGATGGACCGGCTTGAGCCGCCAACTGATGCGGCCCGGGAATTCGGGTGCCGGAGGGCTGCGATGACCGGTGAATCACCGCGCGATCCGGGCGGTGCGAACTCGCTGCAGGCCGCCACATCGATTGCGGTGGCCGAGAACCAGTTGCTGGCCCGCCAGACGGCTGATGAGTTGCTCGCACTGGCGGTGAGCCTGCGCACCACCCGATTCGGTGCCGCCCGGGCAGGCGATATTGACGAGGCCGTCACGGCAGTGCTGACAGCCGAGCGGGACCTGCTGGTGACCATCACCGGCCAGCTCGAGGAGCTGGCGCACCAGCAGCTCGACGGCATGGACGCGTTCAACATCGTTTTGTTCGGGCGCACCGGAGCCGGCAAGAGCAGCCTGCTCGAGGCACTTTCGGCCGGCGACGGTGGATCGGTGTCCCCCGGGGAGAGCGACTGGACGACGACCGTGCGCCCGGTCACCTGGAAGAGCTGTCGGGTGATCGACACCCCAGGCATCCAGGGCTGGGGCCGGACCACCGCTCGCCAGGAGTTGGAGGAGGAGGCGCGGCAGGCGCTGGTCGCGGCAGACGTAGTGCTGTTGTGCTTCGACACCCAGCACCAGCAGGCCGGTGAGTTCCGGAAGGTCGCCGACTGGATCGCTGAGTTCCGCAAGCCGGCCATCGCCGTGCTCAACGTCCGCCTGCCGAACTGGCGGTTTCCCACCCGGGTGCCACGCCGGGTCGCCCGGCAACGCCTCTCGCAGACCGTCGCCGAGCACGCCGGGCACATCCGCGAGGAGCTTGCCGCGATCGGGCTCGTCGACATCCCGCTCGTCGCGTTGCACACCCAACGGGCGGTGTTTGCCCGCGCCCGCGAACCGATCCGGGTGCCCGACGTCCAGCTGCGCTCGCTGCACCGGCTCCGCGCCGAGATCGGCGCCGAACAGCTGCTCACCTGGTCGAACCTGCCGGTACTGGAGAACTTGCTGACCACCGCGGTGCGGTCGGGGGCCACCCAGCTGCGCCGGGGCATGCTGCTGCACCAGGTCACCGGCAAGCTCGACCAGGCCGGCGAGCTGCTGCACACGACGGTCGAGGACCAGGCCCGGATCGCCGCCGAACAGTCCGAACGCGGTATCGAACAGATGCTTGCGGTGCTCGGTGCCCCGGAGATGTATCTGGAGGGCGTGCCGTCCGGCGCCGCCGAACCGGCGACCACCGCCGCGGTGGTAGCGCTCGTCGAGCGGCTGCGCGAACTCGAGAACGCCCGCGGTGGCGGCCTGGACGCTCCGGCGACCGGTGCCGCGCAGCGGCACGCGCGCAACGTCGTCGACGCCAAGCTCGCCCCGATCCGGGACGAGGCCGGCCGGCTGGCCGAAGATCTGATCGACCAGGCGATGCTGAATCGGCAACAGATCGACCGCGACGAGTTCCATCGCCGCGTGTTCGACACCGCGAAGATCGAGCGGGTCACCGCCGACGTGGTCGAGGAGCTCACGGCATATTTGCAGGCCAAAGTCGGCTTGGCTGCCGAGGACGTGGTAGCCGACCTGCGGGCCGTCCAGCCGCGGAGCGTGACCGTGGCTGGAGCCGCGGGCCGCGGCTACATCTGGGCCGGTAACGGGGTGGGAGCCGGCGTTGCGGTGGGTGCCGGTGCCGTCAGCGTTGCCTTTGCGGCTGGGGTAGCCAACGTGTGGAACCCGGTCGGCTGGTCACTGATGATCGGCAGCATCGCCGCAGGGCTGGCCGGGCCGCCGGTGCGGCGGTGGTTGCGACGACGCGGCATCAGACGGCGGGAGGAGGAGTTCTCACGGGCCCGCGCCGCGGGGCGGCAGGCGGTGGCCGACACCTTCGACACCGTCCGGGATGAAATCATCGCGTGGTTCGTGGGCGCCGCCCGGCAGGCGTTGGTCGTCCGGCTCGCCGCCGTGGCCGATCAGGCGCTGCTGCTCCGGGAAGTCGCACGGGCTGCCGTCGCCAACCGGGAGGCCGTGAGCGGGGTGGCGGATCGGATCCGGCTGCAGATTCGCAGCAGCAACGACCCCGGCACGATTCTCCGCGAGGCCGTGCGGGTCTGCGAGGCCGGTGAGCCGACTGCTGCATTCGGGCGGTCCGTGTGGCTGGGGGAGTCGTGGTGCGACGATCCGACCGGCCTACTCGACGGCCCGGTGCCGCCGATCGAGCAGCTCCGACGTCAAGGTCGCTCCGCGATGGGCGAGCAAGTTCTTGAGCGGCTGCGGACCGTCTTTGCCGCGGTGACCGCGACACCGCCGCCAGGCACCGGGCATGCCTGGCTTGCGCAGCTGGCTCAACTCCTGACCGCCGATCGGCACGCCGCCCCGGTGCTGCGCGACCTCTACCAGCTGATGGCCGACCAGCGGCCACGGGTGGTGATCTACGGTGACTACAACGTCGGCAAGTCGTCGTTCATCAAACGGCTTCTGGTCGATGACGGGCAGCAGATCCCCGACACCCTGACGGTCCGGGGGGCCCCGGAGACCGCGGCGGTGCACACCTACCCGTGGGCCGACCTGGTACTGATCGACACGCCCGGGCTGCAAAGCGGAGTGCCGTTGCACGCGGAGTTGGCGCAGGATCAGATCCCCGACTCCGCGCTGGTGATCTACGTGCTTGGGGCCAACGCCGTGGTCGGCGACCGCGGGGGCCTCGACCTCATCCTGCGCGGTGACCCGGCGCGGGGCATCGAGCCCAAGCTGGACCGGACACTGTTCGTGGTCAACCGGGCGGACGAGCTGAGCATCAACCCGTTCGACGACGAGGAGGCGTTCGCCCAGGTGGTAGCCCGCAAGGAGGGCGAGCTGCGGGATGCGCTGGTGGCCACGCCGGAACTGCAGCAAGCCGGCCTCACGATCCCCGCGGAGCGGATCCTCTTCGTGGCCAGCGACCCGGGCGGTCAGGTGGCCGACAACCGGGCGGCGACCAGGGCGGACTTCGACCCGTTCCGGCACTGGGACGGCATGGACGAGATACGGACCGTGATCGACGAGTTCGGCCCGGGTCTGCAGGCCAACAGCGTCGACGTGAGCGTGCTGTATGGCGGCCTGGCTCGGTTGAGTGCGCTGGCTGCGGCGGCCCGCGACGAGGCCGGGGCGCTGCGTGAGCAGCTCACCCTGCTCGACCGCCTGCGCGACGACCTCGGCGACGCGCTGCGGGCCAGCACCCTGATCGAGGCCGACAGCCGCACGGCGCTGGAGCGCACCGTCACCAACGCCGTCGACCAACTGGTGGACGCCGCCTTGCCGGTGGACGAGGACCGGCGGCGGGCCATCCTGGCCCGGGCGGTGCGGTTCTGGGAGGACGACGAGGTCGGCCAGGAGGTCGACCAATGGGCCGATCGCACGCATCGCCGGGTGCAGGAATGGCTGCGCGACACGTCGGTCGTGCTGCAGCGCCGGGTGCATTCCCAGGGCTTCCAGCGCACCCTGGCCGACGTCGAGGGCATCGTCCCCGTGCGGTTCCCGGAGCAGCCGGACCAGCGCGAGATGGTCGGTCGCAGCGGATCCGCGCTGGCAAAGGCGATCGCGGTGACCGGACGTTTCCGGGTGGCCAACGTGCTGCGGGCCGGGACCCAGAAGGCGGCCCGGGTAGTGATGGGTGGGTTCGCCAACAGCCTGCACATGGCGCAGGGTGGGGCCCATCACCGGCTGGTGGCGATGACGAAAGCCTTCTTTATCAAGAATCAGGCCGCGGCGAATGCCGCCCGAATCGGACAAAACGCGGCCCGGGTGGGTGTGGTCCTTCAGGTGGTGACGAGCGCGATCGAGCTCGGGCTGCTGGTTCGTGACCACAAGGCCGACCAGCGCAAGGAAGTGGAGTTCTCCGCCGCGAGGCAGGCCCTGCACGAACAGGCGGTCGGCTGGGCCCGGGATGTCGCCGACGCCGATCCGGCGCTGGCGAGCATGCGCGACGAGCACGCCGCCCTCGACGGCGTACTGGCCGCGACCGTGGCCAAGCGGTCCGCCCGGCAGCTGGCGGTGGACGCGATCCTGGATCGGCTGGCGGTCTATGACCAGGCGACGGACCTGGGGCGGTCCGCGCTCAGCACCCCGGCGTTCGCGGACACCGCGGCGTCGTTCGGATGATGGAGCCCAACCGGAATGAGGAACAGCAGCATGGACGAGACCGCATCCGCCGAGCCCGCCGCCGTGGTGCCGGCTCAGGAGCTGACCACGGACGTCGCGCATTGGGTGGCGCGCGTGCGCGCACAGTTGCGGCGCGTGGCCGAGGACTGGGTCGACGAGGTCACCGCCGGCTGGGAGCGTTTCGCCGCCCATCGGCTGGTCCGGGTCACGATCCACGGGGCCTACGACGCCGGGAAGTCGTCGCTGCTCAAGCGGTTTCTGGTGGAGGACGGCACACCGGTGCCCAGCTGGCTCGCCATCGGAGCCAAGCCGACGTCTGCCAGTATCGAGCAGGTCGACTCGGGCGGTGTGACCTGGGTCGACAGCCCCGGCACCGGCGCCGGCAACAGCCAGCACGAGCAACTCGCCGAGCAGGCCCTCACGCTGACCGACGCGCTGGTCGTCGTGCTGTCGCCGCAGCTGCTCAGCGGCGACCCCCGCTACGTCATCGGGCTCGTCAACGGCAGCTTCCACAATCCCGTCGCTGGCCGACCGCTGTTCCCGTCGGGCGCGCTGATCGTGGTCGTCGCCCAGATGGACACCGCCGGGGTCAGCGCCGAGGACGACATCGACGGCTATTACGATCTGATCGAGCGCAAGCGGGCCGAGCTGCTGGCCGCGCTGGAGCGCAACGCCGCCGATCTGTCGGCGGAGGCCGTGCACTTCGTGGCGGCCGATCCGGACCAGGCCGGGCCGACCGCGCAACCGACTCCCGACGACTACGCCGGCCACGAGAAGTGGGACGGAATCGCCGAGCTACGGGCTGCCGTGCTGGACCTGACGCCGCGCCACGCCGAGCTGCGCAACGCCGCAGCCGTCCGGTACTGGAGCTGGATCGGCACCCAAGCGCACACCCGGGCCACCGAAGAGCTGCAGCGTCTCGACGACGTCCTGGACGCCGCCGGCCGCCAGCAGCGAGCGATCGACCTGCAGCTGGCGGAGCTGCGCGGCATCGACGACACCGCGCGCAGCCGCCTGCGCGAGATGATCTATGTGCAGCTGACCGCGATCAAGGTGCCGGCCGGTGATGCGGACAGCCAGCGCTCCCACGTGGAGCAGCAGCTCACCAGCACGATCGACACCTGGTTGGTCGAATGGGGCGGCAAGCTGGACCAGCTTGCTCGCAACGCCGCCACCGACCAGCGCGTGCGGGCGCAAGGCCCGGGAGCGGCCGCCCTGCACAGCTACCTCGACGAGGTGCTGGCCGACCTGGCGTCGGCCGAGACCACTGGGCCGGACCTCAAACCGCTGTTCGACCGGTTCGATGCGCACGCCAAGACCGTGGCCCGCGCTGGCTACAAGCTATTCCAGGGCATGTCCGTCGAGGACGCCCGTGCCGAGCTCGCGCACGTGCGCTACCTGGACGCCCAGAGCCTCGAGAAGTACTTCCGGGGAAGTGAGGGAGTGCTCACGAGCGGTGAGCACTCCGCTCAGGTCCGTAAGAGCTTGAGCCAGCTCCAGGTGTTCGAGGAACTGCTGCCGGTCGTCGTCGAGTTCGGCGGCTTCCTGGTCGGGGGTTACCTCGAAACGCGCGCAGAGCAACGCCGTATCGAGCTACGGGCACAACTCCGGCGGCAGGCCGACCACATAGCCAAGCACGTCCTCGAGGGCGGGAATGACGTGCAGGCATGGGCGGACGCCGTCAGCGCGTTCCGCGCGTCGCTTGAAGCCGCTCGGGGATCCACCGAACTGCCGGAACACGGACAGCGCAAGGAGGTCCTCACCGAGGTTACCGCTGATCTCACTGAACTGCTGAGTCGGCCAGGGCGACTACCGGCTCACGAGACGGCGGATCTATAGAGGTAGCTGGCGGCGCTCGGCGAGCTCCCGACGGGACACACCACCACTACCTGGTGTCAGCTGATGCTGGACACCCTCGCAGACCCTGAGGCGCCCTGGAGGCGCCGCGATCCGTAGCCCCTCAGCAGCGCGGGGCTGGCAGGAAAGGACGGTGCCGGTGGCTATCCTGTGGGGCGTGACTGCCTGCGCTGCGGGACCGCCTCCCGAACCTCACCGCCCGCTGTTCGTGGACGCGTCACCCGCGCAGGTGCGCGCCGCGTTGATCCCCGAGGAAGCGACGGAGTTCGACCACCAGTGGCGTGAGGTGATGGCCAGAGCCACCGACACGCTCGACCTCACCGAGGTGCTGGAGGTTCTGGAGTCGTGGCGCCGGGTCGCCTGGCTGACCACGGCGAACGGCCCAGATGCGCACCGGCGGATGTACCGTCGCGCCGCCGCCAAACTCGACGCCGACGACATCCCAGACGACGAACCACTAGCACGCACGAAGGCCCGACTGGGCCTGTAGCCGACGTTGTACACCGTCACTCTCGACGACGAGTCCGGACAACAGACCGACGCGCTACCTCCCGCTGCCCTGGCCCCGTTCGCAGAGCTGCGGACCATGCTCGAGGTCGCACCCTGGAACGGAGATCAGCTCAACAAGCTCAAACCAGACAGCTCTATGCGGACCTGCACGTTCGGCACGAATGGTGAAGGCATGACGGTCTACCTGATCCTGGAAGCCCAACGACGCGTGGACCTGCTGACCGTCGTGTGGATGGGCTGACAAGCCGCAGCTTGCCGGCAACCGTCACGGGCCTCTATGACCGGGTCCGGGCCGGTGAGCAGCTGCATCCCACCCAGGACGAGCGCCTCACCGCAGCACTGCTGTTCCCCACTGTCGCACCCAGGGCCTCGGTCGCTCGCGCTGAGCAGTGCCGCAGCCTCGCCGAGGCCGATTTCTTCAGCACCAAGACCGAGGACCGCTACCCCGACATCTTCGGCCTGGCTCGCGCCTACTCGGTCACGCACGACCAAGCCCACGCGATCGCCCGTGGCTTCAGGACCTCTGGCAACGGCGCCGACCGACCGCGACCGTCCAGAATCGTCCCAGCGATGCTCAAACGATGCCGACGTGATAACCTCCGCCACTGTCGATCGAGGAGGCACCTGTGAGCATCGCTGTACCGCAGATGATCGCTTTGGTGCGTGAGGCCAAGCAGTGGTCGCAGCATGATCTGGCGCGGGAATCGGGTCTGTCGCAGGGGTACTTGTCCAAGGTAGAGAACGGCCTGCTCGAGTTGAGCGGGGGCAAGCTTGACAAGGTCGCGGAGGTTCTGGGCTGCCCGGTCGCCCTGTTGATCACCGACGAGTACGTCCGCGGCATTGAGGTCACCTGCCTGCACAACCGCAACCGGCGTTCCAAGCTCGCTGCGGGCGCGGTGAAGAAGATCGAAGCGACGACCCATCTCACGCGTCTGACGGTAGAGCGGATCCTCGCTGGTCTCGACGTCGAGACCCAGGACCGACTCGAACGTGTGGACGTCAGCGAGTACGGCGATCCAGCTGGCGTGGCCCGCGCACTGCGAGCGCGGTGGCGCTTGGCGAGTGGTCCGATCCCGAACGTCGTCGAGTTGATGGAATCTCTCGGTGTGGTCGTGGTGGTGCGCCCGCTGGGGACGAGGGCACAGGACGCGGTGAGTACATGGCCGCATCATGCTAGCCATCCTCCACTGATGCTGATCAACTCTGGGTTGTCCCCGGATCGCCAGCGGTTCACCATCGCACATGAATTGGGGCATCTGGTGATGCATGTGTTCCCCGCCGAAAACCAAGAGAACGAGGCGAACCAATTCGCTTCGGAGTTTCTGACCCCGGCCGCCGAGATCGAGCCGGATCTGCGCGGGCTGACGACTGGGGACTTTCGGCGACTGCTGACGTTGAAGTCCCACTGGAAGGTATCGATCGGTATGTTGATCCAACGTGCAGATGATCTGGGCTGTATCAGTGACAGGCAGTTCAAAGAGTTCCGGGTCCGACTGTCACGCATGGGCTGGCATTCCAGCGAGCCGGTCGACCTTCCCGCCGAAACGCCCTCAGTCGTCCAGCGCGCCATCACCATCCACAGGTCCGAACACGGCCACACTGAGGAACAGCTCGCACAGATCGCTCTGATGACCCCCGAAGCGTTCCGCCGCCACTACCTGCCCGGCGACACCCGGCCCGGGACACGCACCGCACTGCGGCTGGTGACGCCGTGATGAGCCGATCCGCCACGTCCGCACCGAGCCGGGTCACCTCCCTTCGCCCTCTCGAAGGTCTCAGCACGGCGCTGTTCGTCCACACGGTTCACCTGCCCAATGACGGGCAGCCACAGGCGGGGGTTGAGGCAATCCGTGACCTGTTGGATCAAGACGGCATCGGTGTCGTCTACACGATTCCGCGGTCCAGAGGCCGGCTGGGAGTCGCCAGCTGTTGTGTGGATCAGACCAGGAAACGCTCCCCAGGCGCGGACATCCTGCTCGACGCAGCCCGCTACACCGGATCCAAGCAACGCAAACTCGCCGCTGAGGGCATCGAGCGCAGCTGGCTGGATCACCAGCACCGCGACGGGCTGCGCTGGGCGCTGACCGACTCGGGCTACGTGGCCCGCGGTGATCTCCAGGGACTGCAGACGATTCTCCGTGAGGCGGCCCGCGCCCATCACAGCGCGCAGGCCCGGAACCAAGGCGTGATCGCGGCGCTGCCACTGGCGAGCTCCTGGCTGACTGATGAGGCGGACACCCTGGCCCAGGCCCTGCGCAGGGCGAGTACGCCGGTAGCGTTGATGCTCGAGGACGAGAACGACCCGTTGAGTCGCAAGAATGCGGTTGCCGGTCTCGTTTCGGTGCTCCGAGTCGACGTTCCGGTCGCGGTCCTGCGCTGCGATATGTCGGTGTTGGGCGCTCTGGCTTACGGCGCGACCGCGGTCTCCGTGGGTGATTCCTCGACACTGCGACACTTCTACCCGATCACAGACAGAGATGGACCATCGCGGCCGCCGTTGGCAACGCTCGTTCCAGAGCTGCTCGGCTACTACCATCTTACCAAGATCGACGACGCGATAGCGGTTACTCCCGATCTGCCGGTGTGGGTCTGTCCGTGCCGAGTGTGCGGCCACCGTCGGCTGGATTGGATCGCTAACTCCACGAGCCCGGACGTCAGTGCCTTTGAACATGCCGTCAGTGCTCTAGCCGATACCGCGCGCCAGCTTTTCGGAGACGCAGTGACGGCAGAGGATCGCTGCCGGCGCTGGTTCCAGGCCATCCAGCGTGCACAGATCAACCACAGCGCGGTGATCGCCAGCACCGGCCAACCCTGGGCATCCAAGGATGCCCTCGGTCGCTGGATCACTCACTACGCGGAGACGACCTCATCGACAGGCGTCCCTGACTGAGCGCCTCCGCGAACAGGTGCTCCTCGTGATGGCGGACCGCCACTGTGCGCCCGGCGGACGGCGCAGGCCCGGACCGCCCGTGAACCACAACCCGCGCTGGCAGATGCTCGTCCACCACCGCCACGGTAATCCCCCGGTAGTCCGCCTCACTGAGCCGCACCGACGTTGGTACCGACCGGCGCACAATGAGACTCGCCCCGTAACCAGCGAGCCACGCCGACGTCGTCACCGCACACCGCCACGGTCCAGCGGCCACAAACCCCACGATCTCCAATGGCCGACCCGGCGGCGATGTACCCATCCCGTCCGTCCAGGACTCCCACATCGCCAACGTCGACCGATCCAGCTCAGGGCCGGCACCAGCGGACACTCGATCCAGGCCCGCCGGGAGGATCTCCACCACCGGCCAGACCAGCCGTCCCGATAACCGCGTCGGACCGAGCAGAAGCCCACGCCAAGCCACCACCGACACAGCCGTCGCAACCATCGCAGCGGAGATACCACCCGGCAACCCGCCAGCTTCGGACAACGTCGGCGGGCCAACCGCGAGGCGTAACATCCCCGCATCCTCTCCGGCCGACGACCACGGCATAGCCATTTTGTGAGACATCAGTATCGGTTCATCGTCGGCCTCAGAGGCATCGGTGGGAAGGCCAGTCACCAGGAAGCATCCAATGGCACCGCAGGCGGGACAAGAGCCGAGCCAAGGACTCGGCGAGATAGCCACAGTCGTGCGCGTTCCCGTTTCGTGCGGTCCGCCACGGCCGACCTGGCCTCAACGCGATCCGACATGGTCACCTCAGACCCCTCTCGCCACCAACGGCGTCGACAAACTGGACGCTCTGGCGGGCCGGAGGTTGACGCTGACCCAGACCGTTCGTCAAGGGACTTCGGGCTCGGCCCATAGCTGGTCGATCGGCACGGCGTACAGCCGGTCCGCCAGCTGGTAGGCGAGTTCGCCGGTGTAGAGCACGACTCCACCGATGAAGGACGAGCCCAGCCGGTCGCGCAGCGTGGCGAGTCCCCGGCAGTCCTGCGCTCGCACCTGAGTGCCGACCTTCACCTTCACGCCTGCGACCCGCCCGTCGAACAGCTCGAGGACGAGATCCACCTCGAGTCCGTCCTTCGTGCGGTAGTGACCGGCCTGCGGCAGCTCATCGAGCCAGCCGACCTGTTTGAGGATCTCGTGGACGGCGAAGGACTCGAGCAGATGGCCGTACTGCTGGAGGGCAGCCGGATCCCGACGGTCCAACCGGGCCGAGCTGATTCCGAGCAGCCAGCCACCGACTCCGCTGTCTACGACGTGCAGCTTGGGCGTTGCGTTCACCCGGCTGCTCAGGGTCCTGCCCCACGCGGAGAGCCGGCGCACGAGGAAGACGGTCTCCAGCAACTGCATGTAGTCAAGCCCGACCGCGCGGCTCAAGCCGGCCCGTTCAGCGGCCTGCGCGACGTTGAGCAGCTGCCCGGTCTGGCTGACCAGCGCCCGCAGCAGCCGAGGTAACGCCTCTCGTTGCCGGATGTGTCGAATGTCCAGGACATCTCGCTGCACCACGAGGTCGAGGTATGCCTGGAACCACCTCCTCCGCGCAGGCTCGCTCGGCTGGCGCAATGCGACCGGCATCCCACCGGCGAGCACACGCTGGGCGTAGCCAGTCCGGGACGTCTGTGCGGATGCACCACGGAATCTCGCCGGATCGGCCAGCAGAGTCTCGGTGAACGTCTCGTGCCGTGAGTCCACCTCGCCCTGGGTGAACGGCCAGACGGTGAGCACCTCGGCCCGGCCCGTCAACGACTGTGACGCCCGCGGGATCGTCGAGTAGTTGGTCGAGCCGGTCACGACGAACCGTCCCGGCCGCAGTGCTCGGTTCAGCTCTGCCTTGATCGCATCCAGGAGTTCCGGAACGCGCTGGTACTCGTCGATCAGCACGAGGCGATCGGCGGAGGTGTACAAGGACGGGTCGGCGGCCGCGATGGCGCGGGCTGAACGCTCGTCCAGATCGACCACGTGGCCGTCCAGTCTGGTCGCCAGACGCCGCAGCAGCATGCTCTTCCCCACGGTCCGGGCGCCGTGCAGCACGACGACGGGAGACAGCGCCAGTCGATCTACCACGACCTTCTCGAGGCGGCGAACAAGGTCACGGTTGGCCACCCGATCAGCCACGGCAACCTCCGGGAAGCGACAAAGGACGGAACTCTTAGGCTACAACGGTCGCCAGCTCCATCGCACAACAGTCGCTACCGATCGGGAACATCGCTGACCGGTGCCCGCAACGTAGCGAATGACACGCCGACGGGGCGGCCGAGGAAGGCGACGAGCCGGTCGATTGCGGAAGCGTCGTCGGCGACGGGCTGGGCTGGGCCGAACCGGCCGGTGCGCGGCATCGTGGCGAGCTGGACTCGGGCGAAGAACAGTGCCTGCTCAGCCAGATCCTCGGGCAGCTCAGCGGGTTGGCCGGTGGCTCGGGCGAGGTCCCAGCCGTGGGCCAGGAGATCGGCGATGCGCCAGTGCAGTAGCTCCGCGCCGGTGGCAGCCCCGAGGGGGCTGTGGTACGTCCGTTCGAGAACCCCGGGCTGCTCGAACGCGCCCTGCGCCGCTACTCCGGAGTCGCGGTACGCGCCTGCCGGGCCATCGCCGAGGACGTCCGTGCCGCGCTCGGGCGGGGTTTGATCGTTCAGACGGGCGACGAAGACCAGGTTGATGCCGACCAGATGGTAGATCACGTCGCGCACGGTCCAGTCGGTACACGGGGTGGGCGCGGACCACTGGTCGTCTCGGATCCCGTCGATCAACTGGCCGACGGCGCTCATCGCTCGGGTGAGCTGTCCGAGAGCCGGAGGTGGCGAGGTCATGAAGATCCTTCGGACGGTGGTGGGTGGACTATGCGGTCATTCTGCTGACTTTGCGCTCAGTCGGTCGAGGTGATCCCTGATCCCGTAGAGTCTCGCTCGGCCGAGCGAGACCCAGGTGGGGAAGATGAGCGACATTCACATCCAGATCGATCAACTGGAAGCATACCCGGGCCGTCTCACCGGAATGGCCGATCGTTCCCGGCAACTTGCCACCGGAGCCGCCGTCGTCACGACGACGACTGGTCGTGCCGATAGTGCCGAAGCCGCCATGGGACTCGCTGATCACTTCGGCGCCCTGATCAGCGACATCGGTGCCGCACTCGACCACGACGCCGGGGAGGTCAGGGCCACCCTGGAGACATTGCTCATCATCAACCGTGAGGCCGGCACGCAGCTGCGGAACCTGATGTGACCGCCTACACCGGCGCGGCTGACGTTATTCCAGGCGACCTTGACGGTCTGAGCCGCACCGCGGAGACACTCGCGAACACCGCAGACAGCGCGGGGGCTCTGTCCTCGGATCTCGACACAGCAGTCGGTTCCACCCCGGACTTCTGGGACTCACCGAGCGGCACGGCGTACCGGATCTCAGCGCAGAAGCAGATCGGTGCCCTGCGCATGACAGTAGATCCGCTCGATACCGCTTCCCAGGCATTCGCAACCTTGGCGCGCGAACTCAGCGGTGCCCGGGGCGTCGTTGAACGGGCGCTGAGTGAGTCCGTCGCGTTGGGGATGGGACCGAACGATCTTGTAAGCAGTCCCTGGGCGGTGGCCGACTTCCTCTTTCGCAACCCGCAACACGTACCCGCCGTAGCCGGCCAGCTCACGGACATCGCGGCCGCTCGGGTCGCTGCCGACTCGGCCCACACGACGTTCGTTGCGGCCCTGAGCGGTACCCGGGACGGGTTGGACGGTGCAGATCAACGGTTGTTCGGGTCTCGGCGGGGTTCCGACGAGCGGGGCGGGCGCCGGATTGATGAGGACGACCGCCGGGACCGTAAGCCCGGCGGCGACGGCAGTGGCCACTTCGACACCGACTGGGCCGGACGCGCCATTCTCGAGCGCTACCTCCGCGGCGGGGACGACTGGACCGTCACCGACGACCCCGACTGGTCCCGGTACATGCGGGACAACTCGACATTACGCGAACAACTGCAACCCCATGTCGCCGAGCAGGCGCAGCGAGCACTCGACAACTACCGGGTCACCGGTGCCGAGAAGACGGAGTTCGATCAGCGGTTCCACGCCAAGATCCAGAACGGCGAGGGGATTGTCGGCTACCAGTACCTGCACGGGACGGACCGTGACACGGGTGATTTCCAGTTCAAGGGCAGCACGACAGTCGACCCGCGTGGCGATGGCACCTACGACGTCAGCGTGGACAGTGGCTACACGTGGAACGATCGGATCGACCCCAACCCGAAATACAGCACCGATCGGTGGAAGAGCACACTGGCCGAAGTTCTCACCCTCGGTCAAGCCGATCCGTACGACATCCACCTCACCTGGCACGCGCCGACCAAGCTCGTCATGGACGGCAACGGCCGTGTGATCAGCGCTTCCGGATATCCACACGACTAGTGGGAAAAAACGTGCGCAAGAGAATGATCCTCATCGCCGTGGCTATTGCGGCGGCCACTCTGCCGGGATGCGCTGCGCTGTTCGGCGGGAACCGCGACGCTGATGAGCGTTTCGCCCGACCCGGGCAGCCCCGAACGTCTCCGTCGGGCGCGTTCGTGGCCCGCGCTGATCTCGGACCTCAGCAGAACGGGGTACCGACGTGGCTCGTCGTGATCACCGATCGTGCCGGTCGTGAGCTGTTTCGTGACACCGAGGCCTACAGCAGTCGCCACGGGGTGGGCATCACCTGGCTCACCGGGGCCGATCAGCTGTGGGTGCTCTCCTCCGACGTCGGCACGTCGACAGTGCAGCGTGATGTCACCGGTGTATGGAGCAAGAGATATCCACGGCCGGGACATTTCAACGAAGACGTGCCATCTGAGATCCGGGATCTGTCCGGGCGGTGAGTTACCAGCCCCAGCTGCCGGGCCGCCTTTGAACGGGTCGATGACCGCGGCGGTGATCCGGTCGCTGGCTAGAGGACACCGGAGCGGTGGCGGACCCACGCCAGCGCCGCACCGGCCGCCCGGCGCTGATAGGCGCGCAGATGCGGCACTCCCGCAGGGGCCGGTTCGCGGCTCATCCTCGTCCAGTACCCGGCGCAGGCGGCCGCGTAGCTGGTGAGCACCTCCTCCCCGGCTGCCTCCCACACCCCCGTCCCGGCGAGCTGGGTTTCGGCGGAGGCAGGGGTATGCCCGGCCATGACCAGGTGCGGCACCAGATCGGCCACGTCCTGCCACGCCGCACCGCAGGAGGCGTGTGCCCAGTCCACCACGGCTACCTTCCCGTGCGGGGTGATGAGCAGGTTGTCGGGGCGGATGTCGCCGTGAACCAGCGTTGGGCCGTCGGCGTGAGAGCGCCAGACGGTCTCGGCCTTGGCCAGCTCGGCCAGCTGGCGACGCTCCCAGGCGCCCAGGTCGTAGGGCGGGTCCTGGGCGATGAGTTCCCAGCCGTGCAGCCAGTTCCCCCGGGCGGTGGCGGAGGGTTCCCACTCCGGGACCGGGCAGGCGTCAGCTCCTGGCGCATCGCGGCGATCGCCGCCACCACACCCGAGGTATCGGCTGATCCGGGCGCCAGGTCGGGGTGGCGGCCCGCAACGTCATCGAAGACCAGCACCGTCCAGTCGGCGGCCGCCCCGTGCCAGCGCAGGCGCGGCACTGGCGCCGCGGTGGGCAGGCGGGTGGCCACGCGGCCTTCGTGCCGGTAGGCACCGGCCAGCGGGTGGGCGGCGGGTACAGCTTTGACGAAGGCGCGGGTGCCGTCGCCCAGGCGCAGCCGGGCCGCCACACCGGGGGTGAACCCGCCACCCTGGTCGGACGCGGCCTCGACGGCCGCGCCGAGGTGAGCGGCGACGACCCTTCGGACCGCTTCGGGGAGGGTGTCCCAGGCGGGGCGGACAGCGGTGCGCCCGAGCAGCGGGTGGGACGGATGCGGTTTCGACGTGGACATGTGCACCCCTGGCAGCGGCGGGACCGGTGTTCGAGCAGTACAACGCGCCGGTGCGGGAGAGGACCGTGGGTCCTGGTATTACTCCCGCCGGGCGCTGATAGCTCGCCGCGGATGTGGGGTCACACCAGCCACAGTAGCGTGGCTGCGGGCGTTCTCACCCCAGGTCGAGGTAGTGGCGGTAGGCGTCGATGGCCCGCGCCAACTCCTCGGTGGTCTCCGGGG
Organism: Pseudonocardiaceae bacterium; assembly: GCA_050699815.1. Classification (GTDB taxonomy): domain Bacteria; phylum Actinomycetota; class Actinomycetes; order Mycobacteriales; family Pseudonocardiaceae. Next base: position 33,754 of record JBOHFT010000010.1, on the reverse strand, counting down.
CGGCCCGCCTCGCCAGTGCGAGCGCGAGGTCGAGCATGTGTTCCAGGGAAGCCAGGGTCGGTACCGCGGGCGCGTTGGCCAGTTCGGCCAGGTCGCGCAGGCAGGATCGGCCGATCGGGGTGGCGCCCAGGTCGGTTTCCAGGTGATACCAGCCCAGGTAGGCGGCGTCCGGGGAGAGCGCGGTATCTGCCCGATCTGGCCGGGACGCTCGTGTCCGGCAGCGAGGTCGAGGTGGTGGTCACGGCGTCGCACCAGCACCACGAATCATCTACGCGAAGCGTCAGCGGTCGTCATGGCCTTCGCTGCCCGGTTGGATGGCAATGGCCAGGTGTGCTGGTTGGTGGGGGTGTCGAGCCAGACCTGCTGGTGGTGTTCGGTCACGGTGAGGCCGAAGCGGCCCCAGCCGGGCCGGTCGAGCTCGGTCCACCGGGCGTGGGCGGCCTCGATGATGCGCCACACACGGGTCGGGCCGGCCTCGGTGACCCGGTGTGCGCCGTGGTCGTCGGCGAGGGAGACCTGCGCCCAGGAGCCGTCTCCGATGGTGATCGAGGTGGCGGTGGGCTGGCTGTCCGTGAAGCCGGTGTAGCCCAGCGTGATGTCGCAGCCGAGGTCGAAGCTGGCCAGAAACCACACGATCAGCGACGTCCACAGGGTGCGCGGGTCCAGTGTGGTGGTGCGGTGCGCAGGCTCGCTGGCGTGTTGTCTGCGGGGCCCAGGTCGGGGGGCTGGGCCCTGGCCGGCCGCGTGGTGGCGCAGGCCCATGAACGCCGCGTAGGTCGGGTCGAAGTGTCCTTCGGCGCGGTCGGGGTATCGGGTGAGGCGGACCAGGCTCCCGGCCATCAGTGAGGTCTTGAGGTCGGTGAGGATCACGCCACCGGGACGGGTCTGTGTCCAGCTGCCGCCAGGTCTCGTCATACTGATCCATCCGGTCCTGGCGGAACACCTCGGGAACGAACTCGTGGCGGGGCACCGCGCACACCGCGTCTCGCCACACCGCCGACGTCAGCTTCCCCGCGGCAGTGAGCTGCTCAGCGAGCTGGCGCGCTCGGGGCGCCCAGTCCTGGACCAGCACGCTCATGGTCAATACCCTCTCCGGCCAGCACATCGGCCAGCGCACTGGTGATCGGCGCCCCGGTATGGGACTCAAGCCAGAAATACTGTCCTGAGCTGTTCGACTCGAGGAACACCCAGCGCCCAGCGGCGTCGACCGCGAAGTCGACCGCCGCATAGGTCAGGCCCAGCTCGGCCAGGTAGGACCGCAGCCCCTTCTCGACCTCGGGCGGGGTGTCCACCCATTCGTAGGACAGCGCCGGGTAGTCCGCCCGCCAGTCCACCCGGGACGCATCCGAGCCGACCCGGATCAGGATCGTGAACATGCGCTGGCCCACAGCCACCACCCTGGCCTCGTGGATCTTGTCCACCCACTGCTGAGCTTGGGTGGCGGTGGCGTCCGCGCCGGCCAGATCGGCCAGGTCGTCGGTGGCGAGGCGGTGGGTGTAGGCCACGGTGAGCTGCCCGCCCTCGGTGACCGTGTTGGGCCCCAGCGACTTGCACACCACACCGGCCGGGCTGTCGGCGGCCAGGCGCCGGATCGCGTCGGGGCTGTTGGTGATCACCGTTGGCACCGTGGTCAGCCCGCAGCGCGCCGCGGTGGCCAGCTGCAGCGGCTTGTACACACTGTCCGCGGCCCGGTTGGGATGGTTCACCCACAGCACGTCCAGGCTGGCCAGCACACCGCCCAGGCCAAGCCGGGCCTCGCGGTGGGCGTAGGCGCGCTCGACATCGGTCAAGCCCTCGGCGAAGGAGAACGCGCCCGGATCGCGGTACCAGATCGAGCGGATGGCCTCAAGGTCCACCGCGCGATGCGCAGTGCTCAGCTGACCTCTCCAGCGACCGTCATCGCCCAGCCGCGCGTCGAGCATCATCTGACGGGGAAACCAGCTTGTGTCCGCACGGAACACCGGCACATTCCGCGCGGCGAGCCGCCGGACCATCACATCAACCGGGGAATCAGCCTGCTGGGCGACGATGACAACAGTCATTCTTCCCAGCCCCAGGTGCTCTCCTCGGGGCCCTCATCACCATCGGTGGTGTGCTTGGTAGCCCACTGCTTCTTCGGACCCTTGCCGTCCGGATCCTCTTCCCCCTCTTTATCGATCAGCGGGCGGCCGTCATCGTCGACCGCGACCTGCAGATCGTGGCAGTAACGCACCACCGCAGGCGCCGGCATCGGCACGACCTGCGCGAAGCGCAGCCCCAACGGGCGCGTCTCGCGGGGACCCGGTCCGTCAGCCGCGGGGGCCGCGCGCACGCTGTACCGCAAGCTCGCCGAGGAGCGGGCTATCCAACGTGATCTCGGGGGCAGGCTCAGCGACAGGCCTCATGGCCACTCCCCTCCTCGCATGGGCGACTATCCGTATGAGCGGGCCTCCACCGGACTGTAGCGCCTCCGGAGCGCCGACCCGCGCCATGACAGTGCGGCTGCGCTCGTCGGTGGCCTCCGGGCCGGGCCGCGGGCTCCCACCAGGGGCGCAAGGGCCAACTAAGTAGTCCGCACCACCTAGTCAGTACCGATACGCCATTCCAGTCAGTACCGATAGTCCGTTCGGGTTACTTTTGAACAGCCTGGCAAATTTCTATCACGTAGTGTTACGATCGGTGAGTCCGTAGCCCCTGAATGAGGGGCGGTAAGCGGTAGGCAAGGGGGGGCCTGGTCGTGCTGGACACACTCGTGTTTCACCTCAAGCGTTCACCGTTCAACGTTAGCCGTTGCTAACGGTCTTCGCCCTGGGACGACCTTGACATCGGCCGTCGGAGCCACGTCGGACTGACCGCGACGGTGGTGTGGCGACGACGCTGGGTGTGGCTGCGGCCGCCGCATCGCTGCTCCGTGCGGCCACCGCACCCCATGGCGGTGATCACTGAGTGGGTCACCCCCAAGGCGGCACGACGACAAGCACGTTAGCCCGCGTACGGGAGGACAACGCCGAGGATGAGCACGCTGCAAGATCGTGAGCTGGTCTTGGGGATCACCGCCTTCGAGGAGCCCAACGCCCCTCTCGCGGTAGCGCTCGCGCGAGCCGGCGCGGTGGGGGTCCTCGACCTGGGCCGCGACGCCGGGCGGGCGCGGGCCGCGCTGGCGGACGTCTGCCGATGGTGGCCCGGTGGTTTCGGGGTGCGGATACCGGCCCACTGCCCACTGTCGCCCACCGACCTGCCGGAACGGGTCGACCTGGTCGTGCACCCGCCCGGTGCACAGTGCGCACCCACTTCCTGGCGCCGGACGCTCGTCGAGGTCACCTCGATGGCGCAGGCGCGCACCGCGGTGCAGGCCGGGGCGTCCGGGCTGATCGCCAAGGGCACCGAGGCCGGCGGCCGGGTCGGTACCGTGACGACGTTCGTGCTGCTGCAGCAGCTGCTGGCCGACCCGCAGATCCGCGTCCCGGTCTGGGCGGCCGGCGGGATCGGGCTGCACACGGCTGCCGCGGCGGTGGCCGGCGGCGCGGCCGGGGTGGTGCTGGACGCGCAGCTGGCGCTGGTTGCCGAGGCCGACCTGCCGGCCGGGGTGGCTGCGGCGATCCGGGTGATGGACGGCACCGAGACCATGGTCATCGGCGGTCACCGCCTCTACACCCGCCCGGACCTGCCGGCTGTGGACCCCGGCACGGTCGCTGCCCAGTTGGGCGCCCGGGACCTGGGTGCACTGCCGGTCGGCCAGGACGGCGCGCTGGCCGCTCCCCTGGCCCAGCGGTATGTGACCGCGGGGGGCGTCGTGGCGGCGGTCCGCGCTGCGGTCACCGATCAGCTGCGCACCGCGACCGCGGTACGGCCGCTCGTGGTGCAGGGCCCGATGACCCGGGTCAGCGACCAGGCCGGGTTCGCCGCAGCTGTGGCGGCGGCAGGCGGGTTGCCGTTTCTGGCCTTGGCGCTGAGCAGCGGCGAGCAGGCGCGGGTACTGCTGGAGCAGACCGCAGCCCTGCTGGGCACCCGGCCGTGGGGAGTGGGCATCCTGGGGTTTGTCCCGCCTGAACTTCGCGAGGCGCAGCTGGCCGCGGTGCACGACGTGCGCCCGCCGTACGCGCTGATCGCCGGGGGCCGGCCGGCCCAGGCCGTGCCACTGGAGGCCGCCGGGATCGAGACGTTCCTGCACGTGCCCTCCCCCGGCCTGCTGGACCGGTTCCTGGCCGAGGGGGCCCGGCGGTTCGTGTTCGAGGGCCGGGAGTGCGGCGGGCACGTCGGGCCGCAGGCCAGCTTCCCGCTGTGGGAGATCCAGCTGCAGCGGTTGCTGCGCTACGACGACGCACACGGATGCGCTGGCCAGCTAGGCGTGCTGTTCGCCGGGGGTATTCACGACGAGCGCTCCGCGGCCATGGTCACCACGCTGGCCGCGCCGCTGGTGCAGCGGGGCGCCCAGATCGGGGTGTTGATGGGCACCGCGTACCTGTTCACCCAGCAAGCGGTCGCGGCCGGGGCCATTGCGCCCGGATTCCAGCGGGCCGCGCTGGCCTGCGAGCGCACCGTGTTGCTGGAGACCGCACCCGGCCACGCCACCCGCTGCGCGGACTCACCGTACGTGCGCACGTTCACCGAGACCCAGGCGCGGCTGGTGGCCGCCGGGGTGCCGCGCGATCAGATGTGGGCCGAGCTGGAGCAGCTCAACCTGGGCCGACTGCGGATCGCCAGCAAGGGGCTGCGCCGCGATGGTGCGGCGCTGGTCGACGTGGACGAGCAGGTCCAGCACCACGACGGCATGGTCATGCTCGGCGAGGTCGCCACGTTGCGCTGCGCCACCACGACGATCGAGGCGCTGCACGCCCAGGTCACCGAGGGTGCGGCCGGCTTCCTCGCCGCGCGGGTCGCCGAGCTGGGCGTCGAGCCGACCCGCGACGACCAGCCAGCAGCCCAAACACCAGAAACGCAGCCGCTGGACGTGGCGATCGTCGGCATGGCCGGGGTGTTCCCGGGCGCTGCGGACGTCACCGGCTACTGGGCCAACGTGCTGGCCGGGGTGGATGCGGTCACCGACGTGCCTCCCGACCGGTGGGACCCGGCGGTGTACAGCGCGCCCGCGAGGTGGGGCGGCTTCCTGCCGGACATCCCGTTCGACGCGCTGGCCTACGGCATCCCCCCGGCGGCGCTGGCCAGCATCGAACCGGTCCAGCTGCTGGCGCTGGAGATGGCCGCCCAGGCGCTGCGCGACGCCGGGTACGCCCAGCGGGCCTTCGACCGGGAGCACACCTCAGTGATCTTCGGTGCCGAGGCGGGCGCCGACCTGGCCAGCGCGTACGGGTTCCGGTCGCTCTACCCGGCCTACCACGGGACGCTGCCACCCGGGCTGGACGAGCAGCTGCCGAAGCTGACTGAGGACTCCTTCCCCGGGGTGCTGGCCAATGTGATCGCCGGGCGGATCGCCAACCGGCTGGATCTCGGTGGCGCCAACTACACGGTGGACGCCGCCTGCGCCTCGGCGCTGGCCGCCATCGACCTGGCCTGCAAGGAGCTGCGGGCCGGGACCAGCAGCATGGTGCTGGCCGGTGGCGCCGACGTGCACAACAGCATCCACGACTACCTGATGTTCGCCTCGGCGCAGGCGCTGTCGCCGACCGGCCGGTGCCGCCCGTTCGACACCTCCGCCGACGGCATCGCACTCGGCGAGGGCGTGGCGTGCGTGGTGCTCAAGCGGCTGGCCGACGCCGAACGCGACGGTGACCGGATCTATGCGGTGATCAAGGGGATCGGCTCGGCCAGCGACGGGCGCTCGCTGGGGCTGACCGCGCCACGGCCCGACGGGCAGCGCCGGGCGCTGGAGCGCGCCTACCGGATGGCCGGCCTCTCACCGGCCGACGTCGGGCTGGTCGAGGCGCACGGCACCGGCACCGTGGTCGGGGACCGCACCGAGCTGGCAGTGCTGACCGAGCTGTTCACCGCCGCCGGCACCCCGGCCGGCAACTGCACCCTGGGATCGGTGAAATCGCAGATCGGGCACACCAAGTGCACCGCGGGAATAGCCGGGTTGATCAAGGCGGCGCGGGCGGTGCACACCGGGGTGCGTCCGCCGACCGGCCAGCTGCGTGACCCGAACCCCTACTGGGACCGCGACACCAGCCCGTTCTCCTTCGACCTCACGCCGCGGCCCTGGGCCGCATCGGCGCATCGAGTCGCTGGGGTGAGCGCGTTCGGGTTCGGCGGCACGAACTTCCATGCCGTGCTCACCTCCTACGACGGGGCACCCGAGCCACGGCACGGGCTGGACGCCTGGCCGGCCGAGCTGTTCCTGTTCGCCGGCCCGGACCAGGCAGCGGCGGTCACGGAGATGGACCGGCTGGCCGAGCTGCTCGCCACCAATGACACGGCTGGCCGGCCCTGGCGGCTGCGGGATCTCGCCGCAACGGTGTGCGGCTCACGTCGCGGCCGGGTATGGGCCGCTGTGGTGGCTGATGACCTGGATGACCTCGCCACCAAACTGGACCGGGCCCGGTCGGCCGCGGTAGCGGATGGTGTGTTCGTCGCGGCCGACGATGGTGAACCGACCGGTCAGGTCGCGTTCCTGTTTCCCGGGCAGGGCAGCCAGCGCCCCGGCATGCTGGCCGACCTGTTCGTGGCGTTCCCGCGGCTGCGCCGCTTCCTGGAGCTCGGTGACCGGTGGGCCGGCGCGATGTTCCCGCCAGCCGCGTTCGGCAAGGAGGAGTCGGCGCGGCAGCGGGCGGCGCTGACCGACACCCGGGTCGCCCAGCCAGCGCTCGGGGTCGCCGGGCTAGCCATGCATGAGCTGCTCACCTCGCTCGGGGTGCAGCCCGATCACCTCGGCGGGCACAGCTACGGCGAGCTGGTCGCGCTGGCCGCGGCCGGCGCTGTCGGCCCCGCTGAGCTGTTGGAGCTCAGCGAGGCCCGTGGCCTGGCCATCCTCACCGCCGCCGGCGCCGATCCCAGCACGATGGCCGCGGTCGCCGCGGCACCGGAGCAGGTCGCAGCCGTGCTCGGCAACGGTCCGGTCGTGGTGGCCAACCACAACGGCCCCACCCAGACGGTGATCTCCGGGCCCACCCCGGCGGTACAGGCCGCGCTGGACCGGCTCGCTGGCCTTGGCCTGACCGGCGCACTCATCCCGGTGGCGTGCGCGTTCCACAGTCCGGTGGTGGCCGGTGCCACGCCGATCCTTGCCGCCGAGCTGGACCGCCGCACCGTCGGCTCACCGCAGCTGCCGGTGTGGTCGAACACCACGGCCGCGCCGTACCCGACCGAGCCGGCCGCGGTCCGGGCGACGCTGGCCACCCACGTCGCCGAGCCGGTCCGGTTCGTCAAGCAGGTCGAGGCGATGTACGCGGCCGGGGTGCGGGTCTTCGTCGAGGCCGGACCCGGCCGGGTGCTCACCCAGCTGGTCGGCGCGATCCTGCGGGACCGGCCACACGTCGCGGTCGCCACCGATGCGCCGGGCGAGCCGGGGCTGCGGCGGCTGCTGGTGGTGCTCGCCGAACTGGCCGTCGCCGGGGTACCGGTCGATCCGGCCGAGCTGTTCCACGGCCGGGACGCGCATCCGGTTTCTTCCTCAGTGGCGGTGTCTGCCGTTGCCCGCCGCCGCCCCGGCTGGGTGGTCAACGGTCACCTGATCAAGACCGCCGACGGGCAGTATCTGCCAGGCGGGTTGCGCCCAGCGCAACAAGTGACTGCGCAACGGCTGACTGCGCCAGACAATGCCAGGCCCACGACCGAGGGCCGGTCGGACGCCGCTGTGCTGGAGTTCCTGCGCACCACCCGCGAGCTGGTCGCCGCCCAGCGCGAGGTCATGCTCGGCTACCTCGGTACCCCAACCCTTCCGCCTGCAGCGTTGCCACCTGCGGTACCGCTTGCCCCAGTACAGACCGGTGTCGCAGGCCAGGTAGCCGAATCCGATCCTGCCGAACCGAGTGAGCCGAGTGATCTGACGCCCGAGGCGGTGCTGGCCACCGTGCGGTCGCTGGTGAGCGAACGGACCGGCTACCCGGTGGACATGCTCGAGGCGGACCTCGACCTGGAGGCGGACCTGAGCATCGACTCGATCAAGCGGACCGAGATGATCGGGGTGCTCACCGACCGGCTCGGGCTGGCTGGTACCGGCGCGGCACTGGATGAGTCGGTGATGGAAGAGCTGGCCCGGCTGCGGACCCTGCGCGGCATCGTCGACTGGATCACCAGCCGGACCAGCACCCCGGCGCAGGCCACGCCACCTCAGCGAGCGCGCCGCTACCTGGTCGACGTCGCCGCGCTGCCACCGCTGGCCGTGTCGCCCGACGCGCCGCTCGCGGGGCGCCGGGTCGCGATCGTCGGGGATGGGGTGGGCATCGCGCTGGAGCTGTCCGTGCTGCTGGAGCGGCGCGGCGCCGAGGTGCGGCTGCTGGGACCGGACCAGGCCACCCAGGTGACGGGGACCGATGCCCTCATCTATCTCGCCGCGCTGGACCGGGGCCGGGCACCGGTGCTGCCGGACGGGTTCGCCGCGATCCGGGACGCGATCCTGGGCGGGGTCGGCCAGCTGATCGTGGCCACCGGCTCGGGTGGCAGGTTCGGGCGGGCGCACAACCCCAACGGCGTGGCCGGGGTCGGGCTGCCCGGCCTGGTCCGCACCATCGCCCGCGAGTTCCCGGACCGCCTCATCCGGGTCGTCGATGTGGACCCCAAGGAGGAACCGGTCCACATCGCCGGGTACCTGCTCGCTGAACTGCTCACCCCCGACGCCCCCACCGCGGTGGGTTACGCGGCCGGGGAGCGGGTCATGCTCACACTTGCCGCGGCGCCGCTGAGCTCGGCAGGATCCACCGAGTTCAGCCTGGGGGCGGACTCAGTGGTGCTGCTGACCGGCGGCGCCCGCGGCATCACCGCCCAGGTCGCGATCGGCCTGGCCCGGGCCACCGGCGGCCATCTGGAGCTGGCCGGCCGCACCGCGGCGCCGGTCGGCGACGAGGACCCGGTGACCGCGGCGGCGGCCGACCGGGTCGCGTTGCGGCGGGTGCTGGCGCAGGCCCGGGACCGCACGCCGGCCGAGATAGAGGCGGCGTGCAGCCGGATCCTCGCGCAGCGGGAGATCCGGACCACGCTGGCCGAGCTGGCCGGGGTGGCCGCCTCGGTCCGCTACTCCGCGGTCGACGTGCGGGACCCGGTGGCGGTCAGCGCCCTGGTGGGCGGTGTGTATCGCCGGCATGGGCGGCTGGACGGGATCGTGCACGGTGCCGGGGTACTGGCCGACCGGCTGCTCGTCGACAAGACACCCGAGGGGTTCGCCCGGGTGTGGGCGACCAAGGTCGACGGCGCCCGGGCGCTGGCCGAGGCGGCCCGGGAGGACCTCGGCTTCCTGGTGCTGTTCGGCAGCGTGTCGGGGGTGTTCGGCAACCGCGGGCAGGTCGACTACTCCGCCGCCAATGACGCGCTGGACACGCTGGCCCGGATCTGGGCCAGCCGGACCCCTGGCCGGGTGGTCGCGGTCGACTGGGGGCCGTGGGCGGCACCCGATGACGGTACCGGGATGGTCTCAACCGAGCTGAGGCGCGAGTACGCGCGGCGCGGCATCGGGTTGATCGACCCCGGCGACGGCGTCGGGTGCCTGCTCGCGGAGCTGGCCAGCGGCACCGACCCCCAGGTGGTGTACATGTGCGCCGAGCCGGGGCCATTCGAGGTCGGGCACGATGGCTGAACCGGTCGAGGTGGCCATCGTCGGGATGGCCGCGGTGTTCCCTGGCGCCCCCGACCTGGCCACCTACTGGTCCAACATGCTGGCCGGCGTGGATGCGATCACTGACGTGCCGGCCTCCCGCTGGGACCCGTCCTACTACGATCCCGAGGCTGCCCCGACCCGGCGCAGTGATCGGCTGTACTGCCGTCGCGGCGGATTCGTAGCGGCGGTCGGATTCGACCCGGTGCGGTTCGGCATCATGCCGGTGGCGGTGTCCGGTGGGGAGCCTGACCAGCTGATCGCGCTGCACGTCGCCGCCGAGGCGCTCGCTGACGCCGGTGGCGAGGACCAGCTGGGCGACCGATCCCGGGCCGGGGTGATCGTCGGCCGCGGCGGTTACCTCACGCCCGGTCTGGCCCGGCTGGACCAGCGGATCCGGACCGCGAACCAGCTCGTCACCACCCTGCGTGAGCTGCTCCCGGACCTGGACGAGGCACGGCTGGACGAGGTCCGGACCGCCTTCCAGGCCCAGCTCGGCCCGGACCGGCCGGAAGCCGCGATCGACGGGGTGCCGAACCTGGCTGCCTCCCGGGTGGCCAACCGGCTCGACCTGGGCGGCCCCGCCTACACCGTCGACGCAGCCTGCGCCTCGTCGTTGGTCGCCATCGACCACGCCGTCCGGGAGCTGGCCGCCGGCCGCTGCGACGTGATGCTCGCCGGCGGGGTGCACCACTGTCACGACATCACGCTGTGGAGCGTGTTCAGCCAGCTCGGTGCGCTGAGCCCCAGCCAGCGGATCCGGCCGTTCCACCGCGGTGCCGACGGCATTCTCATCGGTGAGGGCACCGGGATGGTCGTGCTCAAGCGGCTCGCCGACGCCGGCGACGACCGGGTGTACGCGGTGATCCGCGGCAGCGGAGTGGCCAGCGACGGCCGGGCGAGCAGCCTGATGAGCCCACGGGCCGACGGCCAGGTACGGGCCATCGAGCGGGCCTGGCAGGCCGCCGGTCTGGACCCCACCGAGTCGGGTGCGCTTGGCCTGCTCGAGGCGCACGGGACCGCGACCCCGACCGGCGACGAGACCGAGCTGGCCTCGCTGACCCGGGTGTTCGGGCCGCCAAACGGGGCCGGTCAGGACATCGGCATCGGCTCGGTGAAGTCGATGATCGGCCACGCGATGCCGGCCGCCGGTATCGCCGGGTTGATCAAGGCCGCGCTGGCCGTGCACCACGGTGTGCTGCCGCCCACCCTGCACTGCGAGGACCCGCACCCGGCCCTGGCTGGTTCCCGCTTCGCGCCGGTCACTGAGGCCCGACCGTGGACCACGATCGGGCGGACGCCACGCCGTGCGGGAGTCGACGCATTCGGCTTCGGCGGCATCAACGCGCACACCATCCTGGAGCAGCCGCCGGTCACCCGACGCTCGCAGCGAGCGCGACCGTTGGGTCCCGAGCGGGTGCTGCTGCTGGCCGGGGCCGGCGTGGACGAGCTGGCCCGGCAGCTCCAGGTACCGGACACTGTCCTGCTCGACCGGGACGACACGAGCACCCCACCAGCAGGTGGGCCCGGCCGACTGGCGATCGTCGCGCCCACCGCGCGCCGGCTGGCGCTGGCCCGCCGGATCGTCGCGCAGGGCACGCCGTGGCGGGGCCGCGACGACGTCTGGTTCACCACCGCCCCACTGCGCTCTGCTGGATCTTGCCAGCATGGCGGCAGGGCTGGATCTTGCCAGCATGGCGGCAGGGACCCCGGGCCGGGTCAGCTGGCGTTCGTCTTCCCGGGACTGGAGCAGGGATTCGAGCCCCGGACCGACGACGTCGCCGACCACTTCGGGCTGGACCGACCGGCCCTTGGCGACCATGCCGTGCTCGGCCGGCACGGCCTCGGCGTGTTCACCGTCGGCCGACTCCTGGACGCGGCGGTGCGCGAGCTCGCCGTGATACCGGATCTGGTGGCCGGGCACAGCGTCGGTGAATGGAACGCGATGAATGCCGCCGGCATCTACCCGCGCCAGGCTGTTGAAGAACTCATTGCCGCATTCGACCCGGAGGCACTGCGGGTCCCTGGCGTGCTGTTCGCCGCGCTGGGCTGCGGGGCCGAACAGGCCACTGAGGTGATCAGCGGCCTGGCGGGCGTTGTGGTCTCACACGACAACTGCCCCCACCAGTCGATCATTTGCGGTGCGGAAGCTGCCGTGGGCGCCGTGGTGGACCGGCTGCGGGCGCGCGCCATCACGGCGCAGGTGCTGCCGTTTCGGTCCGGCTTCCACTCGCCGATGCTCGAGCCCTACCTGCGCCGGATCCCGGACACCTTCGCCGGCCTGCCGGTGCGGCCGCCGGTCCGCCCGATCTGGTCGGCCACCACCGTCGACCGCTACCCCGACGACCCCGACGCCATCCGCGACCTCGCTGCCCGCCACCTGCTCGAACCGGTCCGCTTCGGTCCGCTGATCCGGCGGCTGTATGAGGCGGGGACGCGGGCCTTCGTCCAGGTCGGCACCGGGAGCCTGCCCGGATTCGTGGCCGACACGCTGGCTGGCCTGCCGCATCTCGCGGTGAGCGCCAATACCCCCCGGCGGTCCGGGCTCGACCAGCTCCGGCGGGTTGCCGCCGCGTTGTGGGTGGAGGGCTGGGCACCGCGGTTCGACCGGCTGCCCTGCGCGTCTGGGATTCGGGCACCACAGATCCGGACACCGGTGCACGCGGAGCCCAGCGGGCCGGTGGTACCCCTGAACCTGGGTGCGCCGCTGGTCCGGCTCGGGACCACCGTTGCGGCGCTCACCCCGGCAGCAGGCACACCGGCGCCGCGGCTGTCCGCCGCGGGGCACCCGGTGCTGGCCGAGTTCGATGCCGCGCTGCGAGACGCCACCAGCGCCGCCACAGATGTCCTCGGTTCCTGGACGCCGGCCACCCCTCGGCAGGCCAGCACGACGCGCACCCTGTCCCTCGCGACGATGCCGTACCTCGCCGATCACTGCTTCTGCCGACAGCCGGACAGCTGGCCCGAGCCCGCCGACCGGTTCCCGGTGGTGCCGCTGACCACGGTGCTCGAGCTGATGGCAGACGCCGCCCGAGCGCTGGTGCCCGGCCGCACGATCGTCGGAGTCAAAGACGTCCGGGCATTGCGCTGGCTCGCGGTCGCCCCACCGGTCACCGTCACGACCACCGCGTCACTCGATCCGGACGGCAATGTGACCGTGGTGCTCGACGGCTACACGCGCGGCACGGTGCTGCTCGCCGACGGCTACCCGGCGGCGCCGCAGCTGCCCGATCGGCCGCTGTCCGGGCAACGGTCCTGCGAGGTCACGGCGCAGCGCTTCTACACCGACCGGTGGATGTTCCACGGCCCGGCCTTCCAAGGGGTCGCCGAGCTCGGCCCGGTCGCCGACGACGGGATCGTCGGCGAGCTGATCGTCCCGTCCGCACCCGGGGCGCTGCTCGATAACGCTGGGCAGCTGCTCGGCTTCTGGATCATGACGCAGACCACGCGGGACCGGCTCGCGTTCCCGGCCGGGATTGAGCGGGTGCAGTACCACGGCCAGCCCCCCAGGCCCGGTGAGCGGGTGCGGTGCGTGGTCCGGATCGGCTCGGTCTCCGCCACCGACGTCGTCGCTGACCTCGAGCTGCGGCGCGCGGACGGACGGCTGTGGGCCCGCATCGACCGGTGGCGGGACCGCCGGTTCGACACCGACGAGGTGACCTGGCCGGTCGCCAGCTTCCCGGAGCACAACAGGCTCGCGCAGCGGCAGACTGGCGGGTGGTACCTGCTCCGGGATCGGTGGCCGGATCCGGCGAGCCGGGAGCTGGTGATGCGCCGCTATCTCAGCGCCGCCGAGCGCGCGGAATACCAGCGGCGCACCCCGCGGGCGGCGCGGCAGTGGCTGCTGGGCCGGATCGCGGTCAAAGACGCGGTCCGGCAGTGGCTGTGGGACGCGGGTGCTGGCCCGGTGTTCCCGATTGAGGTCACGGTCAGCAACGACGCCTCGGGACGGCCGCGGGTCGCCGGCCCCTTCACCGATGCGCCGGAGGTGTCCCTGGCGCATACCGGATCGGTGGCCGCGGCGCTGGCCGGCGATCCCGGCCGGTACCCGGCGGGCGTCGGCATCGACGTCGAGCAGATCACCGACCGCGACGAACGGACCATCGCGGCGATCCTCACCGACGCTGAATGCCACCTGCTCGACGCCCGGTGCTCATCGGGTGCGGAGCGGCAAAGCTGGGTGACCCGGTTCTGGACCGCCAAGGAGGCCGTTGCCAAGGCCGCGGGCACCGGCTTGGGCGGGCGACCGCATCGGTTCGCGGTCGAGCGGGTCGACGGGGACCGGCTGCTGGTGGCGGCCGGTGAGAGGGCGCCCAGCCGCTGGGTGCAGACCGAGGTGGGCACCGAGCCCGAGCCGTACGCGGTGGCCTGGACCCCGCTGGAGGAAGGAAACCCTGATGACAGATGACCAGATCCTCACCGAGATCCGCGGCATGCTGACCGAGATCATCGGCGCGGAGTACGCCCTGGGTCTCGACATCGGCATGGACACCTCATTCGATGCGGATCTCGAGCTGGAGAGCATCGAGTTCGTGAAGCTGTCCGCGATGCTCGCCGAGCGCTACGGCGGCCGGGTCGACTTCGCGGCATTCCTCGCGGCCAAGGAGCTCGACGAGATTATCGGGATGACGGTCGGTGAGGTCGTCACCCACGTTGCGGGCTGTTCAGCTCTCACGGGCGTGATCGATGCCTGAGATCATCGCGCGCGGCGTCCGGTTTCACGTCCAGCGGCTGGCACCACGCGACCGATCACACCGGCTAGCCCACCCGGTCGTGTTCATTCACGGGCTGGGCTTGGACAACCTGTCCAGCTTCTACTACACGCTGGCCAATCCGGTGGCGCACGCCGGGGCTGAGGTGATCCTGTACGACCTGCGCGGCCATGGCCTGTCCGAGCGCCCCCATACCGGCTACCGGGTCAGCGACTCAGTCGCGGATCTCGCTGCCATCCTCGACACCCTGGGCATCAATGGCCCGGTGCACCTGGTCGGCAACAGCTACGGCGGCACGGTCGCGCTCGGCTTCGCGGTCGGCTATCCCGAGCGGGTGGCCAGCATGGTGCTGATCGAGGCCCATGTCCCCGTCCCGGGTTGGGCCGCGCAGATGGCCACCACGATTACCACGATCAGGGACGAGCCGGACCTCGCTGAGAGTGACCCGGAACGGTGGACGTGGATGGCCCAGGACAGCCGCGGGCCCGCCCGGCGGGCCGCGCCCAGAAAAGACCTGATCCGCCGCACCACCCTCGTGACCGACATCCAGGCCACGGAACCCCTCGCGGAGCGGGAACTTCGGGCGTTCACTCGCCCGGTACGCGCCGTGTACGGCGAAAACTCCGACGTTCTCCATCACGCACACGTCCTCGACGGCCTGCTGCCCCGGTATACCCTCACCGTCCTCCCGAACCTCGACCATTCGGTGTTGCCGAAAGCGACGCGAATGTTGCGCGCCATCGTGCTGGACTGGCTCGCCACCCAGGCCACCGCGGGTGTGCGGTGAGCCGGTTCCTGTTCGTGGTGCCCCCGCTGGTCGGGCATACCTTGCCCACCGTGGCGGTTGGCCGGGAACTGGCCGACCGCGGCCACCAGATCGCCTGGGCCGGGCACGCCGAGACCATCCGCCCGCTGCTGCCACCGGGGGCCAGGCTGATCCCGGTCGCGGCAGATTTCGGCGGTGAAATCCTGGCTCAGAGGGTGGGCCTGCGGGGGGTGGCTGCGTTCCGGTTCCTGTGGGCAGATTTCCTGATTCCGCTAGCGGCCTCGATGATGCCTGGCGTCGCAGCGGCGGTGGACGAGTTCGCCCCGGACGTCTTGGTCGTCGACCAGCAGGCGCTGGCCGGCGCGCTGGTAGCCCGCCAGCGCGGGCTGCCGTGGGCGACCTCGGCAACCACCTCGGCGGAGCTGACCTACCAGTTCGCGCCCAGGCCCAAACTGGTGTCGTGGATACAGCGCTGCCTGGTCGACTTCCAACGCGACTTCGGCGTATCAGATCCCGTCGACCTGAGGTTTTCCGACCATGTCGTACTGGCCTTCACCACGGAGGCGCTGGCCGGGTCGGTGTGCGAGTTCCCCGGCCACTACGTATTCGTTGGCCCCGCTTTGGGTACGCGGACCGGCGGACCTGAGTTCCCGTGGAACTGGCTGCGCCCAGATCGCCAGCACGTCCTGGTCTCGCTGGGCACGCTCAGCCAGGAGATCGGCCGGCGATTCTTCGCCACCGCCGTGGAAGCGGTGGCGCCGCTCGCCGACCGGCTGCAAGCGATCCTCGTCGCCCCGCCCGACCTGGTCGACTCGCCGCCCGACCATGTGCTGGTCCGCGACTACGTCGCCCAGCTCGACCTGCTCCCGCACCTGCACGCGGTGGTCAGCCACGCTGGCCACAACACAGTGTGCGAAGCCCTGGCGCATGGCGTGCCGCTGGTGGTGGCCCCGATCCGCGACGACCAGCCGGTCATCGCCAGCCAGGTCACGGACTCCGGCGCCGGCATCCGGGTCCGCTTCGGCCGGGTCGGCGCCACCGAGCTGCGTGCCGCCATCACGACCGTGCTCGACGACCCGTCCTACCGGGCCGCGGCGCAGCGCATACAGACCTCGTTCGCCACCGCCGGCGGTGCCGCCGCCGCCGCCGACCACCTGGAGAAACTCACATGACCGATCCCTACGAAGCCCGCCGGCCGTACTACCAGGCGCAGCTGGCCGACGGCGTCGAGCGCTTCCTCGAACCCCGCCGGGATACCTGTCCCTGGTGCGGATCCACCGACCTGTCGATACGGCTGCGGACTTCCGACCTCATTCAGCGCAAACCGGGCCGCTTTACCCTGGAGCAGTGCGGGACCTGCCGACACATCTTCCAGAACCCGCGGCTCACCCCGGCCGGGCTGGACTTCTACTACCGGGACGCTTACGACGGCCTCAACGAAGAGCAGATGGAGGCGATATTCAGCACCGCCGGGCAGTCCTACCGCGGGCGGGTCGACATGCTGAAGCGGTTCACCACGCCCAGGGCATGGCTCGACGTCGGCGCCGGATACGGCCACTTCTGCCGGCTCGCCCGCGAGGTCTGGCCGGACGCCGTGTTCGATGGGCTAGACCAGAGCGCCAGTGTGCAGAAGGCGCAGCGCCGCGGCTGGATCGACCACAGCTACCGGGGGGAGTTCATCGCACTTTCCGACGAGCTGGCCGACCGGTACGACGTGATCAGCATGCACCATTACCTGGAGCACACCCGGGAGCCATGCAACGAGCTGGACGCTGCCGCCAAGATTCTCCCGGCCGGCAGCCATCTGCTGATTGAGCTGCCCGACCCCGAGTCGTTCTTCGGCCGCGTCCTCGGCCGCTGGTGGATACCGTGGCTCCAGCCGCAGCACCAGCACATGATCCCGGTGCGCAACCTGGTGCAGGCGCTGGCCAACCGTGGGTTCTCGACGGTGGCCATCGAACGTGGCGCGGCCCACCAGCCCATCGACCTGGTCTTCGGCTTGGTGCTCACACTCACCGCCGTCGCCCCCGACCCGAGGCTGCCGTGGCTGGCCACCAGGCCGACCCGCTGGCGGCGGCTTCGCCACACCACCGTGTGGGCTGCGGCCCGGCCGTTGCTGGTGATCACGCACCTGCTCGACCAGCTGCTCCGCCAGGTGGTGCGCCACACCCGCGGGGGCAACGCCTACCGGGTGCTGGCCCGCAAGGACGGCTGACGGCGCCGCAGCCGCGCCGAGGAGGTCATCACCCCTGGCGGCGGAGAGTAGTCAGCTGGCGTCCCTGCGTAACAATGGCCGACCGGGCACCGATCCCCCCGGTGACGGCCCCCGGGCAGGTAGGTGGCCAGCTGAGTACTGATTCGTGAGAGAGGTGTCATGGCCGTAGCCGAAACACTCCCCCAGGTCCAACAGCCGACCGAGCCCCCCGAGGAGCAGCGGTGGATCACCTCCCGGATGCTGCTGCCGTTCATCATCGTCGTCGTCGCTAACCTCGCCATCGCCGCCATGATCTTCTCCAGCGGCGATCCAGCTTCGACGGCCACCGCACCCGCCCAGGAGCAGACGCCCCTGGCGCCGGTCGCCTTGCCGGCGCCAGGGGCAGTGAACCTGGCGACCACTTTTGGTGAGGGCAGGTTCGTGGTGGGCACGGACATCGCCCCTGGCACTTATCAGACCACCGGGCCGTCCGGCAACGCGGACTGCTACTGGGAGCGCCTCAAGCACACCAGCGACGTCATAGACTCGATCATCGCCAACGACCTCAGGCCCGGCCCAGCCATGGTGACGATCGACGCGAGCGACGCCGTGTTCCAGACCCGCTGGTGCAGCACCTGGACCAAGGTCAGATGACCCCATCCACGTCGTACACCTCGGCCGCGGGGTCTGCCAGTAAACGGTCAGCCAGCTCCTGCTTCAGCACAGTCAACCGGCGCTCCTCCGCTGCCGTGCGATCATCTTGGCGCGCCAGTGTGAGGAACTCCTCCCGCACGTATCCGTCGCGAAGGACTGCCGTCACGCTGCGCCCCCGGTAACCGAGCCGGAAAACGAAGCGCTCGCGCGTGGCACCCCGTTCGGGACGCACCAACGCGTCGTCGACAACATACCGGCCCCCGGTCACGGCACGGGTGACCATTTCGAACGCATCACGGGCGCCCGGGCCAGCAAAGGCCGTCTCGACCTCGATTTCGCGTCGCTCCACCAGGCCAGCCGGCTCGAGCAGCGGTAGCACCCGTTCCAGTACCTTGAAAGCATGGGCCACGCCCCCAGGGGAGCCCGGTCCGTGGTAGCGCATCAGGTCCTCGAACGTATAAACCAGCGTGCTTCCCTGATCCGCAACCTTGATCGTGCTGCTCATCCCGGGCTCCCTCACGGCCGCTGACGTGGCTTCAGACCCGTCGAGTATCATCGTCTGCCGTGCCCGCACCCCGCTATACCCTGGTTACCGGTGAGTTCTACATCCGCTACGACGACCTTCCCCGCAACGGGCCCGAGCCGGACGGCGACACGATCAACTTCCTGCCCGACAGCGACGACCTGGTGCAGAGCCTCCCCCGTTTCAGCGGCAGGCCGCCTGACCGCAGGCACCTGGACACCTACGGGGTACGTTTCGAGGGCATCGACGCGCTGGAGACCCACTTCAACAACCAACACCAGAACCTGCAGTTCGCGCAGGCCGCACGGGATCGGATGCTGCAGCTCATGGGCTTCGGCGACGTGCAGTTCTGGTCCGACCAGCCCAACAAGATACAAAGCGCACAGCATCACCTAGTACCTGGTTATCTGCTCGCCAACGGCATCGAGAGCAACGGCCGCGTGCTCGGCCTGGTGTTTCCCGGCCAGCCAGACCTGGGAGCAGTAGACGGCGATCGCGTCTTTGTCGATGAGGCAATCCTGGAGGCCAGCGTGAACGCAGCGCTCGTCCGTGCCGGGCTGGCTTACGGCGAGCTGTATGCGACCATGCCGCTGGACCTCATTCTCCGGATGCGACAGCTGGTCACATCGGCACGGCAAAACGGTAGCGGATTCTGGCCGCAAGAGAACGTCACGATCGACGCCCGCGTGCAATTAAAAGACCTGGCGGATCTGCCTGAATTAATCATGTTTCCCAAGCTTTATCGCCGTCTGGTGACATACTTCAGAGCCGGAAACGTGGGCTTAGCGTCATTCGACACCTGGATCCGTGCCGATCCGGTGAACCGCGACGACACAGCGCTCCTGCCGACGGGCGAGCTGGGCAACTTGCATGATCTGTACGACGTGGACTCGGGCGGGATCACCCTCCGGCTCCTTCCAGAAGACCTGACCTTCGAGCCCGACCCAATCGTTCGATAAGCGACCATACCTTTTTGGACTCATTCCTGGGGCAGGAGCAGGTCCCGCATCGCCTCGCGTCGGACAGCGAGGAGCACCGTCGGCGTGACGGCATGGGCGGTGAAGGCGCCCCGCTGTCCCCTGAGCGTGGCCTGGTCGCCGAAGAGCTCGCCCGGCCCAACCCGGGTCACGGTCTGGTCGGCCCCGTAGCCCTCACCGCGGACCTCGACCTCGCCCTCGACGACGACGTAGTACTGCCCGTTCAGGTCGCCGGGCCGGAAGATCACCTCGCCGGTGGCGAACGCGCTGCGGTCGAGGCTGGTCGACACCGCCGCATGCACTGGCGCCGTGGTGGCGCCCATGGCGAAGGTCCGGCTGGTGACCTCCGGGGGGTGCTGCCGCTCGCCTTCGGCGGTGACGACGTTGTAGTCGTAGTCGACGAAGTGCATCTCGATGGGCCGGACGACGTGCAGGGTCCCGATCGGGAGGGCCTGCGATCGCGCGAACTTGCCCTGGAAGAGGGCGGCGGCACAGGCCTCCTCCCGCTGGTCGGCGGACCGGCACGCGCCGATGCCCTGCAGCTCGCGCACCTTGCGCCAGTCCGTGGTGTAGTCGTCGATGGTGAACGAGACGTGCTTGTTGTCGGCGATGTTGCGGACCACGGTCGAGCCGACCAGCGCCGCGAAGTACAGCGCCTCGGTGTCGTTGGCGTAGGCCACGGTGTTGGCATGGGGCAGGCCCGTGAACGAGGCCGTCGACAGGGTGATGATGTGGTGCAGCCTCAGGTACTCCACGACATCCTGCGGAAAGATCGTCATCCTGGCCATCGGGTCGCCCCCTTGATTCCACCTGCTCGGTCAGCGCCACGACTGGCAGGTCCGCCGTTGTTGGGAGCCCCTCTCATCGCAACCTCGGGCGGGCTACGGGTCCGGCACGATTGTGTGTCGATCGTACTACTTGTGCTGAACGCTCTCAGCGTCCACTTGGCCGCATTTGACCTACTCGATCTGCCCCTTTCGGGTAGCGGACCAGGTGAGCGGGAGCAGCCAGGCACGCTCGAAGTAGGTGATCGGTGTGATTGACGGCACGGGCCCGCCGACTCGTTGCTGGAGCCTGTCCAGATACTGCGCGCTCGGGGCGCCCGGCGGCGGCGAGCCACCCAGCCAGGCGGTGGTTGCGGCGGGAGAACCGCCGATCGCCCCGCCTACCGGCTGAACGTAGGGGGCTGCGGCTGACCGCAGGCCCAGCGTCTCCCACGCGTGCCAGAACTTCCCGGGGATCGGCTGACCTTCGGCGGCCCTGGCCCGGAGGGCTTGCAGTGGTTCGGTGCCGAAGCAGGGCGGCAGGGCGATCGCGCCGCACCAGCGGCGCAGTTGCGGGTACGGTCCGGTGCCCAGCCGGTCCAGGAGCGCGCCGGTCACCAGCACGAGCGCGGGGACGACCAGCTCCACGGCGATGGTGTCGGGAAGGTGCGCGATACCTTCTGCTCGCAGCAGGCGGCTCAGCGCGGCCAGTCCTTCTTCGGCCGCATGGAGCACCTGAGCGGGATCGGCGTTCCCCGGAGGCCGTTCCAGGCTGGCCAGGAGAGCACGGGGGCGCTGAGGGCGGGGACCAGGGCGTAACCGTCGGTTAACCAATTTTTATGAATATTAGCACCTGGATAAGCCCAGAGTGACCAATAGTACAATAAAGTCCCCGCAAACCCGACGCACCGGGCGGCGTGACCCGCCCACACCAGTGAAGGGCGGCCTGACATAGGGATTCATCGCAGGCGGCTCGCGTGGCCACTTGCTGCCGTCGTGGTGGCCAGCGTGTTCGCGGTCGGCGGGTCGGCCAGGGCCGCGCCGCCCCCGCTGACCCGGGTAGCAACTGGTCAAGCCCCCTGCACGCCCGAGCCCGCCACCCCCAAGCGGCAACTGCGTGCCATGTGGATCTCCAGCGTCGTCAACATCGACTGGCCCAGCAGGCCAGGCATTTCCGCTGAGACCGTTCAGGTCGAATACCGTGCCTGGCTGGATCTCGCCCAGCGCCACCACCACAACGCGGTGGTCGTGCAGCTACGGCCCACCGCCGACGCATTCTGGCCGTCACCCTATGAGCCGTGGTCGGAGTGGCTGACCGGCCGCCGCGACGGCGTGAGCCCAGGCTGGGACCCCCTTGCGTTTCTCGTCGCCGAGACCCATCGGCGCAATCTGGAGTTTCACGCCTGGTTCAACCCCTATCGGGTGAGCATGCCCAGCGGTGCTGGGCCGGACATCGGCAAGCTCGCGCCTTACCATCCGGCCCGCCAGCACCCCGATTGGGCCGTGGCCTACCCGGCCAACACCGCCGATAGCCGCCTCTACTACAACCCCGGAATCCCAGAGGCACGCCGGTTCGTCGAAGACGCCATCCTCGAAGCGGTCGCCCGCTACGACATCGACGGTGTGCACTTCGACGACTACTTCTACCCCTACCCCGCCGCCGGACAGGATTTTGCCGACGACGCCACCTACGCCCGGTACGGCGCCGGGTTCGCCACCAAAGCCGACTGGCGCCGCGACAACGTCAACCGCCTGATTCAGGAAGTCGGCCAGCGCATCAAGGACCTCAAGCCGTGGGTGAAGTTCGGCGTCAGCCCGTTCGGGATCTGGCGCAACAGGGCGACCGACCCGCTCGGCTCGCACACCAGCGGGTCGCAGAGTTACGACGCGATCTACGCCGACACCCGGCTGTGGGTCAAGCAGCAGTGGATCGACTACATCGTGCCCCAGGTGTACTGGAACATCGGCTTCGGCCCGGCGGACTACGCCCTCCTTGTCCCGTGGTGGTCCGACGTCGTGTCCGGCACCAAGGTGCAGCTCTATCTCGGCCAAGCCGACTACAAGATCGGCACCACCGGGGCGTGGCTGGACCCCGCCGAGATGACTCGTCACCTGACCTTCAACCGCGACCATCCACAAGTACTCGGTGACGTGCACTTCAGCGCCAAGGACGTACGCGCCGACCTCATCGGCGGAGTCAGCCGCTACGTCGCCGATCATTACACCCGGCCAGCCCTCGTCCCGCGCATGGCGCACCTGCCGTCCCGGCCGCTGCTCTCCCCGCTCATCACCGGGGCGACCCGCGACGCCGGCACCGGCGCGGTAACCCTCACCTGGCGACCCTTGATTCAGGGCCCACCGTTTGGCACGGCCACCTCGTACGCCATTTACCGCTTCGACGGCCCAGCCCTCCCCGACCCGTGCCGCTTCGCTGACGCCACCCACCTGCTGACCACCCAACGGGGGATAACCGGGGTGCCACAGACCTACACCGACTCAACCGCGCAGCCCGGCCACCCGTACATCTATTACCTGACCGCCCTCGACCGGGCCTGGAACGAAAGCCACCCCAGCCCACCCGAATTCATCCCAGCTCAGACAGCGGTCCGCGGGAGACGTTCCCCGAACGGCAGCAGGGGCTCGCCGCCGAGCAGGCCACCATCGGCTCCGAGTCCCCCCAACTGATCACCGGGTCGGCCAGTAACTCGGACCTGGGTCCGATCCCGAACCCCGGACCCTGCTCCGATGTGCGCGCGCCGCACAAGCGGCAGCATTGCTGGCATGACCGAGATACGCGAACTGACCAAGCAGGTCCGGCGCGACGTGTTCGTGCGCTCTCCCCGCCGCGCGTAAGCGGAGGACGCCTCCCTGGAGACCTCGCAAACACGGTGACCATCGCCTAAGCCGCCCCGCTACGAGTACTCCCGGCAACGTCGTGGACGAACGCGCCCAGGCAATCACCGCCGCCGGCGCCGGATCGGTCGCCGCCATCGCGATCAACTTCTACCTGCTGGAGGAGGACGTCGAACAGGCCGTCACGGACTACCGCGCGGCCGGTGAGGTGTTCTCTCGAACGTGACGGAGCGGCACGTCACCGAAGCCGTCCCCGCCCGCATCAGCTGATGACCACTGTGGCCAGCGCGCTCGGACTCCGGGTGAAGTCCGCCTTCCGATCATCCATCGTGTTCGGTGGCGAGCAGATCCTGCAGTTCGTGGACTGCGTCCGGGAGCTTCGCGGCGAACACGGACATCTGGTCGGCCACCGCACGCGGCGTGCTCAGGTAGAGATCGAAGCGGTCGGGGAGCAACGCGTAACCGATGCCGATGCATGTGTCGCTGGTTGATCCGAAACCGAAGAACTGGACGTGGGCGGACTGTACGGAGCTGGTGCTCAGGTAGTCGTCCCGCATCGTCAGCCAGCCCGGCGTCTCGTACAGGGCGAGCGGCTCGGTCACACCGAGTTCCGCACCGCGGCGCTGCTGGATCAGCTGCAGCTCCCACAGGTGCTGCTCGGGAGCCTGTCCCGCCTGGCACTCCCTCGTACGCTCCACGTGCTTCCCGGCTGCGGCCCGCAACGCCGCCCTGCGGGCCTGCTTATCCGCGTGCGCGTCGTCCATCACAGCCACAAACCGCACCACCTCGGGCGTGACGACGCGCATCGCCTCGGTGCGCCCGTGCCGGTAGTGCCGGGTGGCGATCGACTCGTAAGTGGCACCCACGTGGCCCCTGGCGCGCTGGTGCGCGAGCTGGAAAGCCATCTGCGCGAACGCGTCCGGCGACATCCGCAGCTGCTTGGCCCGGTCGCTGCTGAAGTTCTCGATTGACACCACGGTGGTAGCGGTGCCGGCCGCGTACGCGGCGAACGAGGCGGCAGCGGCCCGCACATCGGCCTTCAGGTCGGCGTCGAGCACGAATTCGATGGGCGCGCAGGCCGGGGTCCCCTGCGACTCGGCCCCCGGCCAGCGGGACAGCTCCTGCGCCGACGAGCCGAGAACCGCGTCAACGAAGCTCACCATCGTGGCGCCGTCGAGCTTGCAGTGCTCTCCGTTGAGGCCCGCCGTCCCATCCCGGAAGACGATCAGCGACAGGGCCTTGTCGAACCACCGGTTGCCGCTGTCGCCGTGCAGCAGCTGATCGCACGCCTCCAGGGCGCCGGAGGGGGTGGTGTCCTCCAGGCACAGGCAGAACAGCGCGGTCTCCACCACGTCGAGCAGCTCCGCGTTGCCGTAGTCGCAGTCGAGCAGCGCCTGCCGGCTCGCTGCCCACTCCGCTCGTGCCTTCGTGGTGAGATGGCCGACCGATGTGCCCAGCGGCGCCGGGGTCGCACCGGCCGCCATGACCGCGCGCAGCCCGGCGGCGAGGTCGTCCGCGGTATGCGGACGACCGGTGCGGCCGATCACGTCCAGGCGGAACATGTTGCCGCGGAAGAAGACCACGATGTGGCGTTCCTGGGACGGGCCCGGCCAGTCGTCGCTGTAAGGCGTGCGAGCGCTGTCCTGCACCGGTCCCGGGATCCGGGTGGCGGAGAACAGATACTTGTTCTGCTCCATGGACAGGGGCCGTCCTCGCTGGACAGCCGGCGCAACGCGCTGCTCGTCGATCATCAGCTTGTAGTTGGCGGCCGCTGCGACGAGCTGCGCCGCCCGATCCACCTGTCCCTGTACCGAATCCTCGAAGAGGAAGAAAAAATTCGCGTTGAGCGCGATGCGATCGCGGCGGCCCAGATACCGGTACGGCCAGAACGTGTCGAGCCAGCTGTGCACTCCGTCGCTTGCGTTGTACCGCTCGAGCTCGGCGTGGAGCTTTCGCGCGGGACTGTCGGGGCGCAGGAATGCCGCCACAGCGGACTCGGTCGCCGCCAGTTCACCGGCGGTCAACAGGGGCCCGCACCACTCGAGGAATCTCTCGCAGCTCTGCTCCAGGGTGGGCAACGGCACCCGCGGCAGACGGTCTTCGTTGCCGAAGGTGGGGGGAGACAGTTCCTGGCTGGTGTGCACGATCATCCTCGATCTCGCAGGGCTGAAGAGGAACGGGGCGCCTCGACCTCCGGGCGCTCTAGTCCAACAGCTGGTCGACCCGCACCGAGCGGCACTCAGCGGCCAGGTGCGCGGGCGAGACGCGGCCGAAGAGCTGCCGCGTTCGCGCGGCGGTGCCGATGACCTCGGGAAGTTCGCTGTACGCGAAGATCGCCGAGTGCCGAGCTGTCCCGCCTTCCACAGCGGTCACGCGGTGCAGGGAGTAGCGGCCCTTGAACAGTTGGAGATCGCCCGGACGCAACGAGAGGCGACGGATCAGGTGCTCACCGCGTCCGGCCAGCACGGCACGTACTTCGTCGAAGTTCTCCGCATGGGCGGACCTGACGTTCGGGCAGTACTCGAACACGCCGCCGGCCTGCGGCTCCTGGGTGAGCATGCTGACGGTGAACTCGTTGGTATCGAAATGCCACGGATGCGCCCGTCCCGGCGTGATGACGTTGAGGCACAGCCCGGACAGGGGATCCGCCAGCTCGTGAACCTGGGGCAATCCGACGCAGCTAGCGACGAAGTGCTGAAACAGCGGGCTGGTGTAAAGCTGATGGATGATGAAGTCATCGGGAATGCTATCGCGCGCTACGAACGCGTTGCCGCGTTCCATCGTGATGCGGGCCGGATGGCCGTCCAGCAATGACGGATCCGTGGCCGTATTGTACGCATTGACCGTCTCGACACCGTAGTACGCCTGAGGAGCGATCTCCCCGCCTTCCCGCCGCAGCGCATCGCGCAGGAAAGGCCGCACAAAGTCGGGCAGCACGCTGCAGCCGACGGTCCGCAGCTCATGCCGGACGTGCGAGACGACATCCCGCCAGCCGGCGCTGGTGGGATCCGACAGAGGATGGCAGGCGGTGTCCACCACCTGTTCGACCACGATCCTGGACACGACGGCCAGGCTAGTCGCATCGATCCAGGGGCTCTTCCACCGGCTGGAAGCCGTCTCGGCGCGCCGTGCGGAGATCACCCGCCGCAACAGCACCAGGAGCACGTCCACGCGCCGTTGATCCTCAAGGATTGGCTGCGGCGGCGGTCATGCCGACACCGTAGCCGCCGGGCAGCGCACTGCGGGCAGGGCACTGTCAGGTCGTTGGGTGTTGAGCGTGGCGAGGGTGTCGCGGAGTGCGGGGTGGCCTAATCGGGGGGTTATGTCAGCTAACCGTGGGAAGGCCGACTGCTCGGTGGAGCCGACCATTCGGTCGCAAGCCGACCCGCTCCGCAGGCACGCCAGCGCCGAGAAGCGCAAGCGGCGCGGCAGCCCGGCCACCCAGGCGGGCCACGGATTCGCAGACGCAAAAACGACCCCATTTCGCCGCCAGAATCGCGATCCTCCCAAATTCCTCCCATATTGGGCATTAAATCGAGACATCAGCCTTCGGGGCCACCCGACAAGATCAACAAAAAGACACGTAGTAGCCCGCCGACCTGGGATACCACCCCAGACCAGCGGGCTACTACGTCCGTCGGGACGACAGGATTCGAACCTGCGACCCCTTGACCCCCAGTCAAGTGCGCTACCAAGCTGCGCCACGTCCCGGCCACGCCTTCGCAGGCGCTCGCACAGCCTAGCTGAGCACCGCCGGCGGCCGCGAACCGCTACCGGACGACGACCGCGCCGTTGAGCAGCCGATGCAGGCTTTCGGCAGAGGGCATGCCCTCCAGCCGCTGGCCGTCGAACAGGAACGTGGGCACGACAGTGATCCGCAGCTGTGCGGCCCGGCGCAGCGCCTGCTGGTGCGCCTCGGCGTAGCGACCGGAGTCCAGCGCCACACGAAAATCGTCGGCGTCCAGCCCGAGCTCCGCGGCGACGTCGGCCAGGACCTCCGGCCGCCCGATATCGCGCTGCTCGATGAAGAACGCCCGGAAGATCCGCTCGGTGTACCGCTGCCCCAGGCCGTGCTCCGCGGCATAGGCGAAACCCTCGAAGGCGAACCGGCTGTAGGGCTGCGGCGACACCGCGGGCAGCACGATCGGGACGCCCATGCGCTCGGCCATCGGGTAGACCACCCGCTCCCAGGTCGACTGCAGGTAGTCACCCTCGGGCCGCAGCGTCGGCGTGGGTTGCGGTCGCAGCTCGAAGGGCTGCCAGGCGATCTGCACGTCGCGGTCCTCAATGGCGTCGGCGAGCGGTTGCTCAGCGAGGTAGCAGAAGGGGCAGACGAAATCGGAGAAAACCTCGATCGTGGTGTGCACACCGCACCTTTCGCTCATGTCGCGGTCGTACTCCCACCCTGCCCCCCGCCGCCCGCACCGGCCCCAGAGTCGTGACCGACATCTCCGTGATCCAGAACACCCCCGCGCACGATCCCCGCATTCAGCGGGCTTAACGGGGTTATCGGCACCCTGATCGCCACGCTCAGCCCGCTGAATGCGATGGTCAAGCCTGAACAGGGTGATCATGAACGGGGTTTGCGCTCGCGGACCCGGACGGAGATGCGCACCGGGGTGCCGGTGAAGCTGAAAGTCTCTCGGAGCCGACGCTCCAGGAAACGCCGGTACCCGGCCTCCAGGAACGCGGTGGTGAACAGCACGAAGGTGGGCGGCCGGGTACCGGCCTGGGTGGCGAAGAGCACCCTGGGCGCCCGGCCCCCGCGCACCGGCGGTGGCGTCGCGGCGATCACCTCCGACAGCCACGCGTTGAGCTGCCCGGTGGGCACCCGCCGCTCCCAGGATTCCAGGGCGGTGCGCAGCAACGGTGCAAGTCTGCCCACCGACCGCCCAGTGCGCGCCGAGATGTTCACCCGCTCCGCCCAGCGCACCCGGGCCAGGTCCCGGTCCAGCTCCCGGTCCAGCTCCTGACGACGATCAGCGTCGACGAGGTCCCACTTGTTGAACGCCAGCACCAGAGCCCGGCCCAACTCCCCCACCGAGGTGATCACCCGCTGGTCCTGCTCGATGATCGGCTCGCTGGCATCAATGAGCACCACCACAACCTCAGCGGCCTCGATCGCCGCCCGGGTGCGCAGCGAGGCGAAGTACTCGGTGCCGCTGGCGGTCTTGACCTGCTTGCGCAGCCCGGCGGTGTCCACGAACCGCCACACCTCGCCGTCGAGCTCCACCAGCGAGTCCACCGGGTCCACCGTGGTGCCCGGGACGTCGTGCACCACCGACCGCTGCTCCCCGACCAGCCGGTTGAGCAGGCTGGACTTGCCCACATTGGGCTTGCCGACCAGCGCCACCCGGCGCGGTCCCCCGGCCCGGCCCGCGACGTCTCGCGGCGACGGCGGCAACGCCGCCAGCACGGCGTCGAGCAGATCGCCGGTGCCACGACCGTGCAAGCCGCTCACCGGGTGCGGTTCGCCCAGCCCCAGCGACCACAGTGCCGCGGTGTCGGCGACTGCCCGCTCGTCGTCCACCTTGGTCGCGGCCAGCACCACAGGGGTGGATGCGCGGCGCAGCACCCGGGCCACCGCCTCCTCCGCCGTGGTGGCGCCCACCGTGGCGTCGACCACCAGCAGCACCGCGTCGGCCGTGCGCATCGCGAGCTCGGCCTGCCCGGCCACGGCGGCCTGCAGGCCGCGCGCGTCGGGTTCCCATCCCCCGGTGTCCACCACGGTGAACCGGCGCCCATTCCACAGCGCGTCGTAGGCCACCCGGTCCCTGGTCACCCCCGAGACGTCCTGCACGACCGCCTCGCGACGCCCCAGGATCCGGTTGACCAGCGTCGACTTGCCCACATTGGGGCGGCCCACCACGGCGAGCACAGGCTGCTCGAGCGCCACGTCCAGCTCGGCGTCAACCCCGTCGACCTCATCCAATGCTGCCCACTCGGCCTCGTCGGACCAGGTCCCATCGCCGCGCACAGAACTGCTCATCACGCTCCCTCCTGCCGCACCGCACGCGGCAGGCCGAGGCCGCGGATCCGGTCCAGCTCGGCGACCAGCGCGACCAGCCGGTCGCGCATCTCGTTGGTGGCGGCAACCAGCGCTGCCCGCCCCCGGCCTGGTGGCACCGCGAAGGGCTCGCCGACCAGGACGTCGACCTGCGGCCGGAACCGCCGGTTGCTCCGAGGCGGCCGACGGGTCCCGCGGATCGCCACCGGTAACAGCCGTGCCCCACCGGTCCGGGCCAGCCACGCGGCGCCCTGGTGCGCGTTGGCCACCTCGCCCTCGCCGCGGGTGCCTTCCGGGAACACCACCACCATCCCGCCGGCCCGCAGCAGCCGGACGGCGGTGAGCAGCGGCGCCCGGTCGACCTCACCGCGGCGCACCGCCAGCTGACCGATCCGCAGCAGTGCCCAGCCCAGCAGACCGTGGAACATCTCCTGCTTGATCAAGAACGAACTGCGGCGTCCCAGCAGCCCGTACAGCAGCGGACCGTCCACCATCGCGCTGTGGTTGGCCACCACCACGACAGCCCCGGTGGCCGGGATCCGGCCGGAGTGCCAGATGCGCAGCCGGTAACCGACGAAAAAGCACCAGGTCCCGATCCAGCGCGTGGCACCCTGCAACCACGGCCAGGTGCCGTCAGGTATCCCGGGAGTCACGGCCGACCCCGGACAGCCGCCGCCAGCAGCCCGCGCGCAACCACCAGCTCGTGCACCCTGCCCAGCACGGCGTTGACGTCCAGGGTGGTGGTGTCCAGCTCGACGGCATCCTCGGCGGCGCGCAGCGGCGACGCCGCCCGGCTGGCGTCGAGCCGGTCGCGCCGCTCGACGGCCCGGCGCACCTCCATCACGTCCTCGACACCGTCCTGAGCGGCCCGCCGCGCCGCCCGCTGCGCCGCCGCCGCAGTGAGAAAGATCTTCAGTGGCGCGTCGGGCACTACCACGGTGCCGATATCACGCCCTTCCACCACGATCCCGCCGCCGCCCGCGGTCGCGGCCCGGATGATCCGGCGCTGCTGGTCCACGAGCAGGGCGCGCACCTCGGCCACCGCGGAGACCGGGCTGACCGCGGTGGTCACGGCCACGCCGCGGATCTCCGCCGCGACGTCCGCACCGTCGAGCAGCACAGCGGGGGTATCCGGGTCGGTACCCATCTCAATGTGCCGCCGCACCACCACCTCATACACGGCATCCGGCGCACCGGGGTCGGCACCGGCTCGCAGGACGGCCAGCGCAGCGGCCCGATACATCGCTCCGGTGTCCAGATACCCGGCGCCCAGCGACGCCGCCAGCCGGCGGGCCACGGTGGACTTTCCGCTGCCAGCCGGGCCGTCCACCGTCACGACACCCCGCAACACATCACCTTGCTGCACCCGACTGACCTCCCGGCTCGCTCACTGGTTCATTCTGCCCGCAGCAGACCGCGGGTTGAGCCGTGGCGGCTACCGGCCGACTGCGCGGTTGAGGGCACCCACCTCGGGGCGGGACAGCGCCCGAACCGTGCCGGGGCGCTGCTCCCCGAGCCGGACGTCGGCGATCGCGGTGCGCACCAGCCGCAGCACCGGGTGCCCGACCTCGGCGAGCAGCCGCCGCACGATGTGCTTGCGCCCCTCGTGCAGCACCACCTCGACCATCGCCTTGCCCGGCAGGGCCTGCACGACCCGGAAGCCGTCCACCGCCACCGGGCCGTCGTCGAACTCCACTCCGGCCCGCAGGATCCGGCCCACGGACCGGGATACCGGACCGGGCACCTCAGCCAGGTAGGTCTTCAGTACCCGGTAGGACGGGTGCATCAGCCGGTGCGCCAGCTCCCCGTCGTTGGTGAGCAGCAGCAGCCCCTCGGTGTCCGCATCAAGGCGACCGACGTGGAACAGGCGCTGCGCCCGGTCGGCCACGAAGTCACCGACACACGGCCGACCGCGGTCGTCGGACATCGTCGAGTGCACGCCGCGGGGCTTGTTCAGCGCCAGGTGCTCCACGTTGGAGCGCAGCTCCAGGCGCATGCCATCGACATGGATGACCGCATGCTCGGGATCGACCCGCACCCCCATCTCGCGCACCACGGCCCCGTCGACCTGGACCCGGCCGCGCGCGATCATCTCCTCGGCGGCGCGCCGGGAGGCCACCCCGGCCTGGGCGAGCACTTTGTGCAGCCGGGGCAGCGCGGTCACAGCTTCAGGGTGGGACATCGCCTCAGACGGGGACATCATCGATCGCGTCGATGTCGGGCAGTAGCGGGGCAATCGGGGGTAGGTCCTCCAATGAGGAGAGTCCGAGCCGCTCCAGGAACAGCTCCGTCGTGCAGTGCAGCGTACCGTGCGTCTCCGGATCGGTCCCCACCTCGGTGACCAGACCCCGGGCCAGCAGGGTACGCATCACCCCGTCGACGTTCACCCCGCGGATCGCGGCGACCCGGGAGCGGGTGACCGGCTGGCGGTAGGCCACCACAGCCAGGGTCTCCAGGGCGGCCCGGGTGAGCCTGGTCCGCTGCCCGTCCAGCAGCAGCCGTTCCACGAACGGCGCGTACACATCGCGGGTGTGCAGCCGCCACCCCTGCGCCACGTAACACAGGTCGATGCCGCGTCCAGTGTTCGTGTAGCCGTCGCGCAGCCGTTGCAGCCCCTCGACCACCCGTTGCACCGGCTGGTTCAGCGCGCTGGCCAGCACGTCCGCGCCGGCCGGCGAGTCCACCACCAGCAGCAACGCTTCCAGCGCCGCGTCGAGCTCGCTGTCGGCGGCCAGCCCAGGCAGCGCCTCGGTCGCGGGTTCGCTCACCGGTAGTCCTCGTCTGTATCCGGCTGCGCCACGGTTGCCTGCTCGGAACCGCCCGTCCACTGGACGTGCAGGTCGCCCAGGGGGTCGGCCTGGTCGAAGACCACCACCGCGGCGCGGTACAGCTCCAGCAACGCCAGGAAGCGCGCGACCACCTCCCTGGTGTGCGTGCAGTCAGCGACCAGGCTGCGGAAGCTTGCCTGGCCGTCGCGAGCCAGCCAGCTGCGCAGCAGGGCGGCGTGTTCCTGCACTGACACCCGGGGGGCGTGCAGATGCTCCAGCGACACCATGGGTGGCGGTTTGGCCCGGAACACCGCGGCGGCGGTCTCGGCGAAGCGGGCGGCGTCGACGCCGAGCAGCACCTCGGGCAGCAAACCGGCGAACCGATCCTCGATCGCCACCGACCGCGGATAACGGCGCAGCGCCCCGGACTCCAGCTCCGCGAACAGCGCCGCGACCTGCTTGTACGCCCGGTACTGCAGCAACCGCGCGAACAGCAGGTCACGCGCTTCCAGCAGGGCGAGGTCTGCTTCGTCCTCGACGTCGGCCGACGGCAGCAACCGGGCCGCTTTGAGGTCCAGCAGGGTCGCCGCGACAACCAGGAATTCGGTGGTCTCGTCCAGGTCGAAAGACTCGCCCAGTACCCGCAAGTGGGCGATGAAATCGTCGGTCACCCGGTGCAGGGCCACCTCGGTCACGTCCATCTGCTGCTGCGAGATGAGCGCCAGCAGCAGGTCGAACGGGCCCTCGAAGTTGTCCAGCCGCACCGTGAAGCGGACGGGCACCACCGGTTCCTGCACGGCGGTCGGAGCCGATGATTCGACCCTGCCAGCAGGTCTCATCGCGCGATCACCTCGCGGGCCAGCGCGCGGTAGGCATTCGCCCCGGCGGACTTCGGTGCCCACCTGGTGATCGGCTCGCCGGCGACAGTGGTTTCCGGGAACCGCACCGTCCGGTTGATCACCGCGTCGAACACGGTGTCACCGAACGCCTCCACCACGCGGGCCATCACCTCGCGGGCATGCAGCGTACGAGGGTCATACATCGTGGCGAGGATCCCGGTGATCGCCAGCTTGGGGTTGAGCCGCTGGCGCACCTTGTCGATGGTGTCCATCAGCAGCGCCACCCCGCGCAGGCTGAAGAACTCGCACTCCAGCGGGATCAGCACACCGTCTGCGCAGGCCAGCGCATTGATGGTGAGCAGGCCCAGCGAGGGCTGGCAGTCGACCAGGATGAAGTCGTAGTGCGCCAGCAGCGGTTGCAGGGTCCGGCCCAGCGCCTGCTCCCGGCCGACCTCGGTGACCAGTTGCACCTCCGCGGCGGACAGGTCGATGTTGCTGGGCAGCAGGTCCATGCCCGGCACCGACGTGGGCTGGACGACCTCGTCTACCGGGACACCCTGCCCCATGATCAGATTATAGATGGTGCGGTCCAGCTGGTGTGAGGCCACGCCGAGCCCGACCGACAGCGCCCCCTGCGGATCGAAGTCGACCAGCAGCACCCGGCGGCCGTACTCGGTGAGCGCGGCCCCCAGGTTGATCGTCGAGGTGGTCTTGCCGACACCGCCCTTCTGGTTGCAGATCGCCACCACCCGGGCCGGCCCATGCCGGTCCAGCGGTGGTGGCTGCGGCACCACCCGGCGGCGCCTGGCAGGATCGGCCCCGTCGTCAACGGCCCCGTCGTCGTAGGAGACCGGCGGGGCCGGCACAGTCAGCGGCTGCTGTGCGGACGCCCAGGTCGACATCGAACCCGATCCCCCCTTCCAGCGCGGCGCGATCCCCGGCGAGCCTATTCCGCAGCGGACGGCGCCTTCAACGCGCCTCGCTGTGGACAAGCCGTGAGTGGCGATGCGAGTCA